>JBIOHU010000265.1:0-1556 GCA_044449225.1 Gemmatimonadales bacterium | reverse complement strand
GTTCTCGGGCTACTACCGGATGGGCCGCACCCCGCGCTCATAGCCACGCATGTTCGGTTTGTAGATTCGCACCGTGGGAGACGTTGTCGTCAGCGCAGCAAGCCCTGCGCGCTCGCGCGTTCGCCAATACTGGCCCCTCGGGGCGATTGTGCTCGCTGCCATCGCGATCTCGATCGTCGTGCACGTCCAGATCTTCCCCGCCTATTCCTGGAACCGGGACGAGCCGGTCTACTTGTGGCAGGTCCAGGCGCTCCGGGCCGGAAAGATCTTCACGAGCGGCGGCGGCATGCCGCTCGTCTTCCAACCGTGGCTGAGTGGCATCCGCGACGGCATGTACTTCTCGCAGTACACGCTCGGCTGGCCGCTCGTGCTCCTCGCGGGCGACGTCCTGTTCGGCACCGCCGCGGCGGCGATCGTCTTCGGCACCGTCCTCGCGGTGGTCGGGACCTACGTCCTCGCCCGTGAGCTGACGTCCGACCATTGCATCGCGCTCCTCGCGACCGCGATCCTCACCGTGTCACCGCTGCTCGTGATCCAGAGCGGGCTGTATCTTGGGTACCTCTTCTCGCTCGGGCTCGGCACGCTGTTCGGCGCGTCGTTCCTTGCCGGCCTGCGGACCTCGCGGATCTGGCTGCTCGTCGTGAGCGGGGTGCTGGTCGGCTACCTGTTCATGACTCGCCCGTACGACGCGTTCCTCTGGGCCGTCGCGTTCGGCGGGTACGCCATCGTCGCGTACTGGCGTGACCGCCGCGTGCTCCTCCGCAGTGCCGCGTGGGCAGCACTCGGCTTTCTGCCGCTGCTCGTGGCGACGCTCGCGTACAACCGGTACGTCACGGGGAGCTTCACGCAGTTCCCCATCACCGCGGCCGACCCGCGCGACACGTTCGGTTTCGGCACTCGCAGCATCGGTCAACGGTGGGCGACAACCGACTTCGGGGTGGTGACGGCGGTGAAAGGCGTCGGACGCAACGGTGTGGAGTTGCCTCCGTTCCTGTTCGGGAGTTACCTGGGCGTCGCGGTCGCCGCGGCCGGGTTCTGGCTCCGCCGTCGCGAGCGCAGCACGTATGTACTGCTGGCGATCGGCGTGGCGTTCCCGATCGGCTACTTGTTCTTCTGGGGCATCGCGCTCTCCGCGGGCTTCGCACACGTATCGGGCCCGCTCTACTCCATCCCGCTCCTCCCGCCAGTGTGCATCCTTCACGCGATCGCGCTGGTCGCGGTGTGGCGCCACAGGCGCGCGCTCGCGATCGGGATCGGCGTCGCGCTCGTCCTGGCAACCGTTCCGTGGATGGTCGACCGACTCGAGAACAACCATGCGGTCAGCGAGGCCCAGGTGCCATGGCGCGCTGCCGAACAGGCATTCCAGGGACGCTCGCTCGTCTTCGTCGAGGGCTCGGGCCCGTACCTGCTCCATCTCAATCCGTTCTCCGAGAACGCCCCCGATCTCGACGGCCGCATCCTGTACGCGACGGATCGGGGCGCAGAGAACCTCGACCTGATCGCGGCGCGTCCCGGCCGCCGGGTGTACTACGAGCGCACCAACCTCACGACCGAGG
>JBIOHU010000264.1:0-1567 GCA_044449225.1 Gemmatimonadales bacterium | reverse complement strand
GTGCCGGCCCCGCGCAGGGTGAACAGACCTCCGTTCGTCCAGCTGGCGGCGCCGCTGGCGTGGACCAGCCTGACATTGACGATCTTCTCCGACGGGAGTTCGTCCCACGAGCTCACCGGCGCCAGCCCCTTCCCGCGCCACTGGGTCTACGACCGTGACCAGAACCTGGCTCAGAAGTCGGGCTTGGTGGACTTCAAGCGCTGGTATCAGGAAGCGTTCGGGAAACACACCCCGTGGGGGGACGAGGATTCACCCGCGCTGGTCACCCAGGTCGAGACGGCACTGGAACGCGAACTCTCGCTGCGCATCATGCGAGGCGGTGCCAAGCCCCGCGTGGAGACCGTCAAGGAGGGCGCGACCCTGGTGGAGCAGGGCGACGCCGGGAGCGACATGTACGTGCTCCTCGACGGCGTGTTCTCAGTCGAGGTCGATGGTGCCTCGGTGGCTCAGGTCGGACCCGGTGCCGTCCTCGGCGAGCGGGCCCTGCTCGAAGGAGGCCGGCGGACGGCGACGCTGCGGGCGCTCACGGCGTCCAAAGTCGCGAAGGCGTCCGGCGACGAGCTGTCCCCCGAGATGCTCAGCGAGCTGGCTGAGGGGCATCGCCGAGAAGCGGCGCAGCCTGGCTGATGGCTGCGCGTACGCGGTCCATCGCGACCTCCGGCGAAAGCGTGGCCATCTCGACACGCCGGCCACTGAGGAGCCAGTCGATCTCGTCACGTTCCAGCAGCGCACCGAGGTCGCGAGGCAGGCGCGCCGGCGCTCCCTCGATGACCTGATGCCCCGGCCCGTCGACGTCACGAGGGCGTAGTCCGCCATCAACCACGTCCATCCCCAGGTCGCGGAGGTCCTGGACCAAAGCGCACCCGCGCGGGGACGCGTCGTGGACGACGACCACGCGCGCGCCCGGTGCAGCGGACTGGTCGTCGCCCGCGACGATGACGTGTAGAGCGGACAGCTCCGAACGTTCGGCGTTGGCGGCGATCATCGCGGCAGTGTCGCGCGTGTCGGTGATGATGGTTGCCGGCGCATCACCGATATCCGTTGCGGCGGAACCGTTGTCGGGGGGAATCAGACCCTCCAGTTGAAGCGATCCGAAGCGACTGAGAAACTCGTCGAACGAGAGTGCCAGCAGCCGCCCGGTCAATCGCGGACGGCGTATTCGCCCCAGGATGCCCGCGAGGATGAGCGCCACGCCGAGCGTCACGAACAACGCGAAGATGACCTTGATGCCGACGAAGATCAATCCGACAAGGATCATCAGGACACCGAGGCCGATCTCTCCGTTGGATGCCGCGTCAGAGGGCGCCGTCTCCGCGCGAGCGCAGGTCGCGTAATACAGCTGCCGCTGCGTGTATCGCCAGCCACCGATCGCAAGCCTGGACGCGGAGTCCTCGACAAGCGACGTGGTTACCGGAAGCGCCATCGCGGGAGTGTCGCACAGGTTCTGGACGGCGGTCGACGAGTTCGCGCGCTCGTGACACAGCGATATGCTGCGGCGATGGTCACCGAGCGGGATGATCCCTCGTCCGTCACGGTGGAGGAAGAAGAACCCGACTTCATCGAGGCG
>JBIOHU010000263.1:0-1611 GCA_044449225.1 Gemmatimonadales bacterium | reverse complement strand
GGTTCTTCCGGGAGAACCTGAAGCTCGGCGAGGGCGGCGAGGAAGGGCGCGACAACGACATCGCGCGGGAGACGTTCGAGCGCACCGGCGCGAGCGTGATGGGCAAGCGCATGTTCGACGCCGGCGAGCAGGCGTGGCCGGAGGAGGCGCCGTTCCACACGCCGGTGTTCGTCGTGACGCACGAGAAGCGTGACCCCTGGGAGCGGCCGGGCGGTACCACCTTCCATTTCGTCAACGACGGCATCGAGGCCGCGCTCGACCAGGCACGAGAGGCCGCCGGCGACCGGGACGTCCGCATCGCCGGCGGCGGCGCGACGATCCTGGAGTACGTGAACGCAGGCCTGATCGACGAGTTCTCGATCGCGGTGTCACCCGTGCTGTTGGGCGTCGGCGTCCGCCTGTTCGAGGGCGTGGACGCGGGCCGCGTGGCCCTGGAGCCGCTCGGCGCCGAGCCCTCCCCCCGGGCGACGCACGTGAGCTACGCCGTCCGGGAGCGATGACTTCTCCAGGTGGGTGAGGTCTGCACCGGTGCAGCCACCACGAGGCATCCTCGATCAGGGACGGGCGACCATGGGCAAGCTCACCGTGACGGAGTTCGTGACGCTCGACGGAGTCGCACAGGCGCCGGGGGCGCCTGACGAGGACCCCGACGGTGCGTTCGCCCACGGCGGATGGCAGGAGCCGCTGGCCGACGAGGAAGCCGGCGACGTCATGTTCGAACGGGCGAAGAGCATGGACGCACTGCTGCTCGGCCGACGGACCTACGAGATCTTCGCCGACTACTGGCCGAACGCGCCCGAGGAGATCCCGTTCACCGGCCTGCTCAACCGTGTCCCCAAGTACGTCGCCAGCCGCACACTCGCCGACCCTCTGGGCTGGCCCGGATCGACGGTCCTCGGCGAGTCCATCGCCGACGAAGTCGCTGCGCTCAAGGACCGTCACGACGAGATCCATGTCATCGGCAGCCTCGACCTGGTGCAGTCACTGCTGCAGTTCGGACTCATCGACCGGCTGGAGCTGTGGATGTACCCGGTGCTGCTGGGCAATGGCAAGCAGGTGTTCGGCAACGGGACCGTGCCCACCACGCTGCGGTTGGTCGAATCGGTCACGTATCCGAGCGGCACCCTGCAGCTCGCCTACGAGACCGCCGGCATCCCCACCTACGGCGACATGGGCGCGCAGGAGTGGCGCACGAGCTGAACCGCGACCGGCCGAGAGGTGCCGTTACGCGGCCGGTTCTAGGCTCGCCCCGACCTCAGTGCGCGCGCACTGCAGGGAAGGGAGCGAGCGATGACGAAGCTGGCGGAGGGTGTTCGCATCGTCGACGCCGACGCGCACATGACGGAGCGGCACGACCTGTTCACGTCGCGCGCACCGAAGGGCCTCCAGGACAAGATGCCGCACGTCGAGAAGATCGACGACGTCGACATGTGGGTCATCGACGGCCACACCTTCGGCAAGGCGGGTTCGGGCGGCACCATCGACCTCGAGGGCAACAAGCACCCGTGGACCGACTCGCAGGGTGGCTCGTGGGGCATCGACGACGTCCACCGCTCGGCGTGGGATCCCACAGCGCGGCTCGCGATCATGGACGACTTCGGGATCGAGTTC
>JBIOHU010000262.1:0-1615 GCA_044449225.1 Gemmatimonadales bacterium | reverse complement strand
CGCGTCGCGGCGCTGCTCGTCGCCGGCCATGCGGACGACGCGGTGGCGCTCCATGTCGGGTACGGACGACCCGAGTCCAGCGCGGAGCGGCTCGCGGCCGGCATCGGGGCGAACGGCTACGAGCTGTGGACGCTGGGCGCGGGCGCCTTCGAGAGCGGCGTAACGGTCGAGCGGGCGGCGGAGGGCGGCCGGCATGAGTTCGCGGTGACGCAGTCGCACTGGACGATGGAGTGACGCGATCAGGCGCGGGCGGCGACGCTCGCGAAGTACCTCTCGGCGCCGGAGCGCGTGGGAACGCGCACGCGGAAGGCTCTCGCGCTTTACGAGCCGGCACCGCCGCCCCCGGACACGAAGCAGTGGGCGATGACGATCGATCTCGGCACCTGCATCGGGTGCAGCGGATGCGTCGTCGCCTGTCAGGCGGAGAACAACATCCCCGTCGTCGGAAAGGAGGAGGTGGCGAAGTCGCGCGAGATGCACTGGCTGAGAATCGACCGTTATCGGGAAGGGAGCGAGGACGATCCGCAGTTCGTCACCCAGCCGATGCTCTGCCAGCACTGCGAGCACGCGCCGTGCGAGTATGTGTGTCCGGTGGGCGCCACGGACCACAGCCCCGACGGGCTGAACGAGATGATCTACAACCGCTGCGTCGGGACGCGATTCTGCTCCAACAACTGTCCGTACAAGGTGCGCCGGTTCAACTGGTTCGACTACAACGCGCACCTGGCCGAGACGGAGCGGATGGTGAAGAACCCCGACGTGACGGTGCGCGAGCGCGGCGTGATGGAGAAGTGCACCTTCTGCGTGCAGCGGATTCGCGAGGCGGAGATCACGGCGGGGGTGACGGGCGAGCCGTTGCGCGGCTCGTCGGTGCGGACGGCATGCCAGCAGGCGTGCCCGACCGACGCGATCGTGTTCGGTTCGCTGACCGAGGCCGACAGCGACGTCGTGCGGCGGCGCGAGGAGCCGCGCGCGTACGGCGTGCTCGCGGAGCTCGGCACCGAGCCACGGGTGCGCTATCTGGCGAAGATCCGCAATCCCAATCCGGCGCTGGAGCCGCGGACGTGAGCACGGCGGCACGGCCCCTCTCCGGCACCGGTCCGACGGCGGGGGAGCGCTGGCCGATCATGCGCGGGCGGCCTTCCGACGCCGCGCTGACCGACCACTTGCTGTCGCCACTGTGGCGCTCCTCGCGGGCGTGGTGGGTGCTGTTCTCGATCTCGGCGCTGGCGACGCTGCTGCTGCTGGCGACGGTGACGTACACGGTGGCGCGAGGGATCGGCACGTGGGGGAACAACATTCCCGTCGCATGGGCGTTCGCGATCACGAACTTCGTCTGGTGGATCGGCATCGGCCACGCCGGCACGTTCATCTCCGCTTTCCTCCTCCTGCTGAACCAGCGGTGGCGCGGATCGATCAACCGGGTCGCCGAGGCGATGACGATCTTCGCCCTCGTGAACGCGGCGATCTTTCCCCTGCTGCATCTGGGACGGCCGTGGTTCTTCTACTGGCTCGTGCCGTACCCGGCCACGACCGGTATGTGGCCAAACTTCAAGAGTTCGCTGCCCTGGGATGTTGCGGCGATCACGACGTACTTCACCGTCTCGTTGTTGTT
>JBIOHU010000261.1:0-1644 GCA_044449225.1 Gemmatimonadales bacterium | reverse complement strand
GGGTGGTGGGTTCAGTGGCGGCGGCGGCGGCTCTTCCTGGTAGCGTGACCATGGCGACGATGACACTCGACGATCTCGTGACGCAGCTTCGCGCGGCGTACGGCACTCAGCTCAACGCAGTCGTGCTGTACGGCTCGGCCGCGGCAGGCGAGCACATCCCGAAGCGGTCGGACTACAACGTGCTGGTGCTGCTCAACGACCTCGATCCGGCCGCGCTGGCGTCGGGATCGGCGTCGTCGGTGGCGCGAGCCTGGAACGACGCCGGCAACCCGCCGCCGATGACGATGACGGTGAACGAGTGGCGGCACTCGTCGGACGTGTTCCCGATGGAGTACTCCGACATCCTCGAGCGGCACCGCGTGCTGCACGGCACGCCGCCATTCGAGGGGATCACCGTCTCGCGCCAGGATCTGCGACTGCAGCTCGAGCACCAGGTGATGGGGAAGCTGCTGCAGCTTCGGCAGGGCGCGATGCTCGCGGGTGCCGATGGCAAGCGCCAGATCGAGCTGCTCGCGAGGAGCCTGAGCACGATGATGGTGCTCTTCCGTGCGGTGCTCCGGCTGGGCGGGGAGCGGCCGGGAAGCGACAACATCGAGCTGGCGCAGCGGGTGGGGACGCTGGCCGGGTTCGACGCGTCGCCATTCGAGCGGGTGGTGCGGCACGTCCGCGGCGAGACAAAGCTGGATGGCGCCGCCGCGGGCGGGGTGCTGGCGGCCTACATCGGCGGCATCCGGTCGCTCCAGCACTACCTAGACGCCTACGGCGCGACCACCTGAGCAGAACGACGAAACACGGACCCCCTCTTTCCTCGTAGGATTCCTACACGCCCACCAAGGAACGACTCCATGAAACGTCGATGGCTCGCCTTCGTCCTCCCGCTCGCCCTGTCGGGCTGCGGCTACAACACGATCCAGACGCTCGACGAGCAGGCGAGCGCCGCCCAGGGACAGATCGAGGTGCAGCTCCAGCGGCGAGCCGACCTCGTGCCGAACCTCGTGGCGACGGTGAAGGGATTCGCCAATCAGGAGCTGGCGGTGTTCACCGAGGTCGCGCGCGCGCGGTCGGGACTGCTCGGCGCGGTGCAGAGCAAGGATCCGCAGCAGATGGCTGACGCGAACGCGACGTTCAACGGCGCGCTCGGCCGGCTGCTCGCGGTCTCCGAGGCGTATCCGCAGTTGAAGAGCGACAAGGCGTTCCTGAACCTGCAGGACGAGCTGGCGGGGACGGAGAATCGAGTGGCCGTGTCGCGGCAGGACTACAACACGGCGGTGCAGCAGTACAACGCGTACATCCGGCAGTTTCCCGCCGTGCTGACGGCGAAGCTGACGGGCGCGAAGGACCGGAAGTATTTCCAGGTGACCAATCCGGCGAACCGCGAGGCGCCATCGGTGGAGTTCGGCGCACCGGGGAGCACGACGTCGCCACCCACCGCGACGCCGGCGAAACCCTGACCCGGCGCCGGCGAGCTCGATCGTTGTCATCCCGCAGGAGCGGCCGAAGGCTGCGAGTGGGTGGTATCAACCGGTGAGTGCAACACCGTTCACGGATGTTACTCATCGGAGGGAGGGATGGCGAAGCGACGACGCTGGTTTACCCAGGGGCAACTGACGGCGCTGTGGACGCGATGGCAGGCCGGCGAGACCC
>JBIOHU010000260.1:0-1742 GCA_044449225.1 Gemmatimonadales bacterium | reverse complement strand
GGTGTGGACGGGGCGGTCGAAATCGCCACTCCCCAGTGCGGCCACGGCGCTGTCCAGCCGCTGCAATGGCAAGCGGAGATCGATCTGCACGACAACCACGATGAACAGCATCGCGACGAGGATCACGGCGAGCAGCAGGAGGATCGACGGCCATCCCACCGGCGGACCGGAGAACGGCGTCGCCACCGCCAGCGTGAAGCCGGCGCCGACCGACGTCGAGGCGACCGCAAACTGATGAGCGCCGAGCCACACGATCGCCGGACTGGGGGTCGCTATGGAGGGGGTCAAGACTGCTCGCAAGGTTCCGACGCTGCTTGCCGACGTACGCGTCTGGTCACCTCGGATGAGGAGGATGCCGACCGGATCCGCGGTGGTCCCGATGTTGTGCGCAAGGGCGCTGATGAGCTCCGCTCCCAGCGGTCGGGCCACGAACGCGAACGCGGTCGTTCCGGGGATCTGCGACGTGGCAACGAGCCATGCGCGACCATCGGAGGTCGCCACAGTGTTGATGCCGGCGGTTGCCGCGCTCGCGATGGCGTCGGTCAGCGCACCTGTGGTCGGAGTCGCTCCCTGCACGGCAGTGACTGCGCCATCGGTCCGGACCACACCGAGCACGTCACCCGTGCCGATGACCGAACCGTCCTCAGCAAGCGTCGCCTGCACGGCGGACGCGGAGTCAATGTCGTGATTGGCCACGAGCTGCCGCCCGACACCTGCGATGAAAACAGCCAGGGACGCGCGCTGGCCGTCGATGAGACTCGCGGCGATCGACACCCTGTCGGCGGCGCCGCTCTCAGCCTGGGCACGCGCACTCGCCTCGGCGAGCATGAGTGGCACCACCGCGATGGCCGCGCCGGCGACCAGGATCACCGCAGCGAACTTCAGCGAGAAGGATGCATCCGCCCAGATGCCCCTGAACCACCGCACCCCTCGCATTCGACTGCGCTCAGCTGGACCGTCGAATCAGCACGAGCGAGACGAGGGCAATGGTCACTGCCACGAGCACCGTCGAAACAGCGATGACGGAGACGGCGCCTCGGACCTGGCCGCCTGTGCTGACCGGACCAACCGAAGGAACCGTCAGTGCAGGTGGCGCCGGCACGGGCGGCCGCGGTGCTTGTGGAGGCATCGACGTGGTCGGTGGGGACGATTCAGGTGACGGCGAGGACGCCGGCACGGTCGAGCGCGGGAGGGCGATGGTGACCCTCGACGTGGGTGCCGGCACGGATGCTGGGCTCGCTGCCGGCGCCGGCGTTGCGGTCGGCGTCGGCGTTGCGGTCGGCGTCGGCGTCGGCGACCGCTCGCGGCAACGGTCATCGTCGTGGTGCTCGTCAGACTGCCGGTGATGGCAATGATCGTCCCGGTCACGGGGCCGGTGCGAGTCCTCGCGAGACGCCGACGCGCGGTTGTGTGGTGACGTCTCGGCTGCGGCTGCTGGCACGTCCCACTGCCAGCAGAGCACGAGAAACAGCGACGCGCCGGCGAGCATCATGAGTGCGCGTCTGATCAGCAAGTCACCTCCGCGTCGATGCTACGGCCGGCCTCGGTGGGACTTGTGACCGAAATGTGACACTTTTCGGGTGCCCGTTGTCGTCATCAATTTCATCGACGGTGAGGTCGTTCTCGCCGAGACCTCAGAGATCACCTTCGATCTCGCGATCCTCGACGCCGAGCTCCGATCGATCAACCAGAACAGCGAGCGGGCGCTCTTTCCCCTGAGCGCCATTCGACAGATCCTGGTC
>JBIOHU010000259.1:0-1782 GCA_044449225.1 Gemmatimonadales bacterium | reverse complement strand
GGCGACGACGATCTTCTGCTGGTTGCCCCCCGACAGCGAGCGCGCCGGCAGCGACGGATCGGCCGGCCGGATGTCGTACGTCGCGACGAGATCGCGCGCATGCTGGAGCACGCGCGGCGCGTCGATCATGGCGTGACGGACGTAGTGATGCTGCTGGCCGAGGATGAGGTTGTCGGCGACGCTGTAGTCGAGGACGAGGCCGCGCTCGTGGCGGTCTTCGGGAATGTGCGACAGCCCGTCGTCGCCGCGCTCGCGAACCGACCGGGCCGTGATGTCGCGTCCGGCGAGGACGATCGCCCCCCGAGCGCCGCGCAAGCCGGCGAGTGCCTCGACCAGCTCCGTCTGCCCATTTCCCTCCACACCGGCGATGCCGAGGATCTCGCCTGCCGCGACGGTGAAGCTCACGTCGTCCACGACGACGGCGCGTCGCGTGCCGGCGACGGTGAGGCCGCGCACCTCGAGAAGCGCCGGTCCGGCGCCGGACTCGCGCGCCGGCGTGCCGGCGTATTCGACGTCGAGCGCGAGAGCGACGTCGCGGCCGACCATCGCCCGGGCGATGGCCTGCGGCGTCGCCCCCGCCGTCGCCATTCGAGCCACCGTCTTCCCCTGGCGCATCACGGTGATCGTATCGCTCACGTCGATCACCTCGTCGAGCTTGTGGGTGATCAGCACGACGGTGCCGCCGGCGGCGCGCAGCGAGCGCAGCACCTGCCAAAGCTCGCGCACTTCGGGCGGGGAAAGGACCGCGGTCGGCTCGTCGAGGATGAGGATCTTCGCGCCGCGGTAGAGCGTCTTGAGGATCTCGACGCGCTGCGCCTCGCCGACCGACAGATCGGCGACGAGCCGCTCGGGTGGCACCGCCAGTCCGGTGCGCGCGCTCAGCTTGCGTACCGCCCGTTCGGCCGCTGCGCGATCGAGCATCGGTCCGCGGGTGATCTCCGAGCCGAGCACGACGTTCTCGGCCACGGTGAGGGTCGGGACGAGCATGAAATGCTGGTGCACCATTCCGACCCCCGCCGCGATGGCGTCGGCGGTGCTCCAGCCGGTGACGTCCCGGCCGAGCACCTCCATGGTGCCGGCGTCGGAGGGATAGAGTCCGCTCAGCACGCGCATCAGCGTCGACTTGCCGGCGCCGTTCTCCCCGACGAGGGCGTGGATCTCGCCGACGGCGACGTCGAGATCGGCGCCGCGGTTGGCCCGCACGGGGCCAAAGGACTTCTCGATGCCGCGGAGACTGATCGCGCGCGCGGCGGCCGTGGGGTCGCTCATCGCGTGCTCGGCACGACGATCCGGCCCTCGATGATCTGCCGCTTCAGCGCCTCGAGCCGCGCGCGCACCGAATCGGGGATCAGCTTCGCGTTGTTCGCGTCGTACACGTAGCCGACTCCCCCTTCGGCGAGGCCGTATTCGTAGATCCCACCCTTGAACCGCCCTTCCTTCACCCGGCGGATCGCGTCGTACACGGCGTTGTCCACACCCTTCACCATCGACGTGAGCACGTAGCCGGGCGCCTCGTTGTACTGGTCGGCGTCGACACCGATGGCGAGCTTGCCCGTCTGTCGTGCCGCCTCGAAGACGCCGAGGCCGGTGGACCCGGACGCATGGAAGATCACGTTGACGCCCTGCTGGTACTGGCTGAGAGCGATCTCCTTGCCCTTGCCCGGGTTGCGGAACGCCTCCGGGGTGACGCCGGCGTACTGCGAGAGCACCTGGCAGTCGGGGCACACGGCCTTGACCCCCGCTTTGTAACCCATTTCGAACTTCTGGATCAGCGGGGAGTCC
>JBIOHU010000258.1:0-1784 GCA_044449225.1 Gemmatimonadales bacterium | reverse complement strand
CGGCGGCGGATTCTCTCCCGTCATGCTCGCGAAGCAGAGTGCCGCGAGCTGCCACTGATCCGTCAGCGGCGTCGGCGTCCACGCGCCGGACTGCCACTCCCTCGGTACCGGCATGAAGTGAGAGTCGGGCGCGAGGCCGGGTGCGATCTCGCTCGCTGGCAGCGCCCACTGCCAGCCGATGAGCCAGAGACGGCCCATCGGCGTCGTCCACACCGTTTCCGCGGATACGCACCCGTGCACCGCGCCAAAGTCGTGGAGGTAGCTGAGCGCCGAGCCGATCTCGCGCAATACACGGAGCGCGCCAGGCACGTCTTCGGGCCCGCTGCGGCGCAGCCGAGCAGCGATGGTCTCACCCGCGATCCAGCGCCGCAGGTATCCCGGGCCGCGCCGGCTGTCGGAGAACGTCGCCCAGTAGTGGTAAGTGGTCGGCATCGCGGGGTGGTTGCGATGCGCGAGATGCCGCGCCTCGGATTCGAGCCACGCGTAGTGCGCCGCGTCCGGCGCGGTGACGAGCGACAACGAGCGCCCGAGCGCGTCGATCGTTTCCTGATAGTGGCGGTGCTGCCCGTACAAGCCGTCCGCTCCCCAGCTCCAGCCGGGCGGAAGCTGCCAGTCGCGCAGATGCGCCGGCAGCTCCTGGGTCACGCGGTACATCTGTGATTCCTGGTCGGTCATCTCGCAGCGGCGAAGCGCATCACATCTTGGATTCGGAGAGAATTTGCGCCGCGGCGGCCGCGAACTCCGGAACGAGCGCGATGTCCGGAAGGACCGAGACCTCGACGACGCGCACCGCGAGCGGGCCGCCAACGATGGGCGCGGACGACGCCAGCGACGGCACGTGCACCGTCACCGACACCACGCGCCACAGCGTGCTCGGCCGGGACGTTTCACCCTGCGCGTCCAGGGTGTCCAGCTGCAGCACCTCGCCGCGCGCCGGAACCACCTCGCTCTGGCAGTCGGCGAGCGTCTGCTCGTGGCGATCGTGGCGAACGACACGCAAGGTGAACATCGGAGGCTCGTGGCTCTGGACGCTAAAAGCTATGGCCGACGGCGCAGTGAAACCAGCGCAGCGAAACCAGCACGGCGGACCTGTGAAACTAGCGGCCGCCGCCGACGTATAGATTTCTGGATCGCGTCACCCACTGTGGAGGCTTCACGTGTTCGGTCTCATTCGTGCCGTCGGCGGACTGCTCGGCATCCTCATTACCGTGGGCGTCACCCTGTTCGGGTACTGGCAGGCTCGCCAATTCACGCAGAACAAGCTGCGCTTCGTCGACGGCGTGCACCGCGCGTTCGTTCCGGTCGTGGTCGGCGTCGCCGCCGCGCTCATCGCTGCTCCGGTCACGTGGCTGCTGCCGCTCGTCGGCACCGGCACGGCGCTCCTGTTCGGCGGCGGCGTCGCGATGGGCGTCGCGGCCGGCGCGCGCGACATCCGCAAGCGCATCGGCGCCTGACCTCTGGCCGCGGCCCCAGCCGCGTGACAACGTAGACGCATCGTCTTCCGCCCACCCGAGGGAGCAATCGATGCGTTTCACTCCGTTCGACAGCCTCGCCGCCGTCGCGGCGCTCGCCGCGATTACGTCATCCGGCGCTACACGCCGCGCATCGGCGCAGACGCAGCAGAGCTGGCCGCCGGTCATGCTCACCCGCTGGGGCCAACTGGCCCACGACGTTTACAAAGAGCTGATCGAGATCAATACGGCGGATTCGGTCGGCAGCACGACCGTCGCAGCCAACGCAGTGGCCAAGCGGTTTGTCGACGCGGGTTTTCCGGCGAGCGACAT
>JBIOHU010000257.1:0-1817 GCA_044449225.1 Gemmatimonadales bacterium | reverse complement strand
GCGGCCGCTTGGGCGATCACCGCAACTGGGCGGCAATCGACGCCTGGGCAAGTGAGATCGCATCGACCCTGCCCAGCCCCAGCTCCGCGAACCCCAGCGTGACGCCGTTGGCGCCAGCCAGCAACCCGTGATGACGCTGGTGAATGAGCTGCTCCCGGTGTTCGGCGTGTCCGATGAGCTGGCAGTCGTGGTCGATGCCGACACCGAAAAGACCTGGGCCGCGCTCACGAGCGCGGATCTGATCGAGGTTGGGCGGCGCCGACCGCTGGTCGGCGTTCCTGGTGCGCTGCGGGTGCTGCCGGAGATCGTCGCTCGCCTCCTCCACGGCGAGGCCCCGCCCGCGGCGCCGGCGCGCCTCACCCTCTGCGACACAGCGGGGCTCCCCGCCGACGGCGGCGGCTGGATCCTGCTCGGCGAACGCCCAGGCGAGCAGCTCGCCCTCGGCGTCTGGCGGCTCGGTGGGCGATCGGCGAGACTGGTGCGATGAGCGACCAGAATCCTGGCTTCTCCGCAGACCAGGCTCGCGAGATCGGCGAGCGGATCGGGATCGACTGGGACCGTTCGCGGTTCGATGTCGAGCAGTTCCGGATGGGACTCGGGGTCGAGCTCGAGCACGGCCGGCGCGACCCGGAGACGAACGTCAGCGACGACGACGAGGTGACGACCGGCAAGATCGCGCGGGCGCACCTCAACGAGTTCCCCGACTACTACACGCGGCTTGCGAAGATGGAAGCCGAGGCCGAGGACTACTGGGCCGATCGCGAGCCGTCGCCGGATGTGTAGCGGTGTCAGCCGCGCAAGGCGCGCAGCGCGTTGAGGATGACGGCGAGGTCGATGACTTCCTGGAGCAGAGCGCCGGCGACGGGCGGCAGGTAGCCAGCGGCGGCGACGGCCATGGCGGCCATGCTGAGCCCCATGCCGGTGAGCACGCTCTGGCGGGCGATGTAGAGCGCGCGCCGTCCAGCATGGACGGCATCTGCGACGCGATCGACGCGGTCGACGGTGATGACGGCGTCGGCGGTCTCGGAGGACACGGTCGCTCCGGAGGCGCCCATCGCGATCCCGAGGTCGGCGATCGCGAGCGCGGGCGCGTCGTTAATCCCGTCGCCGACCATGATCACCGGTCGCAAGGCTTGGTCGGCGCCGATCCGTCGGACGACCTCGAGCTTGTCCTCTGGGGACTGCTCGGCGTAGACACGGTCGAGACCGATCTGCCGGCCGACGCGCTCGGCGACTGATCGGCGATCGCCGGAGATCATGGCGACGTGGCGGATCCCCTCGGCGCGGAGCCGGTCGACGATTCGGTCGGCGTCGGGGCGGAGCTCGTCGGCCATCACCATCACGCCGGCCACGCTGCCGTCGACCGCGACGACGACGTGCGCCTCGCCCGATCCGCGAGTGCTGGCGAGTGTTCTGGATGCACGCTCGGCGTCCGTGATGCCGATCGAGCGCATGAACGCCCGGCTCCCGACGGCGACGCGGTGACCGTCGACGGTTCCCTGGATCCCCTGGCCCGGCTCCTCGCGAATGTCGAGCGGCATCGTCAATTGCAGCCCGGCGTCGGCTGCGGCGGCGACGAGTGCTTCGCCGAGGACGTGGGCGGACAGGCGATCGAGCGACGCCGCCAGGCGTAGCAGCTCGTTGGAGCCGAATTGCGCGTGGGTGACGATCTCGCGGACCTCGGGTGTCCCGACGGTCAGGGTGCCGGTCTTGTCGAACAGCACGGTGCGGGCTTCGCCGAGTGTCTCGATCGCGCCGACGCCCTTGACGATCACGCCTGCTCGCGCGGCGCGGGAGAGCCCGGAGACGAGCGCGAT
>JBIOHU010000256.1:0-1905 GCA_044449225.1 Gemmatimonadales bacterium | reverse complement strand
TCACGTCGGGCGAGCTGAAGACCCGCGCCAGCTCCATCACCACCGCCGAGCCGGAGCCGTCGTCGTTCGCCGCCTGGCCCCAGCCGATGCCGTCCATGTGACCGCCGACGATGTACATCTCGTCGGGGTGGCTCTCGCCGACCTTCGTGCAGTACACCTCCTGCCGCTCGCCATCGGTCGTCTGCTCGGTGTCGAGCGCGCGGATCTTCGCGTCGGGCTGGGCGAGTGAATCGTTGTTCACCCCGGTACGAGCCCGCGTGCCGCGCACGTGCGAGCCGCCCTCGGCGGGATACGCCGGCCGGACTCGCCGCGCTCCGGTCGCACCGGCGGCAGGCCGTGGGCGTGGCGGGGGCATCCTGAAGTCGTACGTGATGCGGGCCGTGTTCGTGCAGCCGTAGCTCTTCAACTGCGCCTCGATCCAGTCCACCGCGGCGCGGTTGCGCGCCGTCCCCTGCCGGCGATCCCCGAACTGCGTCAGCCCCTTGACCGTCGCCTTGTAGTGCTCGAGGTCGAGCCGTCCGACCATCTGCGCGATCGGATCGGGAACCGAATCGGCGCGCGGCGCCGGCGTCTGAGCTCCTAGCGGCACGGCGATCAGGGCGGCGAGCGAGCAGCGGGCGAGCAATCGAGTCGGCGTGAGCGGCATACCAGTCTCCGGAGGTGGGTCGGATCGACGTCTGACGCGTGGCGAGGCTCTTCCGAGGCCGCCGCGCCGATTCATCACAAGCTACGGCTGTGGAGCGATTCCCGTTGTATCGATGCGAGCCGCCGTCGATCGATGACGGCCAATTCCGACTCCATCGTATGCTGCGTCGATGCCGAGTTGCGGAGATTGCCGAGCGCCGAGCAGATTATGGGTATGCCAGCCGTGGAGCAGTTCTGGACCGCGCGCGAGGTGCGTGCGCTCATCGACGAGAGTCCGCTCGCCACGCCGCGCTACGAGCTTGTGGATGGCGAGTTGCTGGTGACGCCGTCGCCGGGGTTCGCGCATCAGGAAGCAGTGGCCCTGCTCCTTTTCGCGCTGCTCGGATATCTCGTGAATGAGCCCGTCGGGCGCGCGCTGACCTCGCCGTTCGACGTCGAGCTCGAGCCGGAGTCCATCATCCAGCCTGACATTTTCGTCCTCCCGTTCGCCGAGGCTCGCCGGCTGTCACAGGAGCGCCAGCCCGCCCACACGCTGCTTCTCGCCGTCGAGGTCCTCTCGCCCAGCAGCAGCCGTTACGATCGGGTGCGCAAGCGCCCGTTGTACCAACGCCACGTCCCCGAATACTGGATCGTCGATCTCGACGCTCGGCTCATCGAGCGCTGGCGTTCGGCCGACGAACGCCCCGAGCTGGTGACGACGACGCTCGAGTGGCATCCCGCCGGAGCCGCGCTTCCCTTCGTGCTACACGTCGAGCGCTGGTTCGACGCCCTGCTCAGCGACGGCTGAGCGCTTCGCTCAGGGCAGCGGATTCCCTTCCCAGGAGCCGTACATCGGATTCGGCAGCACGACGAACCGCTCGCCGAACTCGTCGAACGCGCTCGCCGGCGCCGACCGCATCGCCGCTTGGGTGAGCGCCGGAAAGTCCTGGATGTTGTCCCCCACCCACATCAGCACGCGCAGCGGCGGCATTGCCGGGCGGGGTGGAGTTCACGTCGAAGGTTCACGCGCTGGGGGGACGGGTGGTCGTCGTCACCAATCGCGACGCCGCCTACTGCGACGCGACGCGCACGAACATCCTCCGCGTGGGCATTCCGGCGGACGAGGTGCTCTGCCGGACCGATCGCGCCAGCGGGAGCAAGGACCCGCGGTTCACCGCGGTGCAGAACGGCACGGCGCCGTCGACGCTGCCGCCGCTGCGCGTGCTGATGTGGGTGGGGGACAACATCCAGGACTTTCCGGCGCTCACCCAGTCGGCGATG
>JBIOHU010000255.1:0-1911 GCA_044449225.1 Gemmatimonadales bacterium | reverse complement strand
TGTCGGTGTGGGAGGCGGGGCTGGTTGTGGTTCGCCGAGGGGAGACGACGATGGACGAGCTGCGACGGGTCGCCGCTCAGCCGGTGCGTGTCGTCACGGAGCCGGCGCCTGCGGCGGTCCTGCCTCGTCGGCGCATCGGCTGTCGGGATCCGTTTGGAGCCGATGCCGAGCCGCGCCTGCTCCGGGAGCTCACCGAGGCCGCGGCGGCACTGGGCGGCGAGGTGGACATCTGCTCGCTCGGCGGCGGTCCCCCGCCGGTCGGCGCGCTTGACGCGGTGGTATTCGACGGTCCGGCGCCGGCGCGGGAGGGTCGTGGGGGTCCACTCGTCGTCGCACTGGCGCCGGACGCGTCCGCGGGCGACCATGTTCGCACGCTCGCGCACGACGCGGACCTCGTCCTGTCGCAGAGCGCGCACGGGCGGTTCCTCCTCGCGACCATCCTCGCGCTCCTGCGCTGGCGCTCGCGATGAGCGCGCCGTCCGTGGATGAGGAGTCACTCGACCGCGGAAACGGCCATGGCCACGATCAACATCGGTACGGTAGACGTCTATCTCATCGCCGCGCGCACCGACGGGTGGCGCGTGCTGACGCTTCAGCGCGCGAAGAACACCCGGTGCCCGTCGGCGTGGGAGACGGTGCACGGCCACATCGAATCGGGCGAGGAGCCCGAGCAGGCGGCCGAGCGGGAGGTGCGCGAGGAGACCGGGTTGACGGTGGAGCGGCTGTACAACCTCAGCGTACAGCCGTTTTATCTCCACAAGACCCACACGGTCGAGATGGCGGTCGTATTCGCCGCCTTCGTTCAGCCGGCCGCCGTGATCACGCTGAGCGCCGAGCATTCGCGCTCCGAGTGGCTCACGCCCGAGCGCGCGCTGGAGCGCTACGTGTGGCCCCGCGAACGCGTGGCGTTGCGCGAGATCCTGCAGCTACTCCAGAAGGGCGATGCCGGACCGGTGGAGGACGTCCTGCGAGTGTTCTGACGCCGTCAGCGGGCGTTCGACGTCCGAAGAATCGTCGCCGGATCCGGCGCGTTCGGCTTCACCCGCACGCTCTTCGCCGGGATGCCGACGTAGACGTGGTAGGGGCGGACATCCTTCGTCGCCACCGCGCTCGCCCCGACCATCCCCTGCTCGCCGACGTGCACTCCCGCCAGCACCGTCGCGTGATAGGTCACCCGGACGCCGTCCTCGAGCACCGTCAGCGCGTTGGTGACCTCGCGCTGGTCGACGATGCTGTGGGTGTGGCTGTAGATGTTCGCGTAATCGCTCACCGATACCTTGTCGCCCATCCGGATCCCGCCACGGTCGTCGAGCAGCACGTGACGGTGAATGACGACGTCGTCGCCGACCTCGATGTTGTGGCCGAAGGAGAATTCGACGTGCTGGAACGCCTTGAAGTTCTCGCCGCAGCGGCGGAAGATCTTCTTCGCCAGCAGCCGGCGCAGTTTCACGCCCAGCTCGACGTTCTGGCCGCCGAGCGCCGTCCGGTCGAACGAGTACCAGAGCCAGAGGAGCGGCTTCACCGGCTGGAACTTCGTGTCGTCGCACTCGCCGTAGTACTCGGGCTCGAGCGTCACGTTGCGCGGATCGAGCGCCGACAGGGCGAGCCGGGTGCCGACGGGGAGCGATTGGTCAGCGAGCGCCGTCTCGTAGTTCGCCGCGTACTCCGGAAAGGTCAGCTCGACGAGCGTCTCGCGGCAGAGCAGGGCGCGGTCTCCGGCGACGTCGGCGCCGCCGCGCTCCAGCCGATCGGCGATCCGCTCGAGCCACGCTTCGGCGAGGTTCGCGTTACCCGTCGTCGGCAGGGCGCGAAGAGGCAGAAATGGCATAACAGTAATCTGTCCGGATCACCCGCCCGGCGCACCCCCCGCACCTACGCACCTACGCACCTACGCCAAGCACCCCCACCACC
>JBIOHU010000254.1:0-1923 GCA_044449225.1 Gemmatimonadales bacterium | reverse complement strand
TCGCCGAGGTAATCGGCGATCACGCCGCCGTCCGGGCTGCGCGGGACGTCGCGCAGCCGCACGTGCCCCAGTCGTGCCAGCGTGGCCGCGAGGCCGTACTCGAGCAGCTCGACGGGGATCGGCGGCGCCGGGCGCGCGACCAGTTTGTTGGACGACACGATCACGACGAACCGTTCGGCCGCGGTCGCGATAGCCTTCTCGCGGGTATGGGCGGCGCCTCCGCCCTTGACCAGCCAGCCCGACGGCGCGACTTGGTCGGCGCCGTCGATCGTCAGGTCGACGCGCACCGGAGCGTCAGGCCCGGTGAACGATTCCACCTTCATTCCCAACTCGCGGGCGGCGCGCTCGGTGGCGGGTGAGCTCGTCACGTAGCGGAGGTCGAGCCGCCGCGCGGCCAGGGCCGGCAGCAGATACCCCACCGTCGATCCGGTGCCCAGACCGACGATCATCCCGCTCTGGACGATGTCGGCGGCGGCCACGGCGACGAGGCGCTTCTCGCGCTCGAAGTCACCGACTGCGTTCATCGCGCGCAGACCCCGGCCGTCGGCGGCCCTCTAGGCGGACGCCTTCTCGGCGTGTCCTCCAAACTGCTTCCGCATCGCCGCGAGGGCGCGGTCGGCGAAGTTGTCGAGCCCTCGGGAGCCGAACCGCGAGTAGAGCGCGGCGGTCAGGACCGGCGTGGGTACTCCCTCGTCGATCGCCGCGATCGATGTCCAGCGCCCCTCGCCGGAGTCCGACACGCGTCCCGAGAAGTCCTCGAGCGTCGGCGATTCGAGCAGCGCCTGCGCCGTCAGATCGAGCAGCCAGGAGCTGACGACGCTCCCTCGTCGCCAAACCTCGGTCACCTCGGCGGTGTTGATGTCGTACTGGTAGTACTCGGGATGCGCCATCGGAGCGGTCTCCGCGTCGCCGTCGAGCACCGCCTTGCCGACGTTCGCGCTGTGAAGGATGTTGAGTCCCTCGGCATACGCGGCCATGATCCCGTACTCGATCCCGTTGTGGACCATCTTGACGAAGTGGCCTGCGCCGTTGGGACCGCAGTGCAGGAAGCCCGACTCGGATGGGCTGGGCGTCCGGGAGCGACCGGGCGTGCGTTCCGCCGCGTCGACCCCGGGGGCGATCGACCCGAACAATGGGTACAGCCGCTCCACGACGTCCTGCTCGCCGCCGATCATCAGGCAGAAGCCGCGCTCGAGGCCGTACACGCCGCCGCTGGTGCCCACGTCGACGTGGTGGATGCCCTTCTCCCGCAATTCGGCGGCGACGCGGATGTCGTCGTGGTAGTGCGTGTTGCCGCCGTCGATGATCACGTCCCCCGGTTCGAATACCTCGGCGACCGATCGGATCGTCTTCGACGTGATCTCGCCCGCCGGCACCATCACCCAGGCCGCCCGGGGCGTCTCCAGTTTCGCCGCGAACTCCTCCAGCGTTCTCGCTCCGACGATGCCGTCGCTCTCGATCGCCTGCACCGCCTCGGCGTTGACGTCGTAGCCGACGCAGCGGTGTCCGTCGCGCGTGAGGCGGCGGACGATACCGGCCCCCATTCGTCCCAGTCCGACCATTCCCAGCTGCATCGGCTTGTCTGTCGGCATGTGAATCGCTCTCCCGGAGTCTCGTGCTTGTCGGATCTCTCAGCGCATCGCGCGGTAACGCGCTTACCAGCACCGGCGCGCGGATAGGCCGCTCAAGCTGCCACCGCCGCGACCTGGTCGTCGATGCGCTTCAAGAGGTTCTCCCACGCCCTGACGAAGTTCCGAGCGCCGTCTGACTGGAGCGTCGCGGCCAGCGCGTCGACGTCGATGCCCGCGGATTCGAACTGCGCCAGGGTGGCCTCGGCATCGCCGCCGTCGGTCGCGATGGGCTCGCCCACCTGACCATGGTCGGCGAAGGCGCGCAGCGTCGGTTCCGGCATCGTGTTGATCG
>JBIOHU010000253.1:0-1976 GCA_044449225.1 Gemmatimonadales bacterium | reverse complement strand
GAGTACGGCATGGCCGAGGCGTACACGTTCGTGCAGGCGCTGCGTGCCGCGGGGCAGAACCCGACCAGGGCGAGCATCGTCGCGGCTGTGCAGAGCAGCCACTGGACTGACGGGCCGGGACTCACGCCATATGCGTATTCGTCCGGCGATCACAACGGGTTCACCGGCGTGCAGATGGTGACCGTCGGGGCCGACGGCACGCTCACGACGCTCGGCGGCGTCGAGATCACCGATGACACGCCCACGGGCGCGATCACGGCCTTCACGGGTGCCGCGTCAACACCACCTTCAAACGGCATACCAAGCGACTGAGTGAACCGAGAGGTCGCGAGGCGTGACTCGCGACCTCTCACAATCGGCCCGCGGATACCAACGTCCTGACAAGGAGGCCGGATGCGGCGGGGCTTGCGTTCGACGCTCCCATCGCCATGGCGATCGCGCCGCTGCCGACCGGGGGTGGTGGTGACGTCGGTCCCCTTTCGCCTTCCGTTGTAGCGACGGCTGCGTCAGTCGGGGGGTTACCGGCTCTTGAGCTTGCGATGGACCGACATGTACGTCCGACCGCGGTAGCGGCTGTCCGGGCGCGGTCGCGTCGGTGGCAGTCTGATTCCCCACAGGATCAGTGCACCGACGCCGGCGCCGAGAACAAGCAACAGGACGACGCCGGACATGCGTCGAGTGTAGGCCTCGCTCGTCGCGACGCCTGACTGGTTGACGCCGCGACGGCTCGCGATATATCGTTCCAGCGAATGAACACGCCGAACGATGCTGTGATCCGCACCGTCGACCTGACCAAGGTCTACTCGGGGACGGTCAGGGCAGTCGACACCCTCAACCTCACGGTCCACCAGGGTGAGATCTTCGGTCTGCTCGGCCCCAACGGCGCCGGCAAGACGACGACGGCGAGCATGCTCACCACGCGCACCATTCCGACCCACGGCCAGGCCTTCGTGGGCGGCGTCGACGTGGTTGCACATCCGGCGATCGCCAAGCAGCTGATCGGCGTGGTGCCGCAGACCAACACGCTCGACCGTGCGCTCACGGTCTGGGAGAACCTCTACTTCCACGGCAAGTTCTTCGGCATGGGAACGCGCGCCTCGCGGGACGCAGCCGACGAGATGCTCGTGAAGTTCCGGCTCACCGAGCGAGCCAAGGCATCCATCATGGCGCTCTCCGGCGGACTCGCTCAGCGGCTGATGGTGGCGCGCGCGATCATGCACAACCCGGCGGTGCTCTTCCTCGACGAGCCGACGGCCGGTCTCGACCCGCAGAGCCGGATCGCGCTCTGGGAGATCCTCGGCGAGCTGCACACGGGCGGACAGACCGTGCTGCTCACCACCCACAACATGGAGGAGGCCGACAGCCTGTGCGACCGTATCGGGATCATGGACCACGGCAGGATCCTGGCTCTGGACACCCCGGCCGGTCTCAAGGAGACGATCGGCGCGGACACCATGGTCACAGTCACCGCTGACGGCGATCTCGACGCACTTGCGTTGCGTCTTCGCCAGGACGTCGCCGGCGTTGAGTCGGCCGCCACCCGCAAGGGCACGGTCCAGCTCGCCGTGCGCGGTGGCGACCGCGTGCTCCTGCGAGTCATCGACAGCGCTGACCGCGCAGGCTTCATCGTGCGGGATGTCCAGGTCGCCGAGCCGAACCTCGAGACCGTGTTCATCAATCTCACCGGCAAGGAGCTTCGCGAATGACGGCAGTCACCGCCCCGCCGGCCCAGCCGGCCACGACACCGGCCCTGCCGCCGCTGCGATCGTCGCTCACGTCATCGCGGATCGCGTTCGGTGCGCTGCTGCTGCGCGACCTGGTCGTGTTGAAAAAGCGGTTGCGCGAGTTCATCCCGCGGACGGTGATCCAGCCGTTCCTGCTCTGCTTCGTCTTCCTCTACGTGGTCCCGACGATCGGGCAGGGGGTCGGCGGCGGGCGAGGGGCGGCGGGGGAGTCGGCTTTCGCGACCATCCTAG
>JBIOHU010000252.1:0-2004 GCA_044449225.1 Gemmatimonadales bacterium | reverse complement strand
CCAGGCGACGAACGGCATGACGAGGAGGCCGATCCAGACGAGGGGATTCTGCACGATCGCCGCGAAACCGGCGCCGCTTCCCGTCACGTCGAAGCCCGGCACCCGCGGCGAGTTCGACGAGCTGTCGAAGATCAACCGCAGAAAGAACCTGGTGAGCCCGATCGCCAGCAAATTGATCGCGATCCCCACCACGACCTGGTCCGCCCGGAAGCGAATGGAGCTCACGGCGTAGAGCCACGCCAGGAACGCCCCGCCGGCGACCGCGGCCAGCACGCCGGGCCAGGGCGACCCCGCTGCGTGGGCGCCGAGCGCGGCGCAGAAAGCGCCGCCGAGCATGTACCCTTCGAGGGTCAGTCCGATCAGGCCGGCTCGCTCGCTCATCACGCCGCCGGCGGCCGCGAGCAGGTACGGAATGGCGATGCGCAGCGTCTGCGCGAGGAAGGCGAGGGCGATCATCCGGCAACGCTCCGGCGCGCGCTGCGCAGCAGGCTCCGCACTTCCGGAACGGACACGCTCACGGCGATGATCACCACCGCCTGAAGCACGTCGACCATCTGCTTCGGCACGAGGGCGTTCACCGCCAATCCCCCCTGCGAGAGCGTGGCGAACAGCAACGCCGCGAGCACGATCCCCAGCGGATGGCTGCGGCCGACGATCGCCACGGCGATGCCGAGGAAACCGGCGCCGGTGGCGAACCCCTCCTCGTAGTAGTGCTTGTAGCCGAGGACGTAGTTCACGCCGCCGATGCCGGCGATCGCGCCGGAAAGGGCGAGGGCGCGCCAGGTCACGGCGGCGACGTTCACTCCGGCGTACTGCGCCGCGGCCGGCTGCAGTCCGACCGCGCGCAGCTCGAAGCCGCGACGCGTGCGGAACAGATACCAGCCCATCACGACCGCGCTCAGGATGGCGAGCAAGATCGTCACGTTGGCTGCAGAGCCGTGGAACGCCGGGAGAAACGAATCGACCCTCGGCAGCGCGCCACTCCGGATCTCCGCGGTGTGCAGCGTGTCGGGGACGTGGAGCTTCGCGATCGTGAAGTAGTTCAGCAGGGCGAGGACGACGAAGTTGAGCATGATCGTCGTGATCACCTCGTGCGCGCCGAACCGCGACTTGAGCACGCCGGCCGCCCCGCCCACCACGCCGCCGCCGAACGCGGCGGCGGCGAGATACAGCGGAAGGCAGAGCAGGGCGGGGATGCCCGGTGGCAGCAGCAATCCGACGAGCGCCGCACAGAAGCCGCCGGCAGCGAGCTGGCTCTCCGCGCCGATGTTGAACAGGCCGGCGCGCAGACCGAGACCGACGGCGAGCCCGGTGAAAGTGAGCGTCGTCGCCTTGTACAGCACCTGCCCGAACCCGTACGCGTTCCCCCAGGTGCCGTCGATGAGGAGCTTGTAGACGGCGCCGGGCGACTGGCCGAAGCTCAGGATGAGCGCGTCCCCTACGACGGCCGCCAGCAGCAGCGCGACGAGCGGCGGGAGGATCCCTTCCTCGAACGCCTCGGACACTCTGATGCTCACGCGGCACGCTCCGCGCCGGTCATGTACGGCCCCAGTCGCTCCGGCGTCGCCTCGGCGCGCGGGAGCAGGGCGACGAATCGTCCGCCGTACATCACGGCGACGCGGTCGGCGAGGGCGAGCACCTCCGACAGGTCCGCCGACACGAGCACGACCGCCTTTCCCGCGTCGCGCGCTTGACGCAGTCGCGCGTGAATGAACTCGATCGCGCCGACGTCGACGCCGCGCGTCGGCTGCGCGGCGCGGAGAACGCGGCAGTCGCGGGACAACTCGCGGGCGACGACGATCTTCTGCTGGTTGCCCCCCGACAGCGAGCGCGCCGGCAGCGACGGATCGGCCGGCCGGATGTCGTAGGTCGCGACGAGATCGCGCGCATGCTGGAGCACGCGCGGCGCGTCGAGCATGGCGTGGCGGACGTAGTGATGCTGCTGGCCGAGGATGAGGTTGTCGGCGACGCTGTAGTCGAGGACGAGGCCGCGCTCGTGGCGGT
>JBIOHU010000251.1:0-2005 GCA_044449225.1 Gemmatimonadales bacterium | reverse complement strand
TCGTAGACGAGCACCTCGTACTCGCGCGGCTGTTCCTGGAACACCGTGCGCAGGCGCCAGAGCAGCAGCCCGATCGTCGGGGCCTCGTTGTACGCGGGGATGCAGAAATACAGCACGGGATCCTGTGGAACGCGGGAAGCGCAGGGGCGATCGTAAGGTATGGACTGCGACCGGACGCTCGCCACCCTCATCACTCATGATACCCGGGCGCCCAGGTCGCGTTCGCCAGTCGTCGCGCGTGGGGAATCCCGCTCATTTTCCGACGGAGCACGGCGAAAATGGTCACGGCATTCGCGCCAGCACAGTCGGTCACCGAGTGCCAACTTTGTTCTTCTTGTCGTGCCCGATCGTCTTTCCCGTGAAGCTGCCGGACGACACGCTCGACCGCCGGCGGGGTATCACGACCAGGGAGGACAGCGACATGATTCTCGCGGATACGCGGCATCATCTCACGCGCGACGACGCGCAGCTGGTGGCGAGGTTGATCGCGCGCGACTCGGGAACCGAGTTGTCGGTGGTGGAGCGAGAGCTGGCCGATCACGGCATCGACTCGGTGCTCGACGATCCGCGCCTGCCTCTCGCGCTGTTGCAGTCGCGCCAGGGAGGCTGTGCGTCGCTTCCGCTGTTCGCCTACGTCATGGTCCGTCACGCGCTCACCCGGCTGGGTGAGACCGACCGGCTGCTGGCCGACTATCTCGCGGCGCTGATGCTCCACTTCGGTCTGCGCGATCGCGCGAACCGCGCGGGAGAATCCGACGACCAGGTGTACACGACGCTGGCCGACATCGCCGCCGACCTCGACGATCCGGATGCGCGGCGCAGCTTCCTCGTCCGCACCCATCTGGGGAACTACGCGCTCTGGCTGAGTGGGTTCTACCCGGATTACATCGAGCACCGGCGCTGGCGCCGTGGGGGACCGGACCTCGAGTATTACGAGGAGATGGGCCGGCGTGGATTCCAGCTCGCTGCCGATCACCGGCTGGCGGCGAATCATGGGCTGGCGACGCTCTACGCGACGGCAGCCGAGCGCTTCGGGCTTCTACGGGCCGCGTTGAACGACGTCAGCGACGCGCTGCTTTTTCCCAACCGCTATTCCCCGGAGCGGCTGATGCGGCAGGTCACGAGCGAAGCGCGCTGGCGCCGACTGCACTGAGGTCGTATGCGCGCGCTGCCGCCGCGAACGCGGCGAACAGCGCGCGGTCCCACGGCTCGGCGGTGTCGACCAGCTCCTCGGGGTGCCACTGCACGCCGAGCATCCACCAGTCGTCGCCGGTCCACTCCACTCCCTCGACGACGGCGTCGGGCGCATGGGCGACGGCGAGCAGTCCGTCCGCGACCCGTGCCATCGCCTGGTGGTGCATCGAGTTCACGGTGATGTCCACCGCCCCGCAGGCCCGGGCGAGCCGCGATCCCGCCGCGAGGCGGACGACGTGAGTGCGATCGGCGCGGCCCTGGCCGCTCTCGTGCGCGAGCGCTGACGGCCACTCGCTGGGCAGGTCCTGGACGAGGGTGCCACCGAGGGCGACGTTGGCGACCTGGACGCCGCGACAGATGGCGAAGGTCGGGATGCGACGGGCCCGCGCGGCGCGCACGAGGGCGAGCTCGAACTCATCGCGGCGGGGATGGACGTCGCCGAGCGCCGGATGTGCAGCTTCCCCGAAATGCTTCGGATCGACGTCCTCCCCCCCGGTGAGGATCAGACCGGCCATCCCGTCGAGCATCTCCTCGGCGTCGCGGTCGGCGAGGACAGGGAGAATGTACGGCCGCAGTCCCGCCGAGCGGGCCGCCGCGGTGTAGGCCGCGTTCAGCCGCGTCCGGACGACGCCGCGGATCGGTTCGGTGGTGGCGGTGAGTGCGATGGACGGCTGGGACATGAGCGTGACGAGGTTGCGAGGGCATGAGTCGCCTCTGTATCCTAAGCGCCGGCGCCCGACCGCTCCAGCGTAGCGGGCGTGGGACACCCCGCCGCCCGCACGCCCGGCATGTTCGAATCCTTCCGCCAGAC
>JBIOHU010000250.1:0-2041 GCA_044449225.1 Gemmatimonadales bacterium | reverse complement strand
GACTCGGCGATGGGAGGGCACGCGCGGCGAATGCGGCGTCGCGATCGGCGAGTGGCGGCGGGAGCCGGTCCGCTTCGGTAGGCGGTGGGTGGCGGTGGCCCCGTGCGGCAAGGGAAGCTAGGACCGGCTGGATGGAGGGTCAAGTGCGTCGGGCATCCTCAGGGGGCGAGGTAGCGGAGCGGGTGTTTCTTGAGGTCGGCGAACAGCAGCGTCATCTGGTGCTCGGCATCGGCGACCGAGTTAGTGAGCGCGCTGTCGCGAGTCGCGCGGCCGACGGTGCCTTCGGGAGAGCGCAGCTGCGCGCGCACGAGGGTGAGCTCGTTGCGAATGTCGCCGACCTGCGAGATCAGGCTACTGTCGCGCCGGAACCGCCCGAGCGACGTCTCGTTGGAGGCGAGCAGGGCGCGGACCGAGTCCACGCGTCCCATCACCCGGTCAGCTCGCGCCGAGAGCCCGCCGTTCATAAACAGCCCGATCGTTCCGCCGCCCGATGACATCCGCTCCATGAGCCGTCCGGCGCTGACGCGAACTCGACCGAGCTCGCCGACTCCGCTCGCCGGTGCGCTCGTCATCAGCGCGCCCAGCGTGCCATCCGCCGTCTGGAGCGCCGCACGGAGCACCTTCACGTTGCCCATGATCGCCGGGAGCTCCTGCGCCGCGAAGGTGAGCTGCGACGACGCCCGCTCGAGGTCCACCGAGCGTGCCGCGCGCAGGGTGTCGCCGGCGCGAATCGGCGCACCACGCGGTGTCCCTGGCGAGAGGTACACCACCGTCGGCCCGATGAAGCTTCCTCCCGCCCGAATCTCCACCTGGGCGTCTCGTCGCAGGGCATCGCGATGCCGCGCGAGGATCTCGATCTCGATCGCGACCCGATGCAACGTGTCCGCGCTCTGCGGAGGACGCAGCGAGATCGACGTGACCTTGCCGATCTTCTGCCCGCTCAGCCACACCTCGGAGCCCTTCATGAGCCCCCGTGCATCGTCGACCATCGTGTACAGCCGGAACGTGTCGCCGTGCAGGGCGCCAACACGCGAGAACTTGAGGATCGCCACCGCGACGGCGGCGACCACCGCGCAGGCGAGGATTCCGCCGCGTACGTCCGACCAGGAAAGCCGACGCGCCATCAGGCGAGTGGAGAGGGGAGGATCAGCGCCGGAAGACGAGGGTGTTGGTGCCGGCCACGATCGTCAGCGTCTGCCCGTCGGTGAACGAGCCATTGATCGTACCGGAGCTGCTGATCAGCGTGACCGACGACCCATCGCGCGAATACGTGCCGGGCGACTCGAGCGTCTGGAGCGTCTCGACGCCGTCCTTCATCGTGCGAAGGTGTCCGCGCTCGAGGTAGCTCCCTCCGTCATAGAACGCGAAGCTGTCGTCGAGCAGCGACACCTGGCTCTGCGCATCTGCACTGATCAGTGCCGGCAGCGCGGCTCCGTTGAAGCTGTGCAGGGTATACGTATCGGCCGCCGATAGCGTCGGCGCCACGAGGTCGCCGCCGCCGCACGCGGTGGCGAGGAGGAAGGCGGCGAGCGCCAGGGTGCGACGGCTGTTCGGCATGCGACTGGTCATGGCATCTTCTGGTCCGCCGTACCTTCACCTGCGGCGGCTCGTGAATTCTACTTGCGCGACGATCTCTTGTGCGGCTCGCTGGCGCACCGTCTATTTGCGCCTGAGTCATCCCGGAGGATTGCTTGGTAAGGTACGGCGGAATTCAGGGATTTGCGGGCCTGTTCATGATCGCCCTGGTTTGCGTCGGCTTCGTGCAGGCAGGTTGGCGCGGCGTGCTCACCGCCATCCTCGCATCATGGAACGCCTGGCCTGCCATTGCAAGGCAGGAGCCAGCAACCGGAGTCATCGGTCCTCCCACCGCGATCCAGAAGGGTCAGCGGATCGGAGGAGTGACCGGGGCCGTCCTCGTCTGCCTCGGCCTGGTGCACGGCGGATGGCGAATGGGCTGGGCCTGGGGCGCCGCGGGGTACGTCCTCGGCCTCGGGCTCGGCTTCCTCGTCGTCGCCCTGATGAGCGTCGTCCGCCGGCAGCG
>JBIOHU010000249.1:0-2144 GCA_044449225.1 Gemmatimonadales bacterium | reverse complement strand
CGGTCACCCCGCGGGTTTCATGGAGCGGCAGCTCCGGCGGTGGTCCCAGCAGTGGGAGTCCTCCAAGACCGCGGACCTGCCGTCACTCGATGCCCTCCGCGACGACCTCGTGGCCGCGCTCCCCGAGCAGCGAGCCAACGCGAACGTCCCCGGGGACTTCCGTCTGGACAACACGATCCTCCATCCCACCGAGGCGGGCAGGATCGTCGCGGTGCTTGACTGGGAGATGAGCACGCTGGGCGATCCGTTGGCCGACCTCGGGGCCATGCTGGCGTACTGGAGCGACGCGGGTGACGTCGAGGTCGTGCGGCGGGCACGGGTTGTCGCCCCTGTCACGGTCGCGGAGGGATTCCCCTCGCGTGCCGAGATCATCGACCGCTACGCCCGCCGGACCGACATCGACACCTCCGATGTCGACTGGTATCAGTCGTTTGCCTATTTCAAGCTGGGCGTGGTGTGCCAGGGGATCGCGGCGCGTGCCGCGGGGGGCGCCATGGTCGGATCCGGCTTCGACCAGGCGGAGCGTCTCGTGGCCCCGCTCGTCGAGGCCGGTCGGCATCTGCTTGACGGTCGTCCGACGCGCTGACGCGCGCGTTCAGGTCGCGACGGGCTGGACCCGGTACGGGGCCGTCTCGCGCCGCGCGATCGCCATGTGATGGACCTCGTCCGGTCCGTCGGCGATCTGCAGGATGCGCGCCACGGCATAAAGCTCGGGCAGCAGGGTGTCCTGCGCCACGCCCGCCCCTCCGTGCGCCTGGATCGCGCGGTCGATGACCCACGTGGCCACCTCGGGCGCGGCCACCTTGATGGCTGACACCTCGATCCGCGCGCCGCGGTTTCCCACCGTGTCCATGAGCCATGCCGTCTTGAGCACCAGGAGGCGGACCTGCTCGATGCGGACGCGGGCCTCGGAGATCCAGCGCTGCACGACTCCGTGGTCGATGATGGGGCGCCCGAACGCCGAGCGCTGCGCCGTGCGTTCGCACATCATCTCCAGCGCTCGCTCGGCCATCCCGATCGTCCGCATGGCGTGATGGATCCGCCCGGGACCGAGGCGCTCCTGCGCGATTCGGAAGCCGTCGCCCTCCATGCCGAGCAGATTGGAAGCGGGGACGCGAACGTCGTGGTAGACGATCTCGGCGTGCCCGCCGTGAGGACCGTCGTCATAGCCGAACAGGCTCGTCGAACGTTGGATGTCGACGCCAGGTGTGTCCTTCGGCACCAGGATCATGCTCTGGCGACGGTGGCGTTCCGCCTCCGGATCGGTGACGCCCATCACGATGAGCAGCGTGCAGCGAGGCGACATCGCCCCCGATGTCCACCATTTGCGCCCGTTGATGACGTAATCGTCGCCGTCGCGCTCGATCCGGGTCGTGATGTTGGTCGCGTCCGACGACGCGACCTCCGGCTCGGTCATCGAGAAGGCGGAGCGGGTCTCCCCCTCGAGCAGCGGCTCCAGCCATGTGCGCTGCTGGTCCTCGGTGCCGAACAGCGACAGGAGCTCCATGTTGCCGGTGTCCGGTGCGGAGCAGTTGAGCGCCTCGGGCGCGATCCACGGGTTCCGGCCCGTGATCTCCGCCAGCGGCGCGTACTGCAGGTTCGTCAGTCCCGCTCCGTATTCGTGGGTGCGCGGGAGGAACAGGTTCCACAGCCCACGTCGCCGGGCCTCCGCCTTGAGCTCCTCGACGACCGGCGGCGTCCCCCACCGGTCATCGCGATCGTCGGCTTGGAGGCGGAACCGCGGTTCGGCGGGATAGACGCATTCCTCCATGAAGGCGAGCAGCCTCCGTTGGAGACCGAGTGTGGTGTCGTCGTAGGCGAAGTCCATGGAGCAGGTGTTGCGGCGTCGGGCTAGCGGTGCTTCCAGACGGGAGCCCGCTTCTCGAGGAACGCCTGCACGCCTTCCCTCGCATCCTCGGACTGATGCGCGACGTTGCACGTCATGCTCTCAAGCGCGATCAGCGTCTCGGTGTCCCCGTCGAGTCCTCGATTGGCGGCCATCTTCGTGATCCGCATCGTGAACGCGCTCTTGTCGAGCATCGGAGCGGCGAAGTCCGCGATCGCTTGATCCATCTGCTCGGCCGGGACGGACACGTTAGCCAGACCCCAGTCGTAGCACTCCTTGCCCGAGAGAAGCTTTCCGG
>JBIOHU010000248.1:0-2163 GCA_044449225.1 Gemmatimonadales bacterium | reverse complement strand
CTCCATGTCTGAGCCGCGCGAGGTGACCCCTCGACGGACGCGTGTGCATCGTCACGGCCCCGGGCCGGGGGATCGGGCATGAGTACGCTCTGATGCGCCCGAACATCGGCGTCAGATAGCGCACGTTCGTTCCTGCCGCCTGAGCGGACCGAGCGCTGCGGCATCGACCGTCAAGCGTTGCGGCCGAAACCGGCCGGCCGACCGGCCGCCGTTCTCGCCGCGGGCCAGCTGTGCATCCGCCAGCAACACGATCGTCGCCGCCGGGACATCTCCTGGTTGCCAGGTCACCAGCACGTCGTTACTGTAGTGAACAGGCGCGTCAGATTCTGAGGTGCGACGGCCTGCCAGCGAACGACAGCAGTCCAGGGGGGAACATGGCGATCAGCGCAGACCTGCTCGACGCACCGAGCCGGCCCGTGACACCGGCCGAGTTGATCCGAGAGGTGGTGCCGGACCAGCCCGTCATCCTGGTCGGGCCGTCGGCGACCTGGGAAGCCTTCGGCGTGACTGCGTGGCTCGAGGAGCGCGGGTGGTCATGGACCCACGCTGCCGACGCGGAACGCGCGCGGTGGTTGACGGCGATCCAGAAGGTGTCGCTCGTGCTCGTCGCCGGCGACGAATGCACCGTGTGGAAGATCGTCGAGGCGATCCGTCCGGTCACGATGGCGCCACTGGTCGTCCTGGCCAGGCCGGCGCCCTCGGGCGTCATCTCGCTCGTCGGTGCGGGCGTCGACGCCGTCGTCGACCCGACGTGCGGCGCCGAAGAAGTGTTCGCGCGTGTCGTCGCGCTCTTGCGCCGGTCAGACCACGGCTGGGTGCCCGGCGTCCGCTACCTCGGCGCCGACGGTCTGCGGATCGACCTCTGGGCGCAGGAGTGCGACCTCCATGGACGACCCCTGCACCTCTCGCCCACGGAGTACGCGCTCCTCACGTTCCTGATGACGCACCCACAGCAGGCGTTGCCCGCGCACACGATCGTGCGCCGGGTGTGGGGATGGCTTCCGTCGGACGGCAAGAACACCCTGCGCATCTTCGTCAACCGTCTCCGGCGGAAGCTCGACGACGATCCTCGTGAGCCTCGCTACATCGCGTCGGTGCGTGGCACCGGCTATCGCTTCATCGGCAACGTCTCCGAGACGGGGGACGAGGCGGAGACCACCATGGAGCGAGCCGACGTCGCGCTGCGGCTGTTGCAGTCGATCGAGCTGCTCGCGACGACGCTCGCCGGCTGCGACACGGTCGAGGAGTGCGCTGACCACCTTCTCGATGCCCTCGACGCCAGCGGCTACGCCGACGCGATGTCGGTGTTCCAGGTCAAGGGCGCACGGATGCGCCTGGTGACGACGCGCAACATGCCTGCGGCGTGGATTGCGAGCGTGAGCGATGGTGTTCCGCTGTCTCCGGGGTTCGCGAGTGCCGCGAGCGTGTTGAACGGTGAGGTCGTCCACCTTGGCGACATCGGCCACATGTCACGCCAGTTCGCCGACACGGCGGAGCGGGCCGCGAGCGGCGGGTACCGGGCCTGCCTCTTCGTGCCGATCGTGGGTGACGTGGCCGTGTGGGGAAATGTCGGCTTCGTGCGCAAGGCGCGCCAGCCCTTCGACCCCACGGGTATCGCCTATCTGCGAAGCGCGTGCGAGGTGTTCGCCCTGGCGCTGCGCCGTTGCTCGGCGTCGGGCGCCGTCGCCGAGCTCAACTGACGTCCGTCGTCCCGTCAACCAGCCATGGCGAGGACGGTCGCTTCCCACGCATCCAGCAGGAGCACGGCGGCCGCCGCCGGCGACGACGTCGCGTCGAAGGCGTCGACGAGGGACGGGCACTCCGCCCGCGCCCAGGATCGGCACCTCTCGGCGATGTGCTCGCTCGACCAGCCGCTCGAGTCGCCGTTGCCTTGGAGCTGCAGCACCTGTCCTCCCGCCATGTGCAGCTCCACGCGGGCCTCGAGGGCACTGAGCTCCGCAGCCGGACGCACGACGACGGCCTCGGGAGGTACTCGCCGATCTGTGGGAAGCTCCGCGATGGCGGCGCTGACGAGGTCGGGGATACTCGCCACCCCGAGCTGGCGCCCGGTGCCGTCTGATGCGTATCCCGCCGCGAACGGCGCCACGTGGACGACGACCTGATTCACCGGCTCGTCGATCTCGCCGGCCCCCTCGAGCGCTT
>JBIOHU010000247.1:0-2187 GCA_044449225.1 Gemmatimonadales bacterium | reverse complement strand
GCGGATCGTCGGCATCGATCAGTATTCGAGCAGTCGCGCGACGGCGTCGAGGATGCGGTCGGCGTCGGGCAGGAAGTGACGCTCGATCTTGGCCGAGGGGTACGGGACGTCGAACCCGGTGACGCGCAGCACCGGCGCCGCGAGATACCCGAAGGCGCGCTCGCTCAACTCCGCGGCGATCTCGGCGCCATAGCCGACGAATCGCGCAGCCTCGTGGACCACGAGCGCCCGTCCCGTCTTGGTGGCGCTCGCCACCATGGTGTCCATGTCGACCGGCGACAGCGTGCGAACGTCGACAACCTCGAGGTCCCAGCCGTTCTCGTCCGCGGCGCGCGTGGCCGCCTCGATTGCTGTGGTCACCATCGGTCCGTAGGCGATGATCGTCGCCGTGGTCCCGGCGCGACGGACGACCGCCTCGCCGATGGGTGGCGCGGTCACCGGCAGGTCGAGGTCCTCCTTCAACCAGTACCGCCGCTTCGGCTCGAGGAAGATGACCGGGTCGTCGAACGCGATGGACGCGCGCAGCAGCGCATAGGCGTCGGCCGGCGTCCCGGGTGACACGACGGTGAGCCCCGCGGTGTGCGAGTAGTACGCCTCGGGACTTTCCGAGTGGTGCTCGACTGCGCCGATGCCGCCCCCGTACGGGATCCGGATCACCATCGGCAGGCCCACCCGGCCGCGAGTGCGGTTGCGGTACTTCGCGACGTGGCTGATGACCTGGTTGAGCGCGGGGTAGGAGAACCCGTCGAACTGCATCTCCACCACCGGGCGCAGCCCATACAGCGCCATGCCGATGGCGGTACCGGCGATGCCCGACTCGGCGACCGGCGTGTCGAAGCAGCGGTCGGAGCCCATCTCGGCCTGGAGTCCGTCGGTGATGCGGAAGACACCCCCCAGCCTGCCGACATCCTCCCCGTACACGACGACGGTGTCGTCCTCGCGCATCGAGTCGCGCAGCGCGGCATTGAGCGCGCCGGCCATCGTGAGCTCCATCAGCTCTCCTCGGCCGCCCGCAGTTCCTGTCCGAGCATCGCGCGCTGAGCCTCGAGCTGCGCCGTCGGCGTGGCGTAGACGTGGTCGAACATCTCGCGCGGATCGCCGGCCGGCGCACCGAAGAGAAAGTCACGCATGCGCGCGGCGGTCGCCTCGCCTTCCGCCTCGACCTCCGCGAGAAAGGCGTCGTCCACGATGCCGCCCTCGCGCAGCACGCCCAGGAAGCCCTCAACCGGATCGCGCGCGCGCCACTCGGTGGACTCGTCGTCGCTGCGATACCGGGTGGTGTCATCGGCGGTGGTGTGCGCCTCGAGGCGGTAGGTGACGGCCTCGATCAGCGTCGGTCCCTCACCTCGGCGTGCTCGGTCCACCGCCGTCTTCACCGCTCCGTACACCGAGATGACGTCGTTGCCGTCGACGCGGATGCCGGGCATGCCGACGCCGGGCGCGCGCAGCGCGATCGACGACGTCTTCGTCTGCAGGCGGAAGGGAACGCTGATCGCGTAGCCGTTGTTCTGAACGACGAACACCACCGGCGCGCCGTAGACGGCGGCCATGTTCAGCGCCTCGTGCGCGTCACCCTCGCTGGCGGCACCGTCACCGAAGAAGGTGAGCGCGACGATCGGGTCGCGCTTGATGCGCGCCGCCATCGCCAGACCGACGGCATGCAGCGCCTGCGTGGCCAGTGGCGTCGTCAGCGGAGCCACCCTGTAGCGGTAGGGGTCGAAGCCGCAGTGCCAGCTGCCCGAGAAGAGCGCGAGGAGATCGACCACGTCGACCCCCCGGGCGAACGTGCCGACGGTCTCACGGTAGGTTGGGAAGAGCCAGTCGTCGGGCTCGAGCGCGAACACCGAGCCGACCTGCGCCGCCTCCTGACCGTGGCTCGAGGCGAAGACGCCGAGCGCTCCCTGGCGGGTGAGATTGATCGCCTGGCGATCGACCCGCCGGCTCAGCGCCATGAGACGGTAGAGGGAGCGGAGCTGGTCGTGGCTCAGGTCAACGTCATGGGGCAGGGCGGCCGTCAGGGCCCCGCCGGCGCCGACATCCTGCCACGCGGCCTTCGAAGGCCCCGGAAATGAGGACGGCTCGCTGGCGGCGGACGACACCTCCACACTCACGTTGATCGATCCTACCCCTGCGGACCGCGGCCGCCGAAGTCCGGCGTGCGTTTCGCCCGCCGGGCGGCAACTCCTT
>JBIOHU010000246.1:0-2189 GCA_044449225.1 Gemmatimonadales bacterium | reverse complement strand
CAACGGGACTGGGTGACTACGTTCGCGGCGGCGGGAACGTGATGTACATGGGCGGCACGGGCGTCGGCTCGCCGAGCGCTGGCGGGGCGGCTGGCGAGGCTGCCTACTCGAACACCTTCCTCAACCAGTTCGGGCTGTCGTTCGCGTCGGTCTACAACGGCTTGAGTACCGTGAACACCACCGGATTCGACGGCCAGAACCCCTTCGGGCCGGCGCTGTTCACCGGCGTGTCGTCGGTGTTCGCGAACAACGGACAGGACATCGGGATGGTGTCCACGCCGTCCAACGTCACGAATCAGATCTTCCACGACGCGAACCAGAACGGCGTCTTCGCCGCGGCGATCGTGACACCGGAGCCGGCGAGCCTGACGCTGCTCGCCACCGGTCTCGTCGGCATCTTCGGCGCGGCGCGCCGTCGGTCTCGTTCGAGCGTGTAGGGCGATCGGCGGTCGGTGAATGGAGACGCCCCGCGATGCTCATGAGCATCGCGGGGCGTCTTTCTTGGTGTACGGATCGGGTGAGATTCGAACTCACGGTACGCTTGCACGTACACACACTTTCCAGGCGTGCGCCTTAAACCACTCGGCCACCGATCCAACGTCTCGAATGCGCATGAAGCGGACAGGGTGAGATTCGAACTCACGATACCCTTGCGGGTACGCCGGTTTTCGAGACCGGTGCTTTCAACCGCTCAGCCACCTGTCCGGGACAGCCGTTGAATTTAGGCCGGCGCGTCGGGAGTGTCAACGAAACTGCCGCCACGCCGCGCCGCGAAGAATTCTCGCAGCAGCGCAGCCGATTCCTCCTCCAGCACGCCGCCCATCACACCGGGCCGATGATTGAGCCGCGGATGCCGCAGCAGGTCCTCCACCGACCCGGCCATCCCCGCCTTCTCGTCCCACGCGCCGAACACCACTCGCTTCACTCGTGCGAGGACAATGGCGCCCGCGCACATCGCGCAGGGCTCGAGCGTCACGTACAGCTCGCAGTCGCCGAGCCGCCAGCTCCCCGTCACGCGGCTCGCCTCGCGCAGGGCGAGAAGCTCGGCGTGCGCCGTCGCGTCCTCGTCGCGCACCGTGCGGTTCGCCGCGCGCGCGATGATCTCTCCTCCGCGTACGATCACCGCACCCACCGGCACCTCTCCTGCCGCCGCCGCATCGCGCGCGTCGGCGAGGGCGAACTGCATGAACGCGCGGTCGGCGTCGCTGCCGCGCTGATCCTTCACGCCGCCCTCACACCGCCGCCGGCGCCACCGCCTCCGCCTTCTCGAACTCCAGCTGTCCGGAGGGGCTTACCGTCGCCACGATGTGATCGCCCTCCTGGAACCGCCCCTCGAGCAACTGCAGCGCGAGCGGATTCTGGATCAGCCGCTGGATCGCCCGCTTGAGCGGCCGCGCACCGAACGCCGGATCGTACCCCTCCTCGGCGATCACTCGCTTCGCCTCCGGCGTCAGTTCGATCGTGATCTTGCGGTCGCCAAGCAGCTTCTCGAACCGCGCGAGCTGCAGCTCGACGATGTGCTCGATCTGCGCGGTGCCGAGCGGACGGAAGATGATGATGTCGTCCACCCGGTTGAGGAACTCCGGCTTGAAGTGCGACCGCATCGCCTGCGTCACCTGCGTCTCGACGAGCGCCCAGTCCGCCGACGCGTGCTCGAGGATGTACGTGCTCCCGAGGTTCGACGTCATGATGATGACGGTGTTCCGGAAGTCCACCGTGCGCCCCTGCGAGTCGGTGAGGCGCCCGTCGTCGAGTATCTGCAGCAGGATGTTGAAGACGTCGGGATGGGCCTTCTCGATCTCGTCGAACAGGATCACCGAATACGGACGGCGACGCACCGCCTCGGTGAGCTGACCGCCTTCCTCGTACCCGACGTAGCCCGGAGGCGCGCCGATCAGCCGCGCCACGGCGTGCTTCTCCATGTACTCGGACATGTCGATGCGGACCATCGCCTGCTCGTCGTCGAACAGGAACTCGGCGAGGGCGCGGGCCGTCTCCGTCTTTCCGACTCCCGTGGGACCGAGGAAGATGAACGACCCGATCGGCCGATTGGGATCCTGCAGTCCGGCGCGCGACCGTCGCACGGCGTTGGCCACCGCCTGCACCGCCTCGTCCTGGCCGACGACGCGCTGCGCGAGCTCCTGATCGAGCTTCGTCAGCCGCTCCCGCTCCCCCTCCAGCATCCGCGT
>JBIOHU010000245.1:0-2230 GCA_044449225.1 Gemmatimonadales bacterium | reverse complement strand
GGCTCCGGACCGGTGCTCCACGCATCCTCCGCCTCCGCCGTCGTGCCGCCGCAGTTGGCGTGATAGGGTGCGTTCACCACGCGATCGCCGTAGAAGAGCACGAGGCCCGCCGTGGCGTTCACGGCATCGTTGCCCGTTCGCGTTTCGGCGTTCACGCCGCCGTAGACCTGGTCCTGAACGGTCGCCACCATGTCGTACGGTCGACCCGGTCCGAGCAGGTGCATGAAGGCGTAACTGCGCGCGGCGACTGCCTGTGCCTCCACTGCAGCCACGTCAGCCTCGGCGCTGGTGCCGATCTCCAGCGGCACGACGCCCTTGATGTACTCATCCATCCGCACCCGGTCGACGACGAGCAGTCCCGAGCCGGCGGCGCTCACCTCCAGCTCCCCGCGATAGCGCCGGCCGTTGAAGGTGATCGTCCCCTCCGGGTCGGCTGGCCTCGCGATGACCGGCGTGTCGCGCAGCGAGACGGGCTGCGAGTCGACTCGTCGCGCACTCACCCGCGCCCCATCGCGCTCGAGCACCCAGCTCTCGCCCAGCGCCGGCAAGGCGAGCGGTGTCTCGCCGTCGGCGGCGCGGAGCGACCACTCGCCATCGGCAGTGAGAGTGACGACGTCGGCTCGCGTCGCGAGGGCGATCCGCACGATCTGCAGTGACGCATCGCGAGGACTCGGGGAGCGGCGGGCCGGTGCCACGTCGCCGTTCGACGCCGCATCGATGCGAATCGCCCGTCGCGCGCACGACGCGATGCCGGCAACGGCCACGAGGAGCAGTAGCGCGGTCGTCATGATCCGACGCGGCGACCGTCGCACGCGTCCGCGCGACTCAGCGCCGCGCGGCAGCCAATGCATCGTCGAGGCGCTCGAGAGTGGTTGCGATCTCCGCATCGCCGTGTGCCGCGGACACGAACGCCGCCTCGAATGCCGAAGGAGCGAGGTAGACGCCGCGATCGAGCGCTGCGTGAAAGAAGCGGCGGAAGAGCTCGACGTCGCTCGACTTCGCGTCGGCGAACGAGCGTACCGGTTCGGCGCGGAAGAAGAACCCGAACATGGATCCGGCGGAGTCCGCGGTGAACGGAACGCCGCGCCGCGCTGCGATGCCGCGCATTCCCTCGACCAGGGCGCGGGTGCGGCGTGCGATCTCCTCGTGGAGCTGCGGCGTCAGAGCGCCGAGGGTCGCGATGCCGGCGGCCATGGCGAGGGGATTGCCGGACAGCGTGCCGGCCTGGTAGACGGGTCCCGCCGGCGCCACGGTTTCCATCAGCTCCCGGCGCCCACCGTACGCCGCCACCGGCAGACCGCCACCGATCACCTTCCCCAGGGTGGTGAGGTCGGGGGTGACACCGAAGCGTTCCACTGCACCACCGAACGCGATGCGGAACCCCGTCATCACCTCGTCGAAGATCAACAGGGCACCGTGCTCGTCGCACAGGCGGCGCAGGGCGGGAAGAAACGACGGATCCGGAGCGATGAAGCCCGAATTCCCCACCACCGGTTCGACGATGATCGCCGCGACGCGTCCGCCGTACTCGTGGAGGAGCGTCTCTACCGCGATGGCGTCGTTGAACGGCGCCGTGAGGGTGAGCGCGGCAACGGCAGCGGGAACGCCGGGCGAGTTCGGCAGCCCCAGCGTGGCCACGCCGGAGCCGGCCCGCACGAGGAAGCTGTCGGCATGGCCATGATAGCAGCCGTCGAACTTGATCAGCAGGTCCCGCCTGCTGACGGCGCGCGCGACGCGCAGGGCGCTCATCGTCGCCTCGGTCCCGCTGGAGACGAAACGCATCATCTCGACGTGCGGCATCCGCTCCCGAACCAGCTCGGCGAGAGTGATCTCGAGCCTGGTCGGGATGCCGAAGCTCGTGCCTCGCTCCATCGCCTCGCGCAGCGCTTCGAGCACCGGTGCTGCGGCGTGCCCGAGGACGAGGGGTCCCCACGAGAGGACGTAGTCGATGTACTCGTTGCCGTCGGCATCCCATAGCCGGGCACCCTTGGCGCGGTCGACGACGAAGGGCTCGCCGCCCACTCCGGCGAAGGCACGCACCGGCGAGTTCACTCCGCCCGGGAACAGGTCGCGAGCACGCTCCATCAGCTGGCGAGAGCGGACGGTCGAGCGACCTGACATCAGGTCCGTCAACGCCCGAAGCTCCCGATCGTCGTCGCCACGAGGGGAAGAGTGCGCGCTGGACGCCGGACGGTCGCCGGCGGTGCACTGACGACGTTCAGCAGCGTCG
>JBIOHU010000244.1:0-2297 GCA_044449225.1 Gemmatimonadales bacterium | reverse complement strand
GGTGAAGCGTGAATGGTGAAGGGTGACGGCGTCCGCGGTTACCCTTCACTTCTCACCCTTCACTTCTCACCCTTCACCTCTCACCAGTAGTATCCCGTAGCCGTCGCGCCATCTCGTCCAGCACGGCGCGATCCGCCGGGCTCAGGCTCGCCAGGCCGCCGGCCGAGATCTTGTCCAGCACGCGATCGAGCTCGGCGACCCGCGTCTCCCCGAGCGGTCGCGGCGGCGACAGCAGCACGCGCGACGCCGGTTGCTGGGCGGCGATCGCCTTGCTCTTCGCCACCACCTCGTCGACCTCGTCGCGCTGCGCCCCCGTGCCGCCCCGGTGGCGCGGGAGGGTCTTCGGCACGGCGCGCGGCGGCAGCTCGTCCTGGTAGTCCGGCGCGGGCGAGATCCGCTGCCGCAGCCGCTCGATGCTCGCCGCGGGAGGGGTGAGGAAATACAACCAACCGAAGGCGAGTCCCCCCAGGTGGGCCAGGTACACCACGCGGTCGCCCCCCGCGACGTCGCCGGCCCCCACCATCCCGAACGCCAGGTTGGCCACCGCGAACAGCAGGACCACCGTCCACGCCCGCACCGGGAGGACGCCCAACAGCAGGACCTCTTCGTCGGGCCACTGCTGCGCGTAGCCGAACATCACGCCGAGCACCGCCGCTGACGCGCCGACGAGGATCCCGGTGCGCACGAACAGCAGATGGGCGATCGCGCCGCCGAGCGCGCACCAGAGAGAGTAGAGCGTGAACGCGCGCGTCCCCATCGCCGCCTCGAGCCGCGGCCCGAAGGCGAGCAGCGCGTACATGCACACCACGAGGTGCCAGAAGCCGTAGTGCGCGAACGAATAGGTGACGACGGTCCACGGTGCCCGCTGCAGGCTCCCGTTCTGGAAGCCGAGCACCGAGAAGACGTCCGCGTCCGTCACGACCGTCCACTGCAGGAACAGGATCGCCGCGCACACGGCGATCAGGATCTGCACCGCCGGCGTCGGCCGGCGCGGGTCGTGGGTGGCGTGCGCTTCGGGATTCGTCATCGGACGGTGCGGCGGTGCGGCGGTGCGGGCCCGTCGCGTATGGAACGCGGCGCCGGTCATCGGCGCCACTCTATCAACGTACTAAACAGGGCGCGCGTTGCGGGTTCCGTGGCGGCCACCCCGATCTCCGTAGCCGCGCCCGCCGGCCGCCGGCCGCATTCGCCTGCTCGACGATCGCCCGAGTTGGCCGTCACTCGGTCCGGCCGTCACGAGAACCGTGGCGGGCCGGACCGTCCGGCTAGCGCCTCCCGGCGCCCGCGATGGCGAGCAGCGCGATCCGCTCGCACAGATCCGGAAACGCGATCCCCGCCGCCGCCGCGCCCTGTGGGACGAGGCTCGTCGCCGTCATGCCGGGCAGGGTGTTCGCCTCGAGGCAGTAGAACTCCCCCGCCGCATTCAGGCGGAAGTCGATCCTCGCGCAGCCGCTCAGCTTGAGCGCCGCGAAGGCGCGCCTGGCCTGTGCCTGCACCTCGGCCGACTCGGCCGCCGAGAGCTTCGCCGGAAAGACCTCCTCCGCCATCCCCGGCGTGTACTTGCACTCGTAGTCGTAGATCTCCTTCTTGGGGATGATCTCCCCCGCCGGGAGCGCCTCCCCGCCGAGGATCGGCACCGTGAGCTCGCGGCCGGCGATGAACCGCTCCAGCATGACCTCGTCGTCGTGCCGGAACGCCTCGGCGATCGCCCCCGCAAGCTCCGATGGCCGCTTCACGATCGACAGCCCGACGGTGGATCCCTGCTTCGACGGCTTGACGATCAGCGGCCAGCCGAGCACGCGGCCCACCTCGTCGGTGGAGGGGGCGGGATGGTCGGCGGTCGCCATCAGCCAGTCGGCCGTGCGCACGTCGTGTGCGCGCATCAGGTGCTTGGAGAGATCCTTGTCCATCGCCAGCGCGCTGGCGAGGTGCCCGCTCCCGGTGTACGGCACGCCGGCGAGGTCGAGCAGCGCCTGAATCGTTCCATCCTCGCCGCGGCCGCCGTGCAACGCCAGGAAGGCGACGTCGCAGTCGCCGCGCCGCGGCAGCCGCGCCGCCGTCTCCTCGAGCGACTCGGCGCTCATCCGCGCCAGCTCGTCCGGCGTCGGCGGTAGCTGTTTCACCACCCGCTCGGCGAGCAGCTTCTTCTCCGCCGCCGCCGTCAGTGGCCCCTTCGCCGTGTCGACCGCGCTCACGACATGCCCCCGCGAGCGCAGCGCCTCGGCAATGCGCAGCCCCGACGCGAGCGAGACGTCCCGCTCGGACGAGGTGCCACCCATCAGGACGGTGATACGCAT
>JBIOHU010000243.1:0-2320 GCA_044449225.1 Gemmatimonadales bacterium | reverse complement strand
TCGCGAGCGACGCGCGGCGCGATCCACCCCCACGCCGCCGAGATCTCTCCCGCGCCGGGAAGCATGACCACGGTCGGTGCACCTGAGCCCGTGCAGCTCAGATACATCCCGCGGCCGCCCACGTCCACGAGACGAACCGGCGCGGGGTAGGCGCGACGGTCCATCGCCTCGCGCACGTGCTCATACCGCGCGGCGATGGCAGCCACCATCAGGAGCGCAGTGACGGGGATGACGACACGCCTCGACGACAGCGCGCCACGGAAGGTCAGGGAGGTCATTTTCCCACCTGCGAGATGCGCTCGACGATGGCGCGCCGGCGCGCCAGCCGCGCCGCGCTCCCCTGCCGTACGGCCTTCACGACGTCGGCGGGTGCGCTGTGCGGCGATCCGCTCGCGAATGGAGGGCGGGGACGGTACTCGATCGCGAGCTGAATCGCCTGCGCGACGGCCGGTCCGAACAGCTCCGCCGCGACGACGAGCGCGAAGTCGATGCCGGCGGTGACGCCGCCGCCGGTGATCCGGTTGCGGTCGTGCACGACGCGCTCGTCGATCGCCTCCGCGCCCAGCAGCGGCAGGAGATCCAGCGAGAGCCAGTGAGTCGTGGCCCGGTAGCCGCGCAGCAGACCGGCCGCTCCCAGCAGCAGCGCGCCGCTGCAGACCGACGTCACGTACCGTGCGCCTGCGCCGCGCTCACGCAGGAAGGCGAGAAGACGGACGTCGTCGAGCTGCGCATCGACTCCCCACCCGCCGGGCACGCAGAGGAGGTCGAGGGGCGGCGCGTCCTCGAACGCGACGTCCGGCGTGATCGTCAGCCCCCACTCCGTGCGGACCGGAGCGAGGCTCGCCGCGATCAGATGCACGCGGGTGTTCGGCATGCGCGCGAAGACCTCGTACGGGCCAGTGAGGTCGAGCTGGGTCACGCCGTCGAACAGGACCATGCCGACGGTGAATGCCGGTTCCGGATTGACTGCAGTCATGTCGCGAGCCTCGGTGAGTGGGCGCAGGAAAGCTCGCTCGCGGGCGATCGACCGGCTTGAACGCCGGGGCTGACTTCATCGGGATCCGAAGTTCGCCCCCATCCCGTCCAGGTGCTAGCATTGCCCGTCCCCCGGGGAGCAGCGATGAGCGACATGATGGGTGCCGGTGATTTCGTGCCATGGGAAGGCGGGTGCCTGCTCATCGGCCGAGCGCTGAACGTGACGCCGATGCACGCCCATTACGCCATTCAGATCGGCTTCGGGACGGAGCCCGGCATCCGCTTTCGTACGGATGAAGCGAGCGAGTGGACGGAGTACGAAGCGGCGATCATTCCTTCCCGGCAGCCGCACATGATGGACGCGACTCGTGTGCCGTCGAACGCCATCCTCTTCGTCGAGCCGGAGACACGGGAGGGACGAGCCCTTTCGGAGCGACAGCCCGGGGCAGGAATCGCGGCGCTGGCAGGAGAGCCGTTCCGGACCGCTGCGGCCACGCTGTTCAGCACCTGGCGCATACATGGAAACGGGGACGCGACGGCGTCGGCTGCTCGCGACGCGATCACTGCCATCGCTCAGGGCACGAGGACCGGAGCCGTGTCGGACGAGCGCATCCTGCGCGCGGTGGCATACATCAGAAGCCATCTCGACGGGCCGTTGACGCTCGAGGAGGTCGCGAACGAGGCATGCCTCTCGCCCAGCCGCTTCCGGCATCTGTTCGTCGAGCAGACGGGCACCGCGCTCCGTCCGTACGTGCTGTGGCGACGCTTTCTCCTGGCGTGGGAGATCGTGATGCGCGGCGGGTCGCTCTCGACGGCAGCTCATTCCGCGGGATTCGCCGATGCGGCTCACCTGACCCGGACGTCGCACCGCATGTTCGGCTTTCCGCCGTCGGCGCTGCAGATCAACGCGCGTCGCTGAGAAGTCGGCCCCTTCGTTCAAGACGTGATGTGGAGTCAAGGACATCTTCCCGATGTCACTGCGGTACCACTCCACTCACCCACGAGGACCGGACCATGACCATCGACACGAACGAAGCCGCCGCCTGCACCTGTGCGGAGAGCTGCTCCTGCGACGCGAGCTGCACCTGCGACTCGAGCTGCTCCTGCGACGCGAGCTGCTCCTGCGACGCAGGCGCCTCCCGCAACGCGAGCTGCTCCTGCGACGGCAGCTGCGGCTGCAGCGAGACGACGGCGTGCACCTGCGCCAACGGCTGAGAACCTTCGTGAACACCCTCCCACTGCCTTCCGACGCCCCGAAGCGCGTCGAGCGATTCGAGACCGTCGTGATCGGCGGTGGACAGGCCGGCCTCGCGGTCGGCCATCACCTCTCGGCGCGCGACGTCGA
>JBIOHU010000242.1:0-2323 GCA_044449225.1 Gemmatimonadales bacterium | reverse complement strand
TTCGGCGGCGCGGTGCCGGCGCTGCGGCAGGTGATGGACGTCGCTCGCGGAACGGGACGGTGCGCCGTCGCGATGGTCGGCATCGCCGCGGATGAGGCATCGCGGCGCGGAGCGACGGCAGTGTATTCCGGCGTCGCGGCGGACCGGGAGTTCCGCATCGCGCACATTCCCGACAAGGGCGCGAAGAGCTCGACGTTCAGCACCGGCGGTTCGGCGATGGCGTACACCGGCGTCGGTCGCTACGCCTTCGGCGCCGAGCTGTGGGCGACGATCGACGAGGTGGAGCGATCGCTGCCGCAAGGCGTGGAGCTGGACGACATTCCGGTGATGCAGACGCTGTTGGCGCGCGACAGGCTGACCGGCTGCCTGATCGAGGGACGATTTCTCGACGTCGGAATTCCGGCCGGCCTCGCCGAGGCGAACGAGCTGCTGGGGGCGGAGCTGGAGTGAATTTTCCGCGCTGCGCGCGGAGCATCCGGCGGCGGCGGCGAGGGTTATCTTTCGGCGTCGTCTCTCAAACTCAACCCGCCATCAATGCTCGACTTCTACGACATCGACAGCGTCCTCTCCGAGGAGGAGCGCGCGGTCCGCGACAGCGTCCGGAGCTTCGTCGACGGGCGCGTGCTTCCCGTGATCGGGGAGGCGTACGTGCAGGGGCGCTTTCCGAAGGAGCTCGTCCCCGAGATGGGGGAGCTCGGCGTGTTCGGGGCCAACCTGCCGGAGGAGTACGGCTGCGCGGGGCTGAACAACGTGGCGTACGGACTGATCATGCAGGAGCTGGAGCGGGGCGACTCCGGCGTGCGGTCGTTCGCCAGCGTGCAGGGTGCGCTGGCGATGTACCCCATCTTCGCCTTCGGCTCCGAGGAGCAGAAGAAGCGGTATCTGCCGAAGATGGCGAAGGGAGAGGTGATCGGCTGCTTCGGGCTCACCGAGCCGGACTACGGCTCGAACCCGAGCGGCATGATCACGATGGCGAAGGAGCAGGGTGACGGGAGCTGGGTGCTGAACGGCGCGAAGATGTGGATCACCAACGGCTGCACCGCCGACATCGACGTAGTGTGGGCGAAGACCAACGGCGACCCGAGCGACAAGTCGATCCGCGGCTTCATCGTGCCGAAGGGGACGCCGGGGTTCACGTCGAAGGACCAGAAGGGGAAGCTGTCGCTGCGGGCGAGCGACACGAGCGAGCTGGTGTTCCAGGACGTGCGCCTGCCGAAGGAGGCGATGCTCCCCAAGTCCGGTGGGCTCAAGAGCCCGCTCATGTGTCTCACCCAGGCGCGCTACGGCATCTCGTGGGGGGCGATCGGCGCGGCGATGGCGTGCTTCGAGGAGGCGCTCGACTACGCGCAGCACCGGGTGATGTTCGACAAGGTGATCGCCGGCTTCCAGATCCAGCAGGTGCGGCTGGCCGACATGCTGACGGAGATCGTGAAGGCGCAGCTCGTGAGCCTGCATCTGGGGCGGATGAAGGACGCGGGGACGATGACGCCGCAGCAGGTATCGCTGGCGAAGCGCAACAACGTGAGCATGGCGACGGACATCGCCCGGGAGGCCCGCCGGCTGCTCGGCGCGAACGGGATCCTCGCCGAGTACGCGTCGATGCGGCACATGGCGAACCTGGAGAGCGTGTACACGTACGAGGGGACTCACGACGTGCACTCGCTCATTCTCGGCCAGGCGGTGACGGGGCTGAACGCGTTCAAGTGACTTCTTTCACATGGGAGACCCGACGGTGAAAATTGCCGTCTGCATCAAGCGCACTCCGGATTCCGAGTCGCGCTTCAAGGTCGCAGCCTCCGGCGCGGCGGTGGACGAGATGGGGCTGAAGTTCGACATCGACGACTTCGCCGGCTATGCCGTCGAGGCGGCGCTCCAGCTCAACGAGAAGGCGGGGGGCGGCGAGACGGTCGTCTACGCTCTCGGCCCCGACACCGTGCAGGAGTCGCTGCGCAAGGCGATGAGCATGGGCGCCGACCGCGCCGTGCAGCTCAAGGTCGACATCGTCCCGGTGGACGGAATTGCCGTGGCGAAGGCGCTCGCCGCCGAGCTGAAGGCCGGCGGCTACGACCTGATCCTGTTCGGCAAGCACGCCTTCGACACGAGCGCCGGCGTCGTCGGCACGGCGACGGCGGAGCTGCTCGGACTCCCGTGCGTGACGGCGGCATCGCAGCTCGCCGTCGCCGCAGGGAAGGGCACGGCGCGGCGCGAGCTCGAAGGTGCAGCGGAGATGGTGGAGTTCCCTCTCCCCGCCGTCATCACGATCGACGAGGGAGTGGCGCGACCGCGCTATCCGTCGCTCAAGGGGATCATGGCGGCGAAGAAG
>JBIOHU010000241.1:0-2340 GCA_044449225.1 Gemmatimonadales bacterium | reverse complement strand
GGCCGCTACGAGGACATCGACATCGTCCTCGTGCGCGAGAACACCGAGGGGCTCTACGTCGGAATCGAGCACTACGTGAAGATCGGCAACGACCCGCGCGCGGCGGCGGAGTCGGTCGCCCTCATCACCCGCGTCGGCTCGGAGCGGATCATCCGCTACGCCTTCGATTACGCGGTGAAGCACGGACGGAAGAAGGTCACCCTCGTCCACAAGGCCAACATCCTCAAGTACTCGTCGGGGCTGTTTCTCGACGTGGGACGGATGCTGGCGCGCGAGTACGCGACCATCGAGTTCCAGGAGATGATCGTCGACGCCACGGCGATGAACCTCGTGCTCCATCCGGAGCGGTTCGACGTCATCGTGACGACGAACCTGTTCGGCGACATTCTCTCCGACGAGATCTCGGGGCTCGTCGGCGGGCTCGGGCTGGCGCCCGGCGCGAACATCGGACACGGCGGGGCGATCTTCGAGGCGGTTCATGGAACGGCGCCGGACATCGCCGGCAAGGGGATCGCCAATCCGTCGGCGCTCGTGCTGGCGGGCTGCATGATGCTGGAGTACATGAACGACGGAGAGCGGGCGGGACGGATCCGCCACGCGCTCGAGTCGACGATCCGCGAGAAGAAGACCGTCACCCGCGACCTCGGCGGATCGGCGAGCACCGATCAGTTCACCGACGCGGTCATCGGCCGGCTCTGAGCGCGCCATGACGACGGTCTTCCACTGCTCCGACCTGCACTTCGGCCATCCGGCCGTGCCGGAGCAGTACGAGGCGATGGAGGCGCTGATCGTCGAGCGGCGCTACGACGTCGTCGCCATCTCGGGCGACCTGTCGCAGCGGGCGCGGTCGGGGGAGTTCCAGCGCGCCCGCGCTTTCATCCGGCACGCCGAGCGGTTCAGCCGGGTGATCTGCATTCCCGGCAACCACGACGTGCAGTGGTGGAAGGCCCCGCTCGGCATGGGGGACGAGGAGGCGATGATGGCCAACTACCGCCGGTTCATCGCCGCCGACGTCGAGCCGGTGCTCCAGGTGCCGGGCGCGACCTTCGCCGGCCTCAACACCTCGCACGGGGTGACGCGGCAGACTCTCACCTGGCGGCTCCGCGACATCTCGATCATCGGCATCGTGAGACGGGCGCAGGTCGACCGGCTTCGGAAGGTGTTCGGTGAGGCACCGATGACCGACGCCCGGGTGATCGTGATGCACCACAATCCGATGAAGGGGGAGCTGTCGCAGCGTCACGGGCTGAAAAACACCCGGCGCGCCCTCGGCGCCTTCGCCGACCTCGGGGTGGACCTGGTTCTCTGCGGGCACGACCACCAGGACGCGATCCACTTTATCGAGCACACGAAAAAGGGCACGGTTATTTCAACGGCAGGAACGGTGTCCAATCGCATGCGCGGGGGACGCCCCTCCTCGGTCAACAGCATTCGCATCACCCCGGAGCAGATCGAAGTGTCCACCCTCGTCTGGTCGGCCGCCGATGGCGGCTTCACGGCAGGTCCATCCCGGTGCTTCGCACGCTGAGCCGGCTCTTCCGCGGCCGCCGCGACGAGGCCCAGCTGGAGCTGGGCTTCAACGGCGCCACGCCGCACGACGCCGGCGAGCTCCTCGGCCGGCTCCAGGCCCTCGGGCTGCGCCGGATCACCCGCTGCCGGCTGACCCGGAACCGGAACGTGATGGTGAGCTTCGGGGCGGGAGAGCTGCGGGTGCACGAGGGCTACCTCGGCGCGCCGGAGCGGGTGCACGAGGCGATCGTCGCCTTCGTGGAGGGGCGGTCGCGGGCCGAACGGAGGGCGGCTCAGCGCCTCATCGTCGCCTATCCGATCCGCGTCGCGCGGCCGGCGGCGCGGCGGGAACGCACCCACGAGGAAGATCTGGGTGTGGCGGAGCAGCTACGGTCGTGGCACGCGCGCTACAACACCCGCCACTTCCACGGCCGCCTGAAAGGGGTCGAGATCCGGGTCAGCCGGCGGATGAAGAGCCGGCTCGGCCACTACACCGCCGCCACCCCGGGAGGGGAGACGGCCGAGATCGCGATCAGCCGCGCCCATCTGCGGAGGCACGGGTGGAACGAGGTGCTTCACACCCTGCTCCACGAGATGGTGCACCAGTGGCAGGACGAGACGAGCCGGACGATCGACCATGGGGCGACCTTCCGCGCCAAGGCGCGCGAGGTGGGGATCGCCCCATACGCCCGTCGCGTCCTCGCCACCCGTCCGGGTCGCGCCGCGGGCTCGCAGACGCTCGGCCGGCGCGCGGCACGCAAGGGCTAGCGATGGCCGGCGCCGCCGGCGCGGCCGGCGCGCGCGCAGCCGTCCGCCAGCGCTTCGCCCGCG
>JBIOHU010000240.1:0-2343 GCA_044449225.1 Gemmatimonadales bacterium | reverse complement strand
TCACCATTCACCATTCACCATTCACCTCTCACTGGCTTTTGCGAATTCGTGGAGTAGCCATTTCATGTTTTCCTCTCGCCGATCGAGCAGCCGCTTCAGCTTCCGCGGGGCGTGGCGCGCGTGGGCGTAGGCCGTGAGCAGCGGCAGCGCGACGGTGGTGTCGAGATAGCACACCACCGCAACGGGCAGCCGCTCCGGATCGATCTTCCCCCAGCTCACCGCCTCGCCCGGCGTCGCGCCGGAGAGCCCGCCGGTGTCGGGGCGGGCGTCGGTGATCTGCAGGAAATAGTCGTGCCCTTTCTCGTCGATGCCGAGCACTTCCTGGATCTGCGGCTCGGTCTGGAGCGCGAAGTTCTTCGGGCTCCCGCCGCCGCAGATCAGCACCGCGCTCTTCCCGTGGCCGCGCTTCGCGCCGAGCACGATCGACGCCGTCTCGTTCACGTCGGCATTCGGGTCGATCATGCACTTGTTCCCCTCCAGCGCCAGCGCGGCCACGTTCATCCCGATCGACGAGTCGCCCGGCGACGAGGTATACACCGGCACCCCGCACTCGTAGGCGACGCCGAGCAGCGACTTGTTCCCGATCCCGAGCGTCTTCTCGCGTTCGCGGATGTACTTGCCGCACAGCGCATGAAACTCGGCGCTGCTCATCGCGCGCTGGAACTCCGGACCCTGGACGATCTTCCGGAAGAAGGCGTCGGTGCTGAGCAGGACGTCGTAGTCGAAGAAGATGTCGTAGATCCGGACGATCCCTTCCTCGCGCAGCAGGGTGTCCGACTCCTGCGCGTTGCCGCGGTGCATCGACAGGCCGAGCCCGAAGTGAGCGTCGTGGTAGAGATTGGCGCCGGTGGAGATGATCCAGTCCACGAACCCCGCTTCGATCAGCGGGATCAGCGCCGCCATGCCGAGGCCGGCCGGCGTGAGCGCGCCGGTGAGCGTCAGCCCGATCGTCACGTCGGGCTCGAGCATCTTCCTCGTGTACAGATGGCAGGCCTCGCGGAGTCGCGCCGCGTTGTAGGCGAGGAAGGTGCCGTCGATCAGGTCGGCCGCCGACTCGCTGCCGTCGATCCGGCGCGGCTCGATCTTCCCGCCGCGCAGGAACCTCGATCCCCCTCCTCCCTCGTGAGGCGCGTGCTGCTTGCCCGCCTTCTCCCGCTCCTCGGCTGCCCGCTTCTGCTCGCCCTTGTTCCCCGCCGCCGAGGCCTTCTGCTTCCCCTCACTCTTCCTGCTCGCCATGTCCGGTCCGTTCCGAGGTGGGTGGGATCGCTACTTCCGGCTGTCAGTCGAGTTGTACGCCTCGATGATCGCGTGAGCCGCCTCGGCCGGATCGTCGGTGACCATGATCAGATCCATGTCGCCGGGAGAGATCTTCCGCTCGACCATGACGCGCGACTGGAGCCAGCGGATCAGACCGGCCCAGTAGTGCCGGCCGAACAGGATCACCGGGAACTGGTACAGCTTCCCCGTCTGGATCAGCGTCAGCGCCTCGAACGTCTCGTCCAGCGTGCCGAAGCCGCCGGGAAAGATGATGAACGCGTTCGAGTACTTGACGAACATCGTCTTCCGGACGAAGAAGTACCGGAAGTTGACCAGCGTATCGACGTAGGGGTTGGCGCCCTGCTCGAACGGCAGCTCGATGTTGCAGCCGATCGACTTGCCGCCGCCCTCCTTGGCGCCCTTGTTCGCCGCTTCCATGATGCCGGGACCGGCGCCGGTGATGATCGTGAACCCCGCCTCGGCGAGGAGGCGCGACGTCTCCTGTGCCGCGGCGTACTGCGGATCGTCGGGCGCCGTGCGCGCCGAGCCGAACACCGAGACCCCGCGCTCGATGCCGGCGAGATTGTCGAACCCCTCGATGAACTCGCCCATGATCCGCATCACGCGCCAGGTGTCGGTGCGAGTGAAGTCGCGCGCGCCGCGGCGGTCGGTGCCGGGCTGGAGCAGCTTCTCGTCTTCGGTCACCGGCTGGATCATGTCGCGCAGATCGTCGTCGACCTTTCGCGTGGCGCCGCTGGTACGGCGGACCGGACGCTGCGACGGCGGAGTACGGCCCGCCGCACGATGCCCTTCCTCCGTCCGCTCGCGCAGGAACTCCTGCGCCTCCGCCTGCGCGGCGGCGAGCCGCTCCGGGTCGGCCCGCTTCCCCGTCGCCGTGCGCGGGGTGCGCGATTTCACCTTCTTGCGGTCGGCGGCGACGTCGACCACCGCCTTCGCCGCCGGCGCGTCGTCGCCGCCGGTTGATTTTGTCGTCCTGCTCGTGCGGGCCGAGCTGCGTTTGCGAGTTGCCATGCGGGAGTGTAGCGGGAAGGCCGCATGGCGCGCCAGCGATCCGGCGCCGTCGCT
>JBIOHU010000239.1:0-2372 GCA_044449225.1 Gemmatimonadales bacterium | reverse complement strand
GGGGCTTCGTCTCGCCCGCAACGATGCCGCGCTGCAGGTCGATGAGGACGAGCGCGGTGGACGCGGGATCGAGGTCGAGCGGAGTCATGAAACGTGGGTCGGAAAAGGAGCCCGGCGTTCAGCGGGCGATGGGCAGGGTGGCCAGGTTAGTGGCGACATCAACAGCCGGGAAGGAGCAGGGCGTTCGGCTGGGAAGTGCCGGCGGCCGGCGGCGCGAGGACGAGCGTCGTGCGCGAGTCGGGAAGGAGGGTGACCTGGCCGGCGTCGAAGAACAGAACCGGCGTGGTGGCGACGGTGAAGCGAACCTGGCTCGTGCCGGGGTTCACGTCGAAGAAGGGGGTGCCCCCGCCGAAGCCGATGCTGGCGGTGCTCGGCACGGTGAGCGGCTCGCCGGGCGCCGTGACGTACACGTCGAGCGATCCGGTGCCGGGCGCGGCGTCGAAGACGCGAAGCCCGCCCAGCCCGCTCGTCGGGGTGAAGTCGTCGGACATCACGACCGCCTGGGTGGTGCCCGTCTCTCCCTCGAAGACGATCACGGTGTAGCCCTGACCGACGAGGAAGGTGGGAGCGAAGCCGGGAAGATCGGTCGGCTGACCCGACGGACGGATGCCGAGGGCGACGGTGGCGGGATTCACCTGGAGGCAGCTCGTGAAGGCGCCGGCCGCGACGTGGCCGCTGCCGCCGATGACCTGGCCATTGGCGGTGAGATCGACCGGGGTGCCGATCGCATTGACGAAGCGCACCGCGGCGCCGTTGCTGCCGCCGAGGCCGACGATGCCGGAGCCCTGGTCGCAACCGGCGAGCGCGACCAGGACGAGGGTGGCAAGGGCGATCGGATGACGCGACGGCATGGGGCCTCCTCGAGCTGGATCGTCGAGCTGCAGCGAGCAAGACATGAGCCGCCGGCGAGCGGGCTAGAGGTCGGCGGCGAGCGCGAAGGCCGCGGCGAGTCCGTCGCCGTCCACGTCAGCCACCCGGTACCGGGCGACGGCGTGCACCTCGGCCTCGGCGTTCCCCATCGCGACCGGCGCGCCGACGATGCGCATCGTGCTGACGTCGTTCGCGCTGTCGCCGACCATCATCACCCGCTCGAGGGAGACGCCATAGGCGCCGGCGACGATCCGCACGGCCGACGCCTTGTCCACGCCGGCCGGCGTGAGATTCACGAAGCTCGTCTCGGGCATGACGGGCGAGAGGGAGTGCGACAGGAGGAGTCCGTCGTGGGGCTCGGCGATGATCCCGGCGGCCTCGTCGTGCGACACGAGCCACTGCGCCCGCACGACGGGACCGCGGAGCGAGTCCAGGTCGCGGGCGACGAAGGGAACGCCGAGCAGATCGGCGTGGCGGCGCGTGCGGGGCTGGTCCAGCTCCACCACGTACTCCGTGTCGGAGTAGAGCTCGAGGGCGCGGGTGAGCGCGCGCGACCGCTCGACGAGCCCGGCGACGACGGAAGGGGAGATGGCGTGCGATCGCGTCTCGCCGTCGGGGAGATGGACGATGCTCGCGCCATTCTGGAAGACGTGCCAACCGACGGGATCGAGACGGCTGGCGTACCCGCGGGTGACGCCGAAGGCGGGCCGCCCGGAGCAGATGGCGAGCCGGATCCCGCGTTCGCGCGCCGCGGCGGCGGCGCGCCAGACGGCCTCGCTCACCTCGCCCGACGGGCCGACGAGGGTCCCGTCGACGTCGACGCAGACGAGATCGATCGTCAGGGGCGACGCTCCCAGAGGTCGTTCGACCGGCGCAGGTCGGGGAGGACGTGGCGCGGGTCGATCTCGACGCGGCGCACGCGCTTCGCCGACGTGAGGCGATACGAGAAGCGCGGACCGAGATTCCACATCTCCACCGGGAGCCGGACCGACTCGATCGTGCCGTCGTCGTAGGTGATGCGCAACTCGGCGGGGAGGATCATCGTGCCGCGGTTGGAGAGGAACACCATCGCGTGCCCGCTCGAGTCGGTAGAGACCGAGTCCACCGCCTGGTCGAGCCGCGCCGTGGTGTAGATCCAGTCGCGCCAGAACCAGTCGAGCTCCATGCCGCTCGCGTCGCGCATGAGCCGGAAGAAGTCGGCGGGGGTGGGATGCCGGAACGCCCAGGTGCGAATGTAGTCTCGGAATGCGGGGTCGAAGCGGTCGGCGCCGAGCACCTCGAAGCGCAGGGTCTGGAGCATGAGGGCCGGCTTCTGATAGCCGACCCACATCAGGTCGCGCACCTCGGTGGGGTTGGCGATGAGGGGCTGCTCCTCGCCGGCGGTGGTGTGGGTGGCGGCGAGATGGAGGGGATTCGCCTCGATCGTGTCGCCGTACGGCGTGCCGGCGAAGAACTGCGCGGCGTTGTGGAGGTCGATGAAGGTGTTGAACCCTTCGTCCATC
>JBIOHU010000238.1:0-2379 GCA_044449225.1 Gemmatimonadales bacterium | reverse complement strand
GTGCTGGACGTCGGATGCGGTCCGGGGACGAACACCCATCACTTCGCCGGCGCGGACTACCTCGGCATCGATTTCAATCCGGGGTACATCGAGAGCGCGCGCCGGCGGCACGGACGGAAGTTCGTCGTCGCCGACGTGACGAGCTACCAGGTGCCGAACGACGAGCGCTTCGACCTCATCCTCGCCAACAGCCTGTTCCACCACATCGACTCGGCGAGCACGAGCCGCATCCTGTCGCACCTCGCGACGCTGCTCTCCGACGACGGGCACATCCACGTGTTCGACCTCGTGCTGCCCTCGCGTCCGTCCGTCTCACGCTTTCTCGCTCGCGCCGACCGGGGCGAGCATCCGCGTCCGCTCGAGGAGTGGCGCGAGCTGTTCACCGCCGCCTTCGAGCCGGTGGTGTTCGAGCCCTATCGCCTCGGCACCGCAGGAGTGACTCTATGGAACATGGTGTATTTCAAGGGCCGCGCACGCCGGTGAACGGCGCCACTCGACTTTCCGTCGCGATCCCCCTCCACGACGAGGAGGCGGGAGTCGCCGAGCTGCTCCAGCGGCTCGGCACCGTGCTCGACTCCATCCCGGGGGGGCCGCACGAGATCGTGCTCGTGGACGACGGCAGCCGCGACGGCACGCTCGCCCTGCTCGAGGCCGCGGCGCGCCGCGATCGGCGCCTCGTCGTCATCGCGCTGTCGCGCAACTTCGGCCATCAGGCCGCGCTGAGCGCCGCGCTCGACTTCGTCACCGGCGACGTCGTCGTCACGATGGATGGCGATCTCCAGGACCGGCCGGAGGCCATTCCGGCGCTGCTCGCGCGACAGCGCGAGGGTTACGACGTCGTCTACGTGCAGCGCGCCAAGCGAAAGGAGAGCCTGTCGCTGCGCGTCAGCTACTTCGTGTTCTACCGGCTGCTCGCCTCGCTCTCCGATACGGCGATTCCGCTCGACGCGGGCGACTTCGCGTTGATGACGCGGCGGGTCGTCGACCAGATGCGTGCGGCGCCGGAGCATCATCGTTATCTCCGCGGACTGCGAAGCTGGGTCGGATTCCGCCAGACGGGGCTCGTCGTCGAGCGCGACGAGCGGTTCGCCGGCACGACGAGCTACGGCCCGCTGAAGCTGCTGAAGCTGGCGTCCGACGGGCTCTTCTCCTTCTCGGTCGTCCCGCTGCGCGCGGCGTCGATGGCGGGGCTGGCGGCGATTCTCGTCTCGATCGCCTTCTCCCTCTTCACGCTCTACGCGAAGATCTTCCTGCACCGCGCGCCGGCGGGCTTCACGTCGCTGATGCTCTTCATGTCCTTCTTCGCCGGGGTGCAACTGTTCTTCCTCGGCATCATCGGCGAGTACGTCGGCCGCATCCATCAGGAGACGAAGCGGCGGCCGCTGTACGTCGTGGGTGCCGTGCTCCGCGACGGGATGACGGCGGAGACGGGGTCGCCGATGAGCGACGCGAGCGGCGGCTCGACGCTGCGCCGCGTCGGCCGCTAGCCGGCGGGGCGGGCCGACATGGACGCCGGATACGGCGCGCGTTATCGCGAGCTGTTCGAGCGGCACTGGTGGTGGCGGGCACGCGAGCGGGTCATTCTCGATGCCCTGCGCGCTCACCGGCCCGCCGGCGGCTGGCACGCCGTGCTCGACGTCGGCTGCGGCGACGGGCTGTTCTTCGACGAGCTGTCGCGGCTGGACGGAGTCACCCTCGTCGAGGGCGTGGAACCGGCGGCGGCGCTCGTGTCGCCCGACGGCCCGCATCGGGAGCGGATCCACGTCGCGCCGTTCGACGAGAGCTTCCAGCCGGGCCGGCGCTACTCGCTCGTTCTCATGCTCGACGTGCTGGAGCATCTCGAGGACCCTGCCGCGGCGCTGCGGCACGCGCTGGCGCTGCTGGAGCCCGGCGGCGTGCTCCTCGCCACCGTCCCCGCGTTCATGGCGCTCTGGACCAGGCACGACGCGCTCAATCATCACCGCACCCGCTACGACCGGAAGTCGTTCGGCAACGTCGCCTCCGCGGCCGGGCTGAGGATCGACGAATGCCGGTACTTTTTCCGCTGGACGGCGGCGGCGAAGCTCGCCACCCGTGCGATCGAGTCGCTCGTGCCCGGGGCGCCGGCGGCGCCGTCCATCCCGCCGTCGGCGATCAATCGCGGACTGTACGGGCGGTCACGACTGGAGGAATTGTTGCTCGGCGCGATGCCGGTGCCGTTCGGCAGCTCGCTGCTCGTGGTGGGCGGCAGGAACGACGACTGACGCTCTCCAGGACTGTTGCCCCATCGACGGCCATCCGTCCTTCCCTCATGTGCAGGTCAACTCCACCCACCCTCTTCGACCGATGGACGTCGCCGCGCTACGACGCGGGGACGGCGGAGGTGGAGCTGTCGGTGGT
>JBIOHU010000237.1:0-2398 GCA_044449225.1 Gemmatimonadales bacterium | reverse complement strand
GAACGGACGCGGCGTGGCCTGCGCGCTTCTGAAGCGCTGAGGTTCACCTGACGCATGTCCGTGGCATGATGGAGCGCGTCCTGGCAGGCGACGCCGATCCCGAGATCGTCGAGCTGGAAGCGCGGCTCCGGGCCGCGCAGCACGGTGCCGATTTCGGGACGCTCGACGAATTGATCGCCGATGAACGGCTGTTAACCGGACCCGATGGCAACCTCGGGACGAAGGCGCAGGATCTCGCCGCGCACGGCTCCGGCGCGATCCGCTTTCGGGAGCACGAGCCAACGGAGCTTCGCGTCCGCCGAATCGGGCGTGACGTCGCCGTGACGGCGCTGCGCGCGCGTCTCGCGGTGGAAGTCGCCGGCGCGCTGGTGCGGGGCCCGTACCGGTACACGCGGGTCTGGGCCCGCGAAGCCGACCACGGTGGGCGCGTGGTTGCCGGTCACGTGAGTGCGGTGTCCGATGATGCCTGACCTCGCCGGGAGGGGCTGCCCAGTCGCGATGTACAGGAGACAATGCCGAGAATGATCGGTCTCGTCGCGGCGTGTTGCGCCGCCGCATGCTCCCTTGGGACGCAGTCGCGCGCCACGGAGCACGCACCCCACGATCCGACCGCCACTTCGATCGGGAGCGCGCACGCCGACGTCGACCTGACGGGTGCGTGGGCCACCGGCAGCACGGCCGAGCCGGCGGCGCGACAGATCGCGATTCATCCGGAGTGCAACCACACCCCTGCTCTCTGGGTCATCCAGCAGCGCGGCGATTCGGTACGCGCCTGGGCGATCCCCGAGAGCTACGCGAAGGGCACCCGCACAGTGGAACCCGTCGTCACCGCGGCCGCGGAGGGGCGGGTGTCCGGCGTGGAGCTCTCCATGGGCATGGCCGGCGCGCGATACCTGCTCCGCTACGACTCGACGAGCGGCCACCTTCGCGGAACATTGAACGGCGCGCCATTCTGGGCGGTGCGGCAGGAAGTCGTTCGGCCTGGTGGGTGCATCGCTATTCCGTAGGCTATGGATGCAGGGCGTCAGTCCGCTCCAATCGACTATCTCGTGAACGTCGCCGCTTTACGCCGATCGCGCCCGGGATGGCGTCTCTCACTCGTGTCGGGCTGCTCTGCTTGCGGCCTGGCGCTCGCCGCGATCGTGAACGTCGCGACGTATTTCGGCAGGAGCTTCGCGCCGCATACTCCGTTCGTCCTCGCCATGGACGTCGGCATCGTCCCGCTCTTCTGGATCGCGCAGGCACGACTGAACCGCTGGCGGGGCGAGTGGAGCGGATGGAGGCGAATCGGACCCCCACATTGGACTGAGCTCAAGCTGTTCTTTCCGGGGTGGGTGTTCGCCGCCGTGCTGTTGCTCTTCACCTACGCCATGGTGAACATCTTTCTCTCCACTGGGCTCCCGCCGACCCACGCGCAGTCACCAGCGTCCACCGATGCACTGCTCGCGCTTCGCGTCCGCTCGGCACAGTGGCTATTTCTCTACAGCATCCCTGCGCTCTACCTCGGCTTCGTGCCTGCCGACGCATTCCCGCGCGGCGAGTGACTCGCCCGAGGTCGAAAGCGAGCACGCGGCGGTACACGCCGCGGAACATCACCAACCTCGGAGCTCTCCATGGTTCGCGTCTCCGTTCATGAAGACCGGGTGCACTTCGACGTCGAGGGGTGGGACAAGCTCTGGTCGCTCAAGAGTCAGCTCGACATCCCGCTCGCCCACGTTCGGGCCGTGCGCGCCGATCCCGACGCCGCGCGCGGATGGTGGCACGGGCTCCGCATGCCTGGCACCCAGATTCCCGGGCTCCTCACCGCCGGGACGTTTTACCAGGCCGACGGCGCCGTGTTCTTCGACGTGCACGATCCCGAACGAACCATCGTGATCGAGCTCGACCACGAACACTATCAACGGTTGGTCGTCGAGGTCGAGGATCCCGGCGAAGTCGTGGCCCGCCTCCAGGCGGCCATCGCTCGGCGCACCACTGACTTGGTGAGATCATGACAGGCTGGCTCGCATTTCTGGTCGGACCGATCGTCGGTGTCGTCGTCGTGCGCATCAGCGGACGGCGCAGCCCGGTTCTCGTCATGCTCGGTGCGCTGCTCGGCCAGTTGCTCGGAGTCACTCTCTATCGGGGATGGCAGACGTTCGAGCTCGCCCATCCGCCCCGGAACCGCGACGTCGCGTACTTCGTGCTCGACCGCAGCGTTCAGCAGCGCGTCGGCGGCTGGATGATCCTCGCGGGGATCGCCCTCGCCGTGGCGGTGGTTGCCCTGATGCTCCAGCGCGATCGAGACGCGTCATCGGAGCCGCCCGCACAGGCTGTCTGACGTGGCGGTGCCACGACATCGACCGGCACCAGCGCGGCCACGGCGGCCGACGTACGACACGGTGCGCAAGTTGGCGCT
>JBIOHU010000236.1:0-2415 GCA_044449225.1 Gemmatimonadales bacterium | reverse complement strand
GCCGGTTCGTCTCGTGGACGTGGGCGGCCGCGGGATGTATCTGAGCTGCACGGGCTCAGGTGCACCGACCGTGGTCATGCTTCCCGGCGCGGGAGAGATCTCGGCGGCGTGGGGGTGGATCGCGCCGCGCGTCGCTCGCGAGTCCCGCGTCTGCGTGTACGACATCGCGGGACGTGGATGGAGCGACGATCCCGACAGGCCACAGGACGCCGACGCGATGGTCGTCGACCTGCACACGCTGCTCGAGCGCGCGCACGTGGATGGTCTCTTCGTGCTGGTGGGCCACTCGCTCGGCGGGCTCTACGCACTGACCTTCGCGGCCCGCTTTCCGGCCCAGGTCGCCGGCGTCGTCCTTCTCGATGCGACCCACCCCGATCAATACGCGAGACTCCCGGCGTATCCCGCCGTCTGGAACGGATACAGACGCGTGTCCGTGCTCTTTCCAACGCTCGCACGCCTTGCCGTCGGCCGATTCGCCTACCGATCGAATTTCACCAGCCTGCCCTCGCCGTCGCGGGAGGTGGAGCGTGCCTTCTGGTCGACCGCCCGGATGGCGCGCAGCCAGCACGACGAATGGTCGGCGATCCCTGCCTCGATGAAGGAGGCCCGACAGCTCCGCACCCTCGGCGCGCGTCCGCTCGTCGTGGTGACCGCCGGCCGCGGCGCGCAGGAGGGTTGGCTGCCGCTGCAGAACGAGCTGGCCGCGCTCTCCACGAACAGCTCGCACCGCGTGCAGCGGAATGCCGTCCACACCTCACTCACCGCCGACGAGCACGAGTCCCTGGCGTCGAGCCAGGCGATTCACGACGTCGTGGCTTCGGTGCGAACGGGCCGACGTGTCATCCCGCAGCCAGTCCTCACCAGCGCGGATCGCGCTCCAGCAGCTGGTCGATCTCCGCCACGGCCACGGGCCGCGAGAACAGATATCCCTGCGCCGACTCGCAGCCGAGGTGACGCAGCACGTCGAGCTGCGCCTGCGTCTCCACTCCCTCGGCGATCACCGCGACGCCGATGTTGCGAGCCAGGTCGCGCACCGTGCGCACGAGCTGCAGGTGCATCGGATCGTCCATCCGCATCACGAACATCCGGTCGATCTTGATCGCGTCCAGCGAGAGCTGGTGCAGGTGCCCGAGCGACGAGTAGCCGGTCCCGAAGTCGTCGAGGTACATCCGCACGCCGAGGCTGCGCAGCTCCTCGAGCATCCCGCGGGTGCGGCCGGGATCGTCGATCGCCACGCTCTCGGTGATCTCCAGCTTGAGATGATGCGGATCGAGCCCGCTCGCGCTCACCGTGTCCGCCACGTGCCGCACGAAGTCCGGCTGCACGAACTGCTTGACCGAGAGGTTCACGCTCAGCGAGAGGGGAAACTCGCGCGCGTGCCGCCGCTGCCACTCGCACACCTGCCGGCACGCCTCGGCGAGCACCCAGCTCCCGATCGGCACGATCAGCCCCGTCTCCTCGGCGAGCGGAATGAAGTCGAGCGGAGCGACGATGCCGCGCTCCGGGTGCCGCCAGCGGAGCAGTGCCTCGAGCTCGATCACCTTGCCGGTCGTCAGCGACACGAGCGGCTGGTAGTACAGCATGAACTCGCCGCGATCCACCGCGCCGCGCAGGTCGGTCTCCATCCGCAGCCGAGCGATCGCGCGCGCCTGCATCGCCCGGTCGAACATCTCGTAGCGTGCGCGCCCCGCCCCTTTCGCCCGCGACATCGCCACGCCAGCCCGCTGCAGCAGCAGCGTGTGCGCGTCGTCGCCGGCGTCGATCCCCGACGAGCTGAGGGCGATGCCGATGCTCGCCGTCTCGAACACCTGTCCCTCGCGCGTCGTCACCGGCGCGGCGAGGCTCCGCAGCATCCGCTCGGCCACCCGGCCGGCGTCGGCGTCGTCGGCGAGGCTCTCGAGCAGGATCGCGAACTCGTCGCCGCTCAGCCGCGCCACCGTGTCCTCGCCGCGCACGCACTTCTCGAGGCGCCGCGCCACGTCGACGAGCACCTCGTCGCCGACGCGCACGCCGAGGCTGTCGTTCACCGCCTTGAACCGGTCGAGGTCGAGCGAGAGGACGGCGAAGCGGAACTCCTTGTGCCGGCGGGCGCGCTCGACGGCGTGATTGAGCCGGTCGAGAAAGAGCCCGCGGTTCGGCAGTCCGGTGAGCGCGTCGCGCATCGCGTGCCGGCGCAGCTCCTCTCCCGCCGTCCGGCAGCACGCCAGCTCGTGCTGAGCGGTCAGCTCGGCGCCGATCGTCGACGCCGCGATGGCGAGTGAGTTTCGTTCCTGCGTCGTCCAGGCGTGCGGCGCGTCGAACGAGACGACGAGCTCGAGGCCGCCCGCGGAGTCGTCAGTCGCCGGAAGTCGGAGCACCCGATCGTCGCCGGCGGTGGAGGCGTTCGCCCCCTCGAGCCGGACGCCGGCGTCGCTC
>JBIOHU010000235.1:0-2441 GCA_044449225.1 Gemmatimonadales bacterium | reverse complement strand
GACGAAGGGCACACCGGGCGGTTCCGGTGTGCCCTTACGAATTCGTTACGTCTCACGTCTCACGTCTCACGTCTCACGGAGCTTACTCCTTTTCGACTCTCACTCCCACTCGCAGCGTCCGGGGCATTCCGAGCGACACGATGCCTCCCGACAGGTTCACCTGATAGGCCTTGTCGGCGGCGTTTTCCAGCGCCACGAACAGCGCGGTGCCGCGGTGGAGATCGCGCGTGTAGTCGAGATCGACGACCGTGAAGGGATCGAGCTGGGTGCCGTTGAGGGTGGAGTTCTTCCCCTCGTGCCGCCAGAGCGCGGTGAGCGAGCCGAGCACCGGCGTGCCGTAGCTGGCGCGGATCACCTGGTGTTGCTCTGGCACACGACCGATGAAGTTGCCGACGGTCGCCGGATTCGACGAGTTGGAGACGATCACGGCGTGATCGTAGTTCACGCTCGCGCTGACGAGCAGGCCGGCCACGGGACGGAGGGCGAGGTACGCCTCACCCCCGGTGCTGCGCGAGCGCTGGACATTCTGCCGCTGGCGCTCGCCGGGCGCGATGGTCACGAACGTGTTGAAATCGGAGTAGATCGCGCTGTAGTACGTGCCGCGCAGCTGCATCCAGCCCGACGGCTGCAGGTCGAAGCCCACCTCCTGCCCCTTTGCCGTCTCCGGCGTCAGCTGCGGGTTCGGCAGGTTCGTGTTGGCGCCGGACACGAACTTCCGATAGAGCTCGGAGAGGTTCGGCGCGCGAAAGGCGTCGTAGACCGCGGCGCGAAACGACAGCCCCTCCGCCACCCGATACGTCGCGCCGAGGCGCGGCGAGAAGTGACTGCGGGTCGCGTCGGGGTACGACGTCGTGCCCGTGTTGTCGATCGCGAAGCCGTCGTTGTTGCCCCATCGATCGTAGCGGCCGCCGATCTCGATCCGCAGCGGATCGATCGGTGCGATGATGCCCTGGACGAACGCGCCGCTGAGCAGCTGGCTGCCCCCGGACTGGACGTCGGCGCTCACCGCACCGGTGGCCGAATAGTCCTCTTCCGCCACGTTGCCGGTCATCGTGCGCACGTCGGCGCCGGCGATGAGCGTCGCCAGCCCGGGCAGTCCACTCCGCGCCCACTGCGCCGACGCGCCCCAGTCGTGGGTCGGGATGTGCTGCCACGACGTCTGCCGCTCGCCGGTGCGGCCGACGGCCGGCGAGATGGCGGACGCATACTGATCCTCGACGAGCACGCCGTTCCACCCGCGCAGGGCGATGGTGCCATAGCGCGAGGCATCCACGTCGGCGCCGAAGGTCATGCGGCGATCGTCGCGATTGGTGTGAGCGAGGGCGGTGCCGAGATCACGGTTGTCGTCGAACAGAGTTCCCGACACGAACGTCGAGACCCGCCCGGTCGGCGCGTACTCGAGCCGCGCCATTCCGTTGCGCGACGTGATCACCGACCGGTGGTCCACCGGTCCGGCGTCCGCAGGCGCGATCATCACGTAGCCCCCGCCGTCGAGATAGTCGCCGCTCGCCATCGCCGTCAATGAGCTGGTGAGCGGGATCCCCGCCGACGCGAATGCGTGCTTCGCGTCGCGGCTTCCGCCGTCCACCTGGACTTGATAGGAACCGGGGACGATCGGATGCGCAAAGAACGAGATCACTCCCCCCATCGCGCCGTTGCCGTAAAGGTTCGAGCCTCCTCCCTCCAGCACCTCGACCCGATCGAGCAGCGACTTGGGAACGCGGCCCCAGTCGATCCACTCGCCCCACGCGTCGTTGATCGGGATGCCGTCGAAGAAGACGGCGGTGCGTCCTTCATCGACGCCGCGGATCGAGACGATCTGCGCCGACCCCCCCGCGAGGCTGCTCGTGCGCGGCAGCTCGATGCCGGGAATCTCCCGCAGCAGATCCTGGGTCTCGCGGGCGGGGCTCGTCCGGATCTGCTCCGACCCGAGCACGTTCACCGTCGTCGCCACCCGACTCGCCTCGGCAGGGGTGCGTGTCGCGCTCGTCACGACGCCCGAGAGCATCAGTGCGCCGCGCTCGAGCTGCCCGTCGAGCGTCACGCGCGGGCCGGCGGCGACGTCGACGCCGCGCCTTGCCAGCCGCTCGCCGATCGCCGTGAATACGACGTCGTAGTGGCCGGCCGGCAGCTCGCGCAGCGCGTAACGACCATCCTGATCAGTCGTCGCCACGCGCGCCGGCAGCGCCACCGACACTCTGGCGCCATTCAGTGGGAGACCATCGCTCCCGCGCACCGTGCCGCTCACCGCGCCCGACGGGGGGGCGGCGAGAGTGGGAACGCGCGCCAGCAGCGCAACACCGGCAAGGACGCGCAACAAGAACGTCGCGCCGCGGGGATGTTGATCGAAAGGCATTTCGAAAATATACGACCGGGCAGCACCACGCGTTGAGTGCACGGCGGCGTCAGGGTCCGCGTGCGTCGGCCGCCTCGACGACGAG
>JBIOHU010000234.1:0-2455 GCA_044449225.1 Gemmatimonadales bacterium | reverse complement strand
GCGCGGCGGGCTCGCCGTTGCCGGAGAGGCGGAATGCCCGGTGGCAGGTGGCCACAGTGTCGACGACCCCGAGCCGAAATACGGCATGGCGGTGACCGGTCTGGCCGCAGCCGATCGGCTGCTTCGAACCGACGCCGGCGTGGCGGGACAGGCGCTGTCTCTCAGCAAGCCCCTCGGCATCGGAGTGCTGAACAGCCGGCACAAGCAGACCGGCGAGGTCTTCCCGCAGGCGGTGGCCACCATGGTCCAGCTCAATCGCGCTGCCGCGGAAGCCGCACTCGACAGGGGAGTCCGCTGTGCGACCGACGTCACCGGCTTCGGCCTCCTCGGACATCTCTTCAAGCTGGCGCGCGCGAGCAACCTCACAGCCGTGATCAACGCCGATGCCGTGCCGTACCTCGAGGGTGCGCGCGAGGCGCTCGACGCCGGGTACGTGAGCGGGGGGACCCGTCGCAACCTCGAGTGGGTGGATCCGCACGTCGATTGGCGCGGGCGCGCAGAGCACGACGAACGCGAGCGACTCCTGCTCGCCGACGCGCAGACGAGTGGCGGCCTGCTCGTGGCCGGGGAGATCCAGGGATCGCCGGTCATCGGCGAGCTGGTTCCCCGCCGGAAACACGTGATCGAGGTTCGCTGAAGTTCGGGCCGGCTATGCCGGAAACTCGCGCTCCAGGAACGCGACCGTCTGCCTCCAGGCCGCGGCGGCCGCTTCCGGGTGATGGAACATCGCCGCGTTGTGGTTGTCGAATGCGTGGTTGGGGCCGTGATGCAGATGGAACTCCGTGTGCGGCCGTCCCTCGAATGCCTGCTCGACCGCTGCACGTTGGTCCGCGGTGATGTACTCATCGGCGTCGCCGAAGTGAAAGAGGATGGGGCAATGAATGTCACGTGCCTTGTCGAGGTTGCCGGGGATCGCCGAGCCGTAGTAGCAGACCGCGACGTCGGGTTCCGACGCCGCGGCCACGAAATAGGCGATGCCGCCGCCGAGGCAGAACCCGATGATGCCCGCTCGACCGCCGGTGACCTCCGGCACGTGGCGGAGATGCTCGAGAGCGTCGCCTGCATCGCGCGCGGCGCGCGGCACGTCCAGCTGCTGCATCGAGGCGAACGCCCGTGGCAGCGCGTTCTCAGAACGCTCGTCGATGACCGACTCGCCGTCGACTCTCGAGTAGAGGTCGGGCGCGAGCGCGACGTACCCGAGGTCACTGAGACGCGCGCACACGTCCTTGATGTAGTCGGTCACGCCGAAGATCTCCTGCACCACCACCATGCCGGCGCCCGACCCGGCCGCCGGGACGGTGAGATATCCGGTGAAGTCGTGATGGTCGTCGGCGCTGATGTGTTCCTCGCGAGAATTCGTCATCGCGGCAGCATACAAGGGCGCAAATGCCCAGCCCACGCTCGTCGTTCACGATATCGCCATCCAACCCTGCCTGGTACTTTGTGTGATACTGGCGCTATCACATCAGGGCTGAAGACATAGGAGGAGGTGCGAGGGTTGAGACGTTCGAGTGTTTCGCTACTTCCGCTGATCTGGATCGTGATCGGTATCGTCGTCGCGGCGACGCATCACTTCTTCGACCACGTCGGCACTATCGGGGCAATCCTCTCGGCCATCCTGGCCGTGATCCTCTGGCCCCTCATCCTGCTGGGCGTCAAGATCGCGATCGCCATCTGACGCCGGCGCGCGTCTGGTGACCGGTTCTCGCCGGTCACTTCAGCAAATCGGGGGTTGCGTCTGCAATGCCCCGCGTGCTGCGCAGTCTCATCAGACCGCCTCCGATCTCGACCAGATGCGAGAGTCCTCGTGTGCATGAGGGTGAGCCCGCAGCGATCGTGCGTCGCGCCGGGATCGACGATTCCGCGGCACTGGCGCGGCTGCGCTGGGTATGGCGGACGACGGAGCGCGGCGAGCACGGCCTGTCGCAGGCGGAGTTCGAGACCGCATTCGCGCGATGGTGGGCCGAGCATCAGTCCATGCACGTCGGGTTCATCGCGGAGCGTGGCGGCGACGCGGTCGGCATGGCATGGCTCGCAGTCTTTGAGCGGGTGCCGCAGCCCCGTCGCCTCGAGCGCTTGGCCGGCAACATGCAGAGCGTCTTCGTCCTCGAAGAGATCCGTAACCACGGCATTGGGACAGCGCTCGTCGAAGCCGTGATCGCCGAGGCGCGATCGCGGGGCATCGGCTACCTGATCGTGCATCCGAGCGAGCGCGCGTACCCGCTCTACGAGCGTCTTGGATTCGCACAGACCAACCGGCTCCTTCACCTCGACCTCGACGTACCGGCGGCCGTTGAGTCGATTGAGTGAACGCAGCCGAGTAGCGACGCGTCGCTAGATCGCCGGCGACGAGTCGACGAGCCGCTTCTCGAACCAATGCTGTGCGTACGGCTCGTCGTTGAAGGCCGCCACCTCGACGTACCCTGCCGAGCGGTAAAGGCTGACGGCTTCGACG
>JBIOHU010000233.1:0-2481 GCA_044449225.1 Gemmatimonadales bacterium | reverse complement strand
TCCGCCTTGCACGCCCTGGTCGATGGCGATCGCTGCCCAGACCGCTGGACCGGTGTGGATGAAGGCGCGATTGACGAGTCCGTTGATGACCATCGCGACCACCGCGGCGACGACACCCGCGACGACCGAGGCGAGGTGCGCGTTGATGAGCACTGCGAAGACCCCGAACATCACGCAGCCGGAGAGCAGCGCGAACTCGAGGTAGTGGCGCGGACCGTGACCACCGCGACGCTGGTCGCCAAACGTCAGGCGCCAGTTCATCACCGTGTTCCACGCTGCGCTCAACCCGAACGCGGGCACGAAAGCCACAAGCGGGTTCACGTGGACGATGCCGATGAGGACCGCGAGGATCGGGAGGAACACGCAGAGCCCGCTCACTCCGACGAGTGCGAATTTCCAGACCCGCGCCGACCCCGGGACATCGAAGAACAACGACCAGAGATGACTCAGGTAGAGAAGCCCCTGGCGCGCGGTTGCCTTGCTTTCCCCCGCGCTTCGGACCGCCTGGGTCATCGGCACGTCGACGACGCGCAGCTCGGGAACGCAGACGAGGAGCTCGAGCAGGATCTTGAAACCGACGGGCCGGAACTCGATCCCGTCGACGAGCGCTCGCCGGCAGAGGAAGAACCCGGACAGCGGGTCGGAGCTCTGCCGGGCCTCGGTGAACAGCAGCCGCGCGACGATGGTCGCTCCGCGGCTGACCAAGCGGCGAGTCGCGCCCGCAAGTCCCTCGCGGCTTCCGCCCTTCGCGTAGCGGCTGGCGACGACGAGGTCGGCGCCGCGCTCGGCCTCGGCAAGCAGGGCTGGGAGGAGCTCGGGCGGGTGCTGCAGGTCGGCGTCCATGACGCAGACGTACCGCCCCCGCGCCATGCGCAGACCCGCCACGACGGCGGTGCTCAGGCCGCCCTGGCGATCAGCGCCATGACGCAGGAGGCAGCGAATCGTGGACTGCGTCCGTGCCCGTTGGCCCGTCGGCTGTTCCTTCGACAGCGCCAGGAGCATGTCTGCGGTGCCGTCGTCGCTGTCATCGACGAAACAGATTTCGAAGCGCGTCCCCGCGAGCGCAGCGGTCACGCGATCGACCAGCTGCTGGAGATTGCTCGCCTCGTTGCGCGTTGGGACGACCAGGCTGACGACCGGCGCGGACTCGCGCGGCTCTTCGGGAGTCACGGCCAAAGGATAGGCGCGAAGTGGGCCACGAGGAGCCGATCGTCACGGTTCGGAGTCGCCGCCGGTGGTGGCGCGAAGCGGCGCCTCGCGGCTCAGACGCTGGTTGCGACGAGCAGCGCGATGAGCAGAAGCAGCAGCACCGCGTCGGGGAGCATCGCCAGGGCGACGGCGACGTACGGCGTCACGTCGAAGACGGCGTATACCGCCAGGGTTGTCAGCACCAGGAACCAGGCGAGGAGCGGGAGCGTCAGCCAGGCGATGATCGACTCCGCGACGCTTCCCGTCCCGGCCAGCGCTTCGATGACCGAGAGGAGCCCGAATGCGATCCAGGGTATGAAGGTGAAACCGCTCACGGCGAGGTAGGGCCGCCACCGCCTTCCATGCGCGGCGAGTCCCGCACCCGCGTCGACGATCAGTGCTGATGCGCCCCAATAGACGATGAAGAGCAGTGGCAGCACCAGCGACGCGTCCGCGCCGACGTTGCCGCCGTGGTCGATCTGGTTGGCGAGCAAGCCGAGCATGAGCGCGATCCCGCCGCTGCTCAGCACAGCGACGAAGCCGCGACTGATGCGCGGAGCGGCCGCAAGCGCAACGAACGTGCTTCGCGGACGCAGCAGGACCCCCATCACCGGCACGGCCACACAGTAGAACAGGAGGTCCACTGCCTGGCTGCAGGTGCGCGTTCAGACGGGCGAGAGGGCGCGACAATCGGACGCATGGAACGCCGCCGCGTCGCATTGCCCGCTGTCGCAGGGGTCATCGCCGCGCTCCTCGCCTCCTGCGCCCCTCCGGCCCAGGGCACGTCCACGGCGAAGACGGGCTGCGTTTCCCAGTCGGAGGCGACGCGGATCTGGGCGACTATCGACGACAGGCTCAACGCCGTGGAGCTCGACCCGCACCACCCCGGTCTCTCCAGCGTCACCACAGGCAACGCTCAGACGACGATCAACGCGTACCTGCAGCAGCAGCTCGTCGGGCACGGTTTCACCGAGCGGGAGGTCGACCACCTCGATCAGCTCACCGTCGTGCAGGCCGGGTGCAACGGGAGCCGGCTCATCCTCAACGTGACCATGACGCTGATCCAGGACGACTACCTCAACGCCGCGGGCAAGACCGATCATCAGGACCCCTCGGTCGGGAGGCAGCTGACCCTGCTCCAGGAGTACGTCCGGTCCGGCTCCGGCTGGAAGGAAACCGACTTCTCCGACCTCACGCCGCCGGGTGCGAGCGCGACGCCGCAGATCCTCCGACACCATCACGGTACCCTGCTATACTTTGCTTAGGTCAATCTGACCTAAAGTCGTAGGACCC
>JBIOHU010000232.1:0-2557 GCA_044449225.1 Gemmatimonadales bacterium | reverse complement strand
GCGATCTCCTTGCCCTTGCCCGGGTTGCGGAACGCCTCCGGGGTGACGCCGGCGTACTGCGAGAGCACCTGGCAGTCGGGGCACACGGCCTTGACCCCCGCTTTGTAACCCATTTCGAACTTCTGGATCAGCGGGGAGTCCATGCCGCCGACGAACCCCACCTTCTTCGACTTGCCGACGAGCGCCGCGAGCGCGCCGACGAGGTAGGAGCCCTGCTCCTCGCGGAACTTGAGCGCAGCGAGATTGGGGGGCGGAGGAATGACCTTGCCGGTCGAGTCGGTGGCGACGGAGTAGTCGACGCCGGCGAAGGCGGTGTGCGGATATTCCTTCGCGAGCTGAGTGAGATCGTCGGTGAAGATGAAGCCGATGCCGACGACGAGGTCCATCCCCTCGGCGGCGAGCAGACGGAGTCCCGCCTCGCGGTCCGACCCCTCACCCGGCTCGATGAAGCGCACGTGCACGCCGAGTTCCTTCTCGGCACGCTCGGCGCCGAGATACGCGCCGTCGTTGAACGACTTGTCACCGCGCCCGCCGAGATCGAAGACGATGCCGACGTCGACCGCATTCCCCGTCGGGGGCACGGCCGCGCCGGAGGGATGGGCGAACAGGAGCCCGACGTGGACGACGAGGAGCACCGCCACGAAGATGAGCAGCTTGCGCATGGTGCGGAAAAGTCGTGACCGGCGCGGGACGGGGCAAGGCAGCGGCGGCGCGAAGCGGCGGCGCGAAGCGCCGCACGCGTAGGTGTGTAGGTGCGAAGGTGGGTAGGTGCGGACCGCAATGACGAAGGGCACACCGGGCTGTTTCGGTGTGCCCGTTCCGAAAACCTACGTCTCACGTCTCACGTCTCACCTCTCACCTCTCACGTCTCACGTCTCACCTCTCACCTCTCACCTCTCACCTCTCACCGCCCTTACGCCTTCGGCATAACCAGCGTGAAGCATGAGCCGCGTCCCAGCTCGCTCTGCGCGAAGAGATCGCCGTGCATCGCGCGGGCGAGCTCGCGGCTGATCGCCAATCCGAGCCCGACGCCGGTGTCGCGGCCGGCGAATCCCTCCTTCACCTGGACGAACGGATCGAAGATCGCCTCCAGCTTTTCCGATGGGATGCCGATGCCCGTGTCGGCCACCGTGATGCGGATCGTGCTCTCCAGCGCCTCGCAGTTCACGGTGATCCGTCCGCCCGCCGGTGTGAACTTGATCGCGTTGGAGAACAGGTTGATCAGGATCTGCTGGACCTTCTCCGGGTCGGCGCGACCCACGATGGTCGGATCGGGGTCGCCGAGGTCGCAGACGATTCCCTTCTCGGTGATCAGGGCGACGATCAGGTTCACCGTCTGGGCGACCGCCTCGTGAGCGACCAGATCGCTCGTCTGATAGCTGACGTGCCCGCTGCCGAGGCGGACGAAATTGAGTAGATCGGTGATCAGGCCGAGCAGGTGGCGCTGGTTGCGCCTGATCCGGAGCAGGTCGACCTGTTGCTCCTCGCTCACCGGGCCGCGCAGGCCGAGGAGAATCAGGTCGACGTAGCCGCCGATGGCATTGAGCGGAGTGCGCAGCTCGTGGCTCATCGTGGCGAGGAACGCCGTCTTGGCATTGCTGGCGATCTCCGCCCGCCCACGCTGCTCGAGCGCCTCGCCGTGCAGCTTCGCGCTCTCCAGCGCCATCGCGCTGCGTACGGCAAAATCCTCGGCCAGCGCATTTTCGTCACGGGAGTGGGCGCTATGCTGGCTGTGGATCACGAAGGACAGGGCGCCGAGCAGCGACTCTCGAATCACCAGCGGCACGGTGAGCATCGACCCGATGTCGAGCGAGCGGAGCAGCCCGAGCGTCCGCTCGTCGTGCGCGCCGGCGATGAGCGCCGCATCCACGTCGTGGTCGATCAGCGTCGACTCGCGGCTCTGCAGCACCGCCGGTAGCCCGAACGGGTCGCCCGATTCCGGGCACCAGAGGTCTTCCAGTTCTCGCAGCCGCTCCTGCCTCGCCGGATCGGGATGCACGATCCGCAGGCGGCGCATCCCGCCCTTGTCGCCCAGCACGTCGACGATGCACCAGTCGCCGAGCGTCGGCAGCGCGAGCCGGGCCACGGCGTCCCACGTCGTCTGCTCGTCCAGCGACTCGGCGAGCCGGCGCCCCTCGGAGGCGAGGATCGTCGCGCGGCGGCTGGATTTCTCGGCCCGGTCGCTCGCGTCGAGCTCGCGCAACGAGGTGAGCAGCATTCGCTCAGCCACTTCGCGCTGGAGAGACAGGGCGAGCTCGGCGGAGGACGATTCCCAGAGCGACACGACGAGATGGTCGGTCCGCCCGCGCTCCGCCCATTCCGGCCACACCGTGTAATGCCAGCTCGCCTCGCCATTTCCGCTCGGCAGTGAGCCGTCGCGCGCCGCCGTTCCGGTGACGTAGACCTGGTCGAGCACGGAGGACAGTTCGCTCGTGTCACGGATGGCGAGCGCGTCGGCGAGGGGGCGGCCGAGGTCCGGCGCGCCGACATGGGTCAGGGCGCGAAAGGCGAGGTTGGCATAGACGAGCGCGTGCTCCGGGCCCTCAGTGAGAGCGAT
>JBIOHU010000231.1:0-2611 GCA_044449225.1 Gemmatimonadales bacterium | reverse complement strand
CGCGTCGGTGAGCATCGTTTTGCATTCGTCGTCGCCGGCACCGGGTGGGGGCCCGATCCGGGGGGGGGGGTGGGGCGGGGCGACGACGGCCGGCTCTACACGCTCCTTCGCGTCGCTCGCGCCAGCAACTGACGCGAGCCTTCCTCCCATCGTCTCGTCGCGGGCTACCTGGTGCTCGTGCCGCTCGCCCTTCTCGCACCCTGATTCCCATGAGCTCTCACGACGCCGACGCGCCGTCGCCGCGGCCCTCGTACCGTGCCGCGGCGATCGCCGGCGTCCTGGTGCTCGTGCTGTACCTTCTCACTCTCGCTCCGACGACGTCGATGTGGGACACGAGCGAGTACATCACTGCCGCCTATACGCTCGGCATCCCGCACCCGCCGGGCAATCCGCTGTTCGTGCTCCTCGGCCGCGTCGCCACCTTCCTTCCCGTCGGCAGCGTCGCGATGCGAGTGAACATGCTGGCGGCCTTCTGCAGCGCCGGCACGGCGGCGGTCTGGTTCCTCGTCGCCGAACGAGTGCTCGCGCACTGGTTCACGCAGCGATGGACCCGCCTCGCCGGCGCCGGCGTCGCGGCGCTGCTCAGCGCGACGGCGTTCACCGTGTGGAACCAGAGCGTCGTGAACGAGAAGGTCTATACCGTGTCGCTCGCCTTCTTCGCCATCGTTTCGTGGCTGACCGTGCTCTGGTGCGACGACCCCGACGGACGCCGCGCCGACCGGCTCCTGGTGCTGATCGCGTATCTCATCGGTCTCGGCTACGCGAACCATCCCGCCGGCTTTCTCGTCGGCCCCGCCGTCACGGTGGCGGTGCTCGTGCGGCGCCCGAGGACTCTCCTCCGCTGGCGGCTGATCCTCGCCGCGGTGCTCGCGCTCGGGCTCGGCATCACCCCCTTTGCCGTCGAGCCCATTCGAGCCGCCCACCATCCGGCGCTGAACGAGGGAGATCCCACCGGCTGCGCCGACCAGATCGGAGTGAGGTGCACCTTCTCGTCCACGACCGTCCACCGATTGATGGACAACGTCAATCGGGTCCAGTACGCCAAGCCGGCCTTGAGCGACCGACAGGCCCCGCTGACGGCGCAGGCCGGCATGTGGTGGCTCTACTTCAAGTGGCAGTGGCTCCGGGACGTGCATGGCGGGCAGCCGATGCTCCAGCTCGCCCTCGCGATGCTCTTCCTCGGCCTGGGCATCGCCGGCGGGATAGTCCACTGGCGGCACGACCGCGCCTCGTTCTGGTTCTTCGGGCCGCTGATCTTCACGGTGACCGTCGCGCTCGTCTACTACATGAACTTCAAGTATGGCGCCTCGCAGGCGCCGGAGCTGACGGGGGTGCCGCGGGAGGTGCGCGACCGCGACTACTTCTATTTATGGAGCTATTCGGCCTGGAGCGTCTGGGCGGCGCTCGGCCTCGCCGCCGGCTGGCGCGCCCTCGCCGAGCGGTCGCGGGAGGGGAGGGGGCGCTGGCTGAACACGGCGCCGGTCCTCCTTCTCGGCGCCTTTCCCCTCGTCGGCAATTGGCGGGACGCTTCACGCGCCGGCGAGACGGCAACCCGGGAGTGGGCTCATGACCTCCTGAACTCCGTCGAGCCCTATGGCATCCTCATCACCCTCGGCGACAACGACACCTTTCCCCTCTGGTACGCCCAGGAGGTGGAAGGAGTGCGCCCCGACGTCACCGTCGCCGTCACCTCGTTGCTCAACACCGATTGGTATCCGCGCGGGCTCCTCCGTCGCCCCATCACTCCCTACGACGCCGCCCGGGGGCCGGCGGAGTACCGCGGGAAGTCCTGGCCGCTACCTGCCACCCCGATCTTTTCGCTGACCCCGAAGCAGCTCGACGAGATTCCTGACTACGTGGACCTGCGAGAGCCGCAACTCTTCGAGCACGGGTCCATTCACGCGATCGTGGACCCACGCCGCCTGGAGTATGGGGTGCCGGTTCGCTCCGACATCATCGTCCTGCAGCTGCTCAAGGACAACGCGGGCATTCGCCCCTTCTACCTCGCCCGCACGACGGGGGGCTATCTACAGGCGCTCGGCTTGGAGCCGTACGCGCTCATGCAGGGGTTGGCGAGCAAGGTCATGACGGCACCGGTGCCGACCAGCCCCGATACGGTTGCCGTCCCCGGAATTGGCCACATCGACCTCACCCGCTCGCTCGACCTATGGAAGGGATTCGGCGGGCCGCCGGCGATCCTGGCCCGGGGAGACTGGGTCGACCGGCCATCGGTCAACATTCCCATGACGTACATCGGTACGGCATTGATCCTCGGACAGGTGTCGGCCCAGCAAGGCGACACCGACGTTGCCAACAGGCTCCGGCGCTCGGCGGTCGACATGGCCCAGACGACTCACACCCTCGACTTCTTCATGGGGGCGGCGCCGAGCCCCCCACCGCCGGTGGCCGGAGGAGATGCACCACGGGGTGCGCCGATGCCCGGTCGCCCCTGACCGACTGGGCAGCACCAATCGAACCACGCTCAGCCGTGGAACAGGGCTTGCAAACATGCGGTCACCCGGCCTGCTTCGGCTGCCGTGTCCGCCTAGTCACCCTGTCGAGAAGTGGTCATTCCCATGTCGATGCTGCGTCGTGGCGCCCGCTGGTCGGG
>JBIOHU010000230.1:0-2644 GCA_044449225.1 Gemmatimonadales bacterium | reverse complement strand
GCCTCGCGAGACGATCGGACCCACCCGACGAGGCCCCGGCGATCCACCAGAGCCACTCGCGAAAGGCGAGCGCCACCGGAACAGAGGCGCATCCGATCACCGCCGCATCGATGATCCGGCGGCGCGTGCCCACCGCCGGGCGGTGCGCTCCCACCAGGCCGAGATATGCGCCCGCCGCCACCAGGAACGCGAACATCCCGCTGCCCCCCACTGCGACGTCGAGCCAGACGGCCGGTCCCGCGCCGGCCCGGAGCAACGTGTCGAGGGCCAGGAGGACGCCGAACAGCAATGCGCAGGCGACTGCGGCGGTCACCGGACGCCGGCGAAAAGCACCAACCACCTGGCGATCGAGCCCGCGGGCGGCCTGAACACCGAGGACCTTCAGCGGACCCAGCCGACCGGCATGGAGCTCGACGGCCGCGACGAGGTCGGTGAACCAATCAGTCCCGCGCGATCGATCGTGAAGGTCACGGACACGACGCGAAGCTCGCACATGCACGGCTCCCGCGGCGATCACCAGCAGTGTCACCACCGCGAGGAGCGCGATGTCCACGTCGGTGGTGCCGTTCAGGTGAGCGTGATTCCCCTGCAGGGCGACGCTGGTCCAGTCCGAGAGGACGGTGAGGAGCATCGTGCCGATGAGCACCCGACCTCCACGCATCACGGTGGTCACCCGCGCGAGCGGGAGGGGCAGAGTGCTGCGCCAGAGCGAGATTCTCACGATCCCCAGCGCAGCCGTCAGCGGGACGAAGAACACGACGAAGGACACAACTGCGTCGTACGGGTCATCCCGCCAAGGAGCGTGGTGATCCAGCACGCGAACTTGTTTGACGGCGAGAGCAAAGACAAGGAAGATCGCTGCGACGGCGAGCGTCCCAATTGCTGCGCGGCCGAGCTGCGTCCGGCGCGGATCGCTGACCTCGAGCCTCGATCCCCCTTCCGTGTCCCCCACGGACCGACATGATACGGCCGTCGGCGCGAACCCGAACTTCGTCTACCCTTTCACCCGATGGCGGCGATCACCACAGCAGGCGCAACGACCGCGGCGTCGGAGGCGCGCCCCCTCGCCGCTCGCGCGACAGATGCCGTCAAGGAATATGGCAAGGGCGATGCGATGGTTCGCGCGCTGGACGGCATCACCATCGCGTTCGACAAGAGCCGGTTCAGCGCGATCATGGGGCCGTCAGGGTCGGGCAAATCGACGTTGCTGCATTGCCTGGCCGGACTCGACCGGCTGACCTCGGGCACCGTTCACATCGGCGACGTCGAACTCGGCAGCCTCAACGATCGCCAGCTCACCATGCTGCGCCGCGTGCGGGTCGGCTTCATCTTCCAGTCATTCAACCTGGTACCGACGCTCTCCGCGCTCGACAACATCGTGCTGCCGCTCACCATCGCCGGAACGAAGCCCGACGCGGCAGCGCTCGCCGAGGTGGTGCGTATCACCGGTCTCGGTGACCGGCTCAAGCACCGTCCCAATCAGCTCTCCGGCGGGCAGCAGCAGCGCGTCGCGGCAGCGCGCGCACTCGCAAGCCGGCCGGAGATCATCTTCGCCGACGAGCCGACCGGCAACCTCGACTCGCGTGCGAGCACCGATCTCCTCGACTTTCTCCGGCACGCCGTCACGGAGCTGGGGCAGACGATCATCATGGTGACCCACGACCCGCTCGCCGCCGCGCACGCGGATCGCGTTGTGTTCCTCGCCGACGGTCGCGTCGTCAGCGAGATGCACGGACCGACTGCGGACAGCGTGCTCGACGTCATGCGCCATCTCGGTGACTGACCCCCTTATGCGGCGCTGACGCATGTTCGGCATCAGCCTGCGAAGCCTGCTGTCCCACAAGCTCCGGCTGGCGCTCACCACCATTGCCGTCATTCTCGGCGTGTCATTCGTCGCCGGCACGTTCATCCTCACCGACACCATCAACGCGACCTTCACGAGCATCTTCGCGACAGCGAATGCCGGTGTCGCGGTGACGGTCCACGGACGTCCTATCGCCGGCGACTCCGGCGGCATCGGTGGCGGACAGAATCACCCGATCCCGACGTCGCTGCTGTCCACCGTGCGGAAGGTCGACGGCGTCAAGGATGCCGTCGGCAACATTTTCCGAGAGGGCGCCACCCTCATCGGCCACAACGGCAAGCCCATCGGTGGCAACGGGCCACCGACGTTCGGCGCCAACTGGATCACCGACGCCAACATTTCGCCGTATCACCTCCGCAAGGGCACGCCGCCGCAGGGGCCGACCGACGTCGTGATCGACGCGGGCACCGCCGCGAAAAACGATCTGGCCGTTGGCGACTCCCTGCCGATCGTGTTCCTGGGAGGAGTCGAGGAGCACTTCACGATCACCGGCGTCGCGGGCTACGGAACTTCTGACAACCTGGCCGGGGCCACCATCGCGCTGTTCACGGAGTCAACGGCGAACCGCGTCCTCGAGGCCCAGAACAAGTACGACAGCATCCTGGTGAGCGCGCAGAGCGGCGTCACCGACGTCGTGTTGCGCGAGCGTCTCGCCGCGGCGCTGCCCAGCTATGCGGTGGCAGAGACAGGACAGCAGGCGGCGGCCGCAGCGGAGCAGAGCACCGAGTCGACCATCAGCACCTTCATCGGCACCCCGCTCCTGGTCTTCGCCTTCATCTC
>JBIOHU010000229.1:0-2660 GCA_044449225.1 Gemmatimonadales bacterium | reverse complement strand
GTGCACACCCATCAGGGTCGGTTGCCGTAAGGCGCGCATAGCGCGCCGCCCCGTCAGCCAGCGAGCCGCGAAGCGGCAACGCAGCGCCCCGAAGGGCCGCGTTTCACGCGGCCCGGCCCGTTACCGATTTTCGAGCTGTTCGATCACTGCCCACACCAGCAGCGGCACCATGATCTCGTGGTGGCCCGTGATCTCGTAGCCCTTGCCGCTCTGGAGGGTCGGCCGCTCGACGACGTTCATGCGCGGTCGGTAGTGGCGCTGCATGTCGAGGTCGACGCTGGTGAAGCCCTGGGGCTTTCCGTCGTGGAGGTTGCGGGCGATGGTGAGCGCCTTGAGGAAGACCTCGGGCATGATCACCGCGCTGCCGAGGTTGAGCACCACGCCGCCGTCGTCGAGGCGGCCGAGCGAATGGGAGAGCCGCCTGAAGTCGCGGTGACTGGTGTCGCCGATGGCGGCGCCGTTCGCGGCGGGATGCTGATGGATGATCTCGGCGCCAAGCGCCGCATGCACCGAGGTCGGCACGCCCAGGCGGTGAGCGGCGAGGAGGATCGACAGCTCGGGGTTCGCGAGCACGGGGGCGTCGGCGAGAGCGATGCCGAGGGTCTCGCCCATTCCGCGCTGCGCGCGCATGCCGGCGACGAAGGCCTCGTTCATCTCGCGACCGGTCTCGTCGGCCATGCCGAAGGTGCCGTCCTTGAGACCGGCGGCGACGTCCTCAGAGGTGGCGCCGAAGCGGGCGACCTCGTAGTCGTGGATCGCCGCCGAGCCGTTCATGGCGACGTGGGTCACGACACGCCGGCTCATCAGCTCGATCAGCAGGGGTGCGAGGCCGGTCTTCACGATGTGGCCGCCGAGCATGATCACGACGCCGCGCTCGCGCCGCGCCGCGGCGGCGATCGCCGCGACGACGGCGCGGAAGTCGCGCGCCACGAGGACGTCGGGGAGAGAGCGAACGAACGCGGCGAAGGAGTGGTCGTCGCCCGGCGGCTGCGCGAAGTCGCCGGCGCTCACCTTGTTCGGGCGGACGGCGACGGGGACGGTGCGGACGCGGGCGAGATCGGCTTCGCCGGTTCGATGGTCGGTGTCGCCGGCGGTCCGGCCGGTTACGGGCGAGGCGCGGTCGTCGCCCCCGGCTGGGCTGGACGGTACGATGTGAGGTACAGGTTGAGGGAGCCGAAGGAGAGTCCCGACTTCATCTGCAGCATGATGCGGTTCTCGTCGTCCGAAAGCCAGACTTCGGCGTGGCCGTTCTCCGAGAAGATGCCTTTCGTCTTGATGACCGGCTGGACGACGATGGCGTCGAACTCGCCCGCGGGCACACGGATGTGCTCGCGGCGCAGCACCTTGATCGTCACCGGGTTGCGATCGGGACGGAAGTAGCGCTCGAAGGTGTAGCTCTCGCCGACGGCGAGGGGGATGGTGCGGAGGAAGTAGAGAAACGATCCGTCGTCGAGGGGATTCCGCACGCTGGCGTTCGTGCTGTCGTCACCCTTCTCGAGATAGACGGCGCGCTCGGGGAAGATCGCGAAGTCGCGCTCGACGTCGCGCCGGCCCTCGTTGAGGTCCTGCCGGAATCGGAGGGAGTTGCCGGTGCGGAGATCGATCCAGCTCTCGTACTTGTCGTCCACGCGGTAGAAGAAGGTGCCGCCGCGCACCTGGAAGACGGTGTGCCACGTCTCTCGCCCGCGAATCTGCTGGACGTCGGCGACCTCCATGGAGCCCGAGCCGACCTTCAGCTTGCCGAACTTGACGTCGTACTCGAGCCGCTCGCCGACCCCGAAGGGGACGCGAAGGACCGACTCGCCGCCATCCTGGGCGGAGGCGGGAACGCCTGCGCCGAAGAGGCCGAGAGCGAGGGCTCCGATCACGGCGCGGACGAGCAGGGTCACGCGCGCACCGGCCGGGTGCGTCGGGCCCGCGCGGCGCGCGCGAAGCGCAGCAGGGCCATGGCGTCGCTCCATGGACGTACGCGCGACGGGCGCGATCGTACGTCGTAGCGGGGCGCGAGCTCCACCGTCTCCAGCCGACGCGCGTGCGGCTCGGCGCGCAGCAGCAGGTCGAGATTGGCGCTCCAGCCGTCGCCTTCGACGAGCCGCGCGTCGCCCCGCTCCTTGATCAGGTCGCGGACGACCGACACGCGATAGAGGCGGAGCGACGAGAAGGGATCGCGCACGCCAGCCACCGAGACGAAGGGCCGAACCATCCACGGCGCGAAGCGCCTGAGCTGGCGCACCGGCAGGGGGACGCTGGCCAGGTCGGGGGGGCGCTCGGCCACCACGACGTCGGCACCGCCGTCGAACCGCTTGAGCAGCTCGGGCAGATGCTCGGGCTGATCGGTGAAATCTCCCTGCAGAATGATCACCGCATCGCGGCGCGGATAGCGCGTGCGGCGGGACGCCTCGCGGCAGAGGGCGTCGAGCGCGCCGGCGTAACCGACTCGCGTGCCGCCGAGCACCGTGAGCGGCATGACCTGGTGGTAGGGGGCCAGCCGGTCGGCCGTCTCGTCGGTGCTGCCGTCGTCGTAGACGAGCACCTCGTACTCGCGCGGCTGTTCCTGGAACACCGTGCGCAGGCGCCAGAGCAGCAGCCCGATCGTCGGGGCCTCGTTGTACGCGGGGATGCAGAAATACAGCACGGGATCCTGTGGAACGCGGGAAGCG
>JBIOHU010000228.1:0-2669 GCA_044449225.1 Gemmatimonadales bacterium | reverse complement strand
CCTCACCGTCGGCAGCGGCGATGACGTCGCGGAGCAGCTCATCCAGTCCGATCTGACGGCGCGCGGCATCGCCGTGCATCTTCGCCAGACGGAGATGGGCACCTTCCTCACCACGGCGCGCGCGCCGGTGAAGCGCTTCGACATGCTGCTCGCGGGAATTCCCGGCGATCTCGCCCTCTCCTACGTCGACGCGCTGTTCGCGACGTCGCAGCGGGGCGGCACCCTGGATTACACCGGCTTCCACACGCCGGAGCTCGACACGCTGCTCGCGGGTGCCGCCGCGGCGCGCACGGACGGCGAGCGCCGATCCACCTGGCGGCGCGTGCAGCAGGCGCTCGACTCGCTCGCCCCGGCGACCTGGCTCTATCATTCGCGTGGCGTGCAGGGAGTGACCCGGCGTTTGAACGGCGTGCGTATGGACTTGCGCGGGGAGTTGGTCACGGTCCACGACTGGACGCTCGCTCCGCGGCGAGAAGGACGATGACACTCCTCGTCACGGCGGATGGTCTCCGGGCGCGGCGCGCCGTCGCGACGGGAGCGCTCGAGCCGCTCGCCGCCGGCCTGCGCCACGAGCTCCAGCCGCTCCTCGCCGGTAGCCTCGACGTCCCGCGCGAGAAGGCGCTGCTGTCACGCGCCGGGGGGCGCTGCGAACGCGACGGAGCATTGCTCGCCTACGACCCGTTCGATCCGCGGCATCACTGCCCGCAGTGCGGATCGGAGCACGCCGGCGAGTTGCACGATCGCTTCCGCCTCTATTGGCATCAGCTCTGGCTCGCCGAGCGGGCGGTCCACGGCGCGCTCCTCGGCGTGCTGCTCGACGACGTCGCGTGCCGCTCGCTCGCCGTCCGCCTGCTCGACGCCTGGGCCGCGCGCTACCTCGACTACCCGAACGCCGACAATGTGCTCGGCCCGTCGCGTCCCTTCTTCAGCACCTATCTCGAGGCGATCTGGCTGCTTCAGCTCTGCGTCGCCCTCGATCTGCTCGAGCTCGGAGCCCCGTCCGGCGCACTGTCGGCGCTCGGGTCGCGTGTGCGCGAACGGATCATCGAGCCGAGCTCCACCCTCATCGCCTCGTACGACGAGGGGATGTCCAACCGGCAGGTGTGGAACAATGCTGCGCTGCTCGCTGCCGGCTCGCTTCTCGGCGACGAGGCGACGATGGACTCGGCCATTCATGGACCGTCCGGTCTGCTGGCTCACCTCGACCAGGCGCTGCTCCCCGACGGGAGCTGGTACGAAGGAGAGAACTACCATCTGTTCGCCCATCGTGGCCTCTGGTACGGCGTCCGGATCGCCGAAGCCGGAGGGCTCGTGCTGCGGCCGGCGCTCGCCTCCCGCTATCGCGACGGCTTCGCCGCTCCCTTTCGCACTCTGCTCCCCGACCTGACCTTTCCGTCCCGCCGCGACTCGCAGTACGCCGTCAGCGTCAGGCAGCCGCGCTTCGCCGAGTCGTGCGAGCTCGGCCTCGCCCGCCGCGACGACGAGCGATTGACGAGCATGCTCGCGCGGCTGTACGACTCCAGCCTGCCCCACGGCGACACGGGGCGCGCCTCGTCGTCGGCCGACGTCGAGCGCAATCTGCCGGCGACGGGCATGACGCGGAGCGACCTGTCGTGGCGCACTCTCCTGTGCGCGCTCCCCGAGCTTCCTCCGCTCCACGCGAGGCCGTTCGAATCCGATCTGTTGCCGGCCCAGGGCATCGCCATACTGCGTCGCGACGGCGGACGACAGTACGTCGCCCTCGACTACGGCCACTCCGGCGGCGGACATGGTCACCCCGATCGATTGAACCTCATCCTCGTCGACGGCGCGGTGCGCTGGTTCGACGATCCGGGTACCGGCTCCTACGTCGACGAGTCGCTGCACTGGTATCGGAGCACCCTCGCCCACACTGCCCCTCTCGTCGATGGACGCTCGCAGCAGCGCGTCCACGGCGCGCTCGTCGCGTTCGACGATCACGGTGAGACCGCTTGGGTGAGCGCCGCGGCAGAGCTGACACCCGGCTTGCTGGTGCGTCGCTCACTCGTCGTCGTCGAGAACTATCTGATCGACTGCCTGGAATGGGAGAGCGAGGCCGAGCACGAGCTGGCGCTTCCGCTGCACGGCGTGGATCTGGTGGACGACCACGGCCTTCCCCTCGCTCGCGAGGCGGCGCGCATCTCCGGCGGCGACGCGAAGGAGGATGGTTTCGGCTTCCTCCGCGATACCCAGCGCGTCTTCGCGCGCGACGGAGCTCTCGTGCGGCTGAGAGCCAGTCGCGACGGGATCGGCAACGCCGGGCTCGATGGGTGGATCAGCGCGCCAGCCGGGACGCGCTGGGAGCGCGCGCTCGCGCCCGACGTGCCGTCGCGTCCCGGTCTCGCCCCGATGATGCTCCTCCGCGCCGCCGGTCGGCACGGACGCCTTCTTGGCGTCTGGAGCTGGCGCGGCGCGGTGGTCTCTACCGACATCTCCGACACGATGGTCGCGCTCCGGCTCGCCGACGGACGCCGCGACGAACACACGTTCACGACCGAAGGCTGGCGCATCGAGCGGGAGCGACCCGGCCGCTGCGACATCGTCGTGCTGGGAGGCTTTGCCGACGACTCGGTGCGAAACACGCCGCTGCAGGCGCGCGCCGCCGGCACCGACGTCGTGGTGCCGGCGCCGGCGTCCCTTCCCGCCATGAT
>JBIOHU010000227.1:0-2691 GCA_044449225.1 Gemmatimonadales bacterium | reverse complement strand
GGCGTCGATCCGACGCTCGTCCGGCTCGTCTTCACGCTGCTTGCGTTCGCCGGCGGCGCCGGAATCGTCCTGTACGTGGCGATCTGGCTCTACCTCAGCGGCAAGGGCTGGCTCGCAGTCGTCGCTGTGCTGGCAGCAGCGGGGCTCGCGCTGCGGGCACTCGGCCTCTCGGCGCAGACCGCGGCCGCGCTCGTACTCATCGCGTACGGCCTCGCGCTCATCTGGCGTCGCGGCCGCTCGCTGAGGCCCGGCGCCCCTTTATCGGTCGCCGGGCTCGCGCTCGCGGCCGGCGGAGTCGCGCTGCTGTTCTTCCGCGGCAACTCGTCGATCTCGTTTCTCGCGCCGGGAGCCCTCGCAGGCGCATTCCTCTTCGTCATCGGCCCGTGGATGTGGCAGCTCGCGCTCGAACGCGACGCCGAGCGCACCGCACGCATTCGCAACGAGGAACGCGCCGACGTCACCGCGCGCGTGCACGACTCCGTGCTGCAAACGCTCGCCCTCATCCAAAAGCACGCCGGCGAACAAACGCGCGTCGCGTCGCTCGCCCGAAGGCAGGAGCGCGAGCTACGCGGCTGGCTGTACGACAGCCCCTCCTCCGGTGAGACGCTCGTCGGAGCGCTCACAACCGCGGCAGCAGACGTCGAGGAGCTCCATGGCGTCCGGATCGAAGTCGCAAGCGGCGGAGACTGCGCCGTCGACGGCGAGGTGAACGCCGTCGTGCTCGCAGCCCGCGAAGCAATGCAAAACGCCGCGAAGTTCTCCGGCGCGGACGAGATCTCCGTCTACGCCGAAGCCGACAACGCGCACATCGGCGTCTTCGTGCGCGACCGGGGCAAAGGATTCGATCGGAGCGCAGTCCCAACCGACCGGCGCGGTCTCGCCGACTCGATTGAAGCCCGCGTGGTCCGCGCCGGCGGAACAGCCCGAATCGTCACCGCCCCCGGGGACGGCACCGAGGTCGAACTCTTCCTCGCGCGGAAGCTGCCGTGAAGCCCCGCGTCGTCCTTGTCGACGACCATGCGCTCCTGCGCGCCGGGGTGCGCGGCGAGCTCGGAACGAGAGTCGACATCGTCGGCGAAGCCGGCAGTCTCGCGGACGCGATCCCACTGATCAAGGACACCGACCCGGACGTCGTCCTGCTCGACGTTCACCTCCCCGACGGCGGAGGCGAAGGCGTCATTGCCGCAATCAGCCCCGAGCGCCCCGGCGTCAAGTTCCTCGCACTCTCGGTCTCCGACGCAGCCGAAGACGTCATCGCCGTCATCCGCGCAGGCGCCCGCGGCTACGTGACCAAGACGATCTCGGCAGACGACCTCGCCGACGCCGTCCTCCGGGTGGCCGAAGGCGACGCCGTCTTCTCGCCCCGCCTCGCAGGCTTCGTGCTCGACGCCTTCCGGGCCGGCGAACGAACCCACTCCGACACCGACCTCGACGAGCTCACCCCCCGCGAGCGCGAAGTCCTCCAACTCATCGCCCGCGGATACCGCTACAAGGAAATCGCCGCCCGGCTGCACCTCTCCGTCAAGACGATCGAGAGCCACGTCACCAACGTTCTGCGCAAGCTCCAGCTGACGAACCGGCACGAGCTCACCCGCTGGGCCGCAGAACGCCGCCTCATCTAAATAGGCCATCGCCTCACCTCCCGCAGAGGGCGTCAGAGTCGGCTACGTGTGGCTGTCGAATGATTGCTGGTCGGACCGGACCAAGCGGATGAATGGTGCGCGCGCTCGAGCTGGTCCCGATCAGACGGCGACGGCACTGAGGCGTCCATACGCGTGATCATTTTTGATGACCGGACGCCACCATTACCGCCATGCCCCAACCTCAAGGCGGCCTCTACACATCGAAGTCGGCTTCTCCTGCTGAAGATCTCCGCCGAGCTCGGCGCAAGCGCCACCCACCGCGCAGCTACGCCCGGATGTACCTGATGTGAGTCACTCCGGGCGCCTCGACCGACTCGACCTGCTCGAGCTTCGCCTCTCCCAGGTTTTCGAACAGCCGGGCGCCGCCACGGAGCAGGATCGGCACGATCGAGACGACGATCTCGTCGAGCAGACCCGCTGCGAGGTACTGCTGCGCGACCGATGCCCCGCCGCCGAGTGACACGTCCTTCTCTCCGGCTGCTGCCCGCGCTTGTTCGAGCGCCGACTCGATCCCGGCGGTGACGAAGTGAAACGTCGTTCCGCCCTGCATCTCCAGTGGCTGGCGCTGATGATGCGTGAGGACGAAGACGGGATGGTGGAAGGGTGGATCATCTCCCCACCAGCCTTTCCACGACTCGTCCCACGGTCCTGGGCCGCCGCCGAACATGTTCCGGCCCATGATCGTCGCGCCGGCGCCGCCGAGGATTTCCTCGGCGAACGACGTGCTCGCGTTGACCTCGCCGCCTTCCTCGCCGTGGCCTCCACGGAACGCCTTGAGCGGGTAAAGCCAGCCGTGGAGTTTCTCGCCGCCGACCCCGAGCGGATGCTCCGGCGACTGGTCCGGGCCGGCGACGAAGCCGTCGATCGACATTGTGATGTTCAGCTTCAGCTTGCTCATCGTTCCTCCCTCTGTCGGCATGCTCGTATGGACTGCTCAGCGCGTCAGAAGTCATCGGTCAAGCCAGGAGCTTGACGAAGCTGCGGTGCGCTGGTGGCGATCTCGGCCGGCGACTGCCGGGCTACGTGGGGTCACGGCCAAGGAAGGTCT
>JBIOHU010000226.1:0-2691 GCA_044449225.1 Gemmatimonadales bacterium | reverse complement strand
CCGCCGTAGTTCTCTGTTGCGTAGCTGATGGCTGTCGGCGAGCCGTCGACACCGTCGGCCGTCGCTCCGGCGCTGGCCATCATGGCGGCGCCATACCCGGTCCCGCAGCCGAAATCGAGCGCCTTCATCCCTTCCTTGACGAGGTGCTCAACGATCCATTGATAAACGCCCTCGTGGCCCGCTGAGGTGATGTCTCTCGTCGCAGTCGGAACGTAGCGGTCCTGGCCGTCGGCGGTCGCGAGATCAACTTCGGGCATCGGGTGGGAAGCTTACTGCTGCCGCGCCTGAGGTTCGGACGACCGCGCTGGCTACTATTGGCAGGCTCGGCCCGCTCACGCAGTGGCCGTGTTCGGCTCTCGGACGGCGAGGCACGACCGGGCGTTATGGCTTCCGTCCCAGGGTAGCCAAGTGGTCAAGGCAGCGGTCTGTAAAACCGTGTACCGATGGTTCGACTCCATCCCCTGGGACACCAAACCGTTGCAGCTAGCGGGTCACATAGCGGTTGTACCGCGCGCGTGACCACACGTAGCCGACGGCGGTGAGGCCGACGCACCACGCGGCCGCGATGACCGCGTTGTTGCCGATCGGAGTCCCCGTGAGGAGGCCGCGCAAGGTGTTGATGATCGAGGTGAACGGCTGGTTCTCCGCAAACCAGCGCACCCCGGCCGGCATCGACGCAGTCGGCACAAACGCGCTGCTGATGAAGGGCAGAAACTGCGGAATCAGCGACAGGCTGTTCGCGCCCGCCGGAGTCTTCGCCTGCAGTCCGAAAGCAATCGTCAGCCAGGTGAGCGCGAGCGTCAGCATCGTGAACACGCCGGCAGCCGCAAGCCACTCGAGTGGGGTTGCCGTCGGTCGGAAACCAAGCCCGAGCGCAACCGCGACGACGAGCGCGCCGCTGATCAGCGTACGGATCAAGCTGCTGAGCACCTGCCCGATCAACACGGACGTGCGTGTGATCGCCATGGTGCGGAAGCGCGCGATGATGCCTTCGGTCATGTCGATGCAGACGTTGATCGCTGTCGCAGCCGCGCTGGAGCCCGCAGTCATCACGAGGATGCCCGGAGCGAGGTAGTCGATGTAGCGACCGCCCTCCGGCGTTGCGGCCCCAAGGCCGGCGCGCAGGGTGTTGCCGAACACGCCGACGAAGAGGAGCAGCAGGAACACCGGCACCAACAGGCCGCTGATCGCCAGGATCGGATAGCGAAGCGCGTGCCGGATATCGCGCCGCAGCATGGTTGCCGAGTCGCGCATCGCAAGGGTGGATGTGCTCATGCCGATGCCTCCAGTGCGTGATGTGAAGCGCCGGTCAGGGCGAAGAAGACGTCATCGAGGTCCGGCGTCTCAACGGTGACGCTCTCGACGGTGAGCGCACGTTGGTCGAGCTGGTCGAGCAGGCTTCGGAGCGACCGCGGTGTGCCGTCGGTGGGAATGTCGAGGACAAGCGCGTCGTCGTCGAATGACCCCTGGCCGAGTTCGCGCGCGGCGGCGCTCACCGCGGCGGCGTCACGGAAATGGAGCCGGACTCGGCCACCTGGGATGCGTCGCTTGAGCTGATTCGGCGTCCCCTCGGCGACCAACCTCCCCTGGTCGAGGACGGCGAGGCGGTCGGCGAGCTGATCTGCCTCATCCAGGTTCTGGGTGGTGAGCAGAATCGTCACGCCGCCCGCGACGAGCTCTCGGGTGATCTGCCACATGGTGTGGCGGCTGCGGGGATCGAGACCGGTCGTCGGCTCGTCGAGGAAGATGATCCGCGGTTCGCCGAGGAGAGTCATGGCAAGATCGAGCCGCCGGCGCATGCCCCCCGAGTACTTCATGACCATTTGCGCAGCCCCGTCCACGAGGTCGAATCGTTCGAGGAGCTCGTCGACACGAAGACGACCGGCGCGCCGGCCGAGGTGGTGGAGATCGGCCATGAGCATCAAGTTCTCCCTGCCCGTCAACAGGTAATCGACCGACGAGAACTGTCCGGTGACACCGATCGCATCGCGAACCGACTGCGGCTCGCGGCTCACGTCGAAGCCGGCAACCTGGATTTCACCGGCGTCAGCGCGGATCAGTGTCGAGAGGATTTGCACAGTGGTCGTCTTGCCGGCTCCGTTGGGTCCGAGCAACGCGAACACGCTCCCCTCGGCGATCTCGAGGTCGATGCCGTCAAGCACCACCTTGTCGCCAAAGGCCTTGCGCAGCCCGACGACGCGCACGGCTGCACGCGCGGTCACAGCGTCGCCGCCACGGTTGTGCTCCGCAGCGAGCGATGGATGGTGATGTCGCCGAACGAGCTGCGTGCGCGCACTTCGACCGTCTGGTTTCCGGGTTCAGGCCGGCCCGCGGCCTCGAGTTCGTTGGACACCTTGCCGAAGTGGGTGTTGAGGTCCAGCCACGCCGGCACCCCTTCACGGATCCCGATCTCCACCTTCCCGAGCGACGTCAGCGCAACGACGGTCCCATCCTCAACCTCGCCGAAGCGCACATCGCCATTCGCCGTCTTGGCAACGGCAGAGGCGTGCGCGTGATCGACGTCGATCGAACCGTTGGCCGCGATCACCCTCACGTCACCCGATACGTCGCCGATCCAGGTGTCGCCATTGGCCCCCTTGACCACGGCGGTGCCGTCAACGGCGCCGATCCGCACCGCACCGGATCCTGTGCTGATCTGGACGTGGCCGGACGCCCGCTCCACCGCGATGT
>JBIOHU010000225.1:0-2695 GCA_044449225.1 Gemmatimonadales bacterium | reverse complement strand
CTCGTGCCCGGTGCGCCGGCGGCGCCGTCGATCCCTCCGGCCGCGATCAATCGCAGTCTGTACTGGCTGTCACGGCTGGAGGAACGGCTACTCGGCGCGATGCCGGTGCCGTTCGGCAGCTCGCTCCTCGTGGTGGGCGGCAGGAACGACGACTGACGCTCTCCCAGGACTGTTGCTCCATCGACGGCCATCCGTCCTTCCCTCATGAGCAGGTCCACTCCAACCACCCTCTTCGACCGATCGACGTCGCCGCGCTACGACGCGCGGACGGCGGAGGTGGAGCTGTCGGTGGTGATGCCCTGTCTGAACGAAGTGGAGACGCTGGCGAGCTGCATCGGCAAGGCACAGCGGGCGCTGGTGGAAGGGAACATCGCCGGCGAGATCATCGTCGCCGACAACGGGAGCTCCGACGGCTCGCCGCAGCTCGCCGAGTCGCTCGGCGCGCGAGTCGTGAGGGTGGCCGAGCGCGGATATGGTGCGGCGCTGATGGGAGGGATCGAGGCGGCGCGCGGGCGGTACATCCTGATGGGCGACGCCGACGACAGCTACGACTTCGGCGAGCTGCCGAAGTTCGTCGCCCGGCTCCGCGAGGGTTACGACCTGGTGCAGGGCTGCCGGCTTCCCGGTGGCGGCGGCTCGGTGGACCGCGGCGCGATGCCGGCGCTGCATCGCTGGTGGGGCAATCCGATGTTCACCTGGATGGTGCGACACTGGTTCCGCGCCCCGGTGAACGACGTCCACTGTGGCATGCGCGCCTTCAGCAAGGAGCTGTACGCGCGGCTCGACCAGCGGTGCACCGGAATGGAGTTCGCGTCGGAGAACGTGATCAAGGCGAGCATCCACGGCGCGCGGATCGCCGAAGTGTCGGTGACGCTGCATCGCGACGGACGTTCGGCGCATGCTCCGCATCTCAGAACTTTCCGCGACGGCTGGCGGCACCTGCGCTTCTACCTGATGTACAGCCCGCGGTGGCTGTTTCTCCTGCCGGGCGCCGGGTTGCTGCTTGCCGGCGTGATCGGCTACGCGCTCGCACTGCCGCGCTGGCCCGGCCTGATGTTCGACGTGAACACGCTGCTCTTCTCCAGCCTCGCCATCCTCGCCGGCTACCAGTCGGTGCTGTTTGCCGTGTTCACGAAGACGTTCGCGATCAGCGAGGGGCTGCTCCCACTCGACGCGCGGATGCAGCGGCTGTTTCTTCTCGTGGACCTCGAGCGCGGGCTGATCGCCGGCGCTGCCGCGGCACTGGTCGGCGCCGCCCTCCTGGGGACGGTGGTGGTGAAATGGTGGGCGAGCGGATTCGGGGCGCTCGATTATCCGTCCACCCTGCGCTGGACGATCACCGGATTCACCCTGACGAGCCTGGGGCTGCAGACGGTGTTCGGGAGCTTCTTCCTCAGCATTCTGGGGCTGCGACGGAGGTAGAGGGAATAAGGCGGTCGACATACCGAGTAATGCGGTCGACATACCGACTTGCGGTCAACGTACCGAACCTCGGTCAACGTACCGAACGACGGTCAACGTACCCAACGCGGGTCAATACGCGGCTTTCATAGGTTGACCGCTCCTCAATAGTTTGACCGCGTCTCCTTACGTTGACGGCCGTTCGGTATGTCGACCGTGGTTTGAAGTACATCAGTTCCCAGTGTTGCCACCGCTACTGGCTGGCCGTCATTTGAATGAGCTCCCCCAGCCAAGTCCCCATGCCCCGCCGTCCAATTGCGGTCATCGCCGGAGCGGGTCCCGCCGGATTGACCGCCGCGTACGAATTGCTGTCGCGCACCGACGTGCGTCCGCTGGTGTTCGAGCGCACGCACGCCATCGGCGGGATCGCCCAGACGTTCAACTACAAGGGCAACCGGATGGACGTCGGCGGGCATCGCTTCTTCTCGAAGAGCGAGCGGGTGATGTCGTGGTGGTTCTCCTTCCTGCCGCGACAGGGAGCGCCGTCGGCCGACACGGCGGCGCACGACCACGAGATCGACTACGTCGCCGAGTCGATCGTGCGGCGGTTCGTGCCCCAGGCGCTGGATGAAGACGGCATCGACTTCGCGACGTCGCCCTACCGCGACGACGACGGAGCGGTCGCCGTCGCCGCCGGGGTGGAGACGCGGAGCGAGAAGCGCGTCGCGCCCGATCCGGAGGTCGACGACGAGGTGATGCTGCACCGGCCGCGGCTGTCTCGCATCTATTACAAGCGCCACTTCTTCCCTTACCCGATCGGCATCACCTTCACCGTGGCGCGCCGGCTCGGCCTGGTGAACACGGCGCTGATCGCCGCGAGCTACTGCAAGGCGCAGCTCCTGCCGCGCCGCGACGAGCGCTTCCTCGACTCCTTCTTCATCAACCGCTTCGGTCGCCGCCTGTACGAGACCTTCTTCCGCGACTACACGGAGAAGGTGTGGGGGGTGAAATGCAGCGAGATCCGCGCCGACTGGGGAGCGCAGCGGGTGAAGGGGCTCTCGCTCAAGCGCGCCGTGGTGCACGCGGTGAAGGACCTGCTGTCGAGCGACTTCAAGAAGGCGCAGGAGGACCGCGAGACGAGCCTGATCACCCGCTTCTTCTATCCGAAGTACGGCCCGGGCCAGATGTGGGAGACCGTCGCCGCCGAGGTGACGAAGGGCGGCGGGGAGATCCGCTTCGGCCAGCGCGTCGTCGGCGTGACGACCGAAGGGGGCCGCGTGCGCGAGGTGGAGAT
>JBIOHU010000224.1:0-2721 GCA_044449225.1 Gemmatimonadales bacterium | reverse complement strand
CTTCAGGGGCGAGGAGCGGCTCGACCTCGCCCAGCACCCGTTGCTTGAGACCCAGATCCTCGAACACCGCCTCGATCACCAGCGTCGCCCGATGGAATCCGGCGTAGTCGGTGGTCCCCCCGGCCAGCAGGAGCTGATCCTCGTACTGCACTCGCGTGATCTGCTTCTTCGTCAGCCGCTCGCGGAGCACGGCGCTCACCGCGGCGATCCCCTTTCCCACCCGCGCCGTGTCGGTGTCCTTGAGGCGCACCGGCGTCCCCTGCTGCACGGCGATGGCGGCGATGCCGGCCCCCATGAAGCCTGCCCCCAGCACCCCGAGCGTCTCGACGCTCGCCGGCGCGGGGGCGGGCGGGTCGACGCCGGCATCCTTCTTCAGCGCCGCCGTGGCGAAGTACAGGAAGACGAGCTGCTTCGACTCCTCGCTCATCGCCAGCTCGCCGAACGCGCGAGCCTCCTCCCGGTAGCCGGCGTCGCGCCCCCTCTCGTACCCCGCCTGGACGGCGCCGAGCGCGGCGAGCGGGGCGGGAAAATTCCCGTGGGTCTTCTCCATCACCCCTTCGCGCGCCTTGCGGAAGACGATGCTCCGCCCGATCGGATTGTTCTCCAGCAGCGCGTTGCCGGCGCCCCGGTTCTTCGGCGACCGGCGAGCGCCGAGCGTCTTGTCGGCGAGCTTCTTCGCGCGGTCCACGGCGACCTCGTGGAGGATCGCCGGATGGACGATCTCGTCGGCCAGACCCATCTGCCAGGCCTTGCGCGCCCGCACGGTGCGGCCGGTCAGAATCAGGTCGAGCGCGCGCTGGAGCCCGACGAGCCGCGGCAGCCGCTGGGTGCCTCCCGCCCCCGGCAGGAGGCCGAGCTGCACTTCCGGGAGTCCGAGCACGGTTTTCGGATCGTCGGTGACGATCCGATAGCGGCAGGCCAGCGCCGTCTCGAGCCCGCCGCCGAGGCAGGCGCCGTGGATCGCCGCCACGACCGGCAGCTTCATCGCCGCCAGACGCTCGAGCAACGCCTGGCCGCTGCGGCTCAGCGCCTCCGCCTCGGCGGCGCTGCTCAAGGTGAGAAACTCGTCGATGTCGGCGCCGGCGATCCAGCTGTCCGCCTTGCCGCTCGCCAGCACGACGCCGCGGATCCCCGGATCCCCCTCGAGCAGCCCGAACATCTCGGAGAACTCCCCCCGGAGCGCCATCGTCACCTTGTTCACCGGCTCACCGGCGAGGTCGAGCGTGACGACGGCGATGCCGTCCACATGCTCGAGCTTCAGGGAGGACATCATGTGCGCTCGATCACCATGGCGTGTCCCATGCCTCCGGCGGCGCAGACGGTCATCAGGCCGAACTGGCCTCCGCGCCGCGCGAGCTCGTTGCAGAGTGTGGTCAGGATGCGGCCCCCCGTGGCGCCGAACGGATGGCCGATCGCGATCGAGCCCCCCATGACGTTGAGCCGCGAGCGGTCGATTTCGCCTACGGGCTCGCTGAAGCCGGCGCGCTCCGCCCACGCCCGCGACTCGAAACCGTGCAGGTTGCACAGCACCTGCGCCGCGAATGCCTCGTGCATCTCGATCAGGTCCATCTGCGCGAGCCGCAGGCCGGCGCGCTGGAGGGCCACCGGCGCCGCGAGCACTGGTCCCATCAGCAACTGCTCCCCCGGATCGAGCGCAGCGTAGGCGTAGCTCCTGATGAACGCCATCGGCGAGTAGCCGAGATCGCGCGCCCGCTCCTCGCTCATGAGGAGGACCGCGCTCGCGCCGTCGGTGAGCGGCGAGGAGTTGCCGGCGGTGACCGTGCCGTACTTGCGGTCGAACACCGGCCTGAGCGCGCGCAGCGCTTCCATCGAGGAATCGGCGCGGATGCCGTTGTCCGACGTCATCGCGTCGAACGACGGCGGCACGTACACGGGCATCATCTCGGCCGTGAGCCGGCCGTCCTCGGTGCCCGCCGCGGCGAGGCGATGCGAGCGGAGCGCGAAGTGATCCTGGTCGGCGCGCGGGATGCCGTTGATCTTCGCCATCTTCTCCGCCGACTCGCCCATCGTCTCGCCGGTCGACGGCTCGGCGATGGCGGGAGTGATCGGGACCAGGTCGCGGGGCCTCACCTTCGCCAGCGCCCTCACCCGGCCGGCGAACGACTTCGCTCGCGACGCCGCCATCAGCGCGTTGGTCATGCCGCGCGAATGAAGGATCGGCACGTTCGAGAGCGACTCCGCGCCTCCGGCGATGATGACGTCGGCGTAACCGAGCGCGATCTGATCGGCCGCGTCGGTGATCGCCTGATTGGCCGATGCGCAGGCGCGGCTCACCGTGTACGCCTGCACCCCCTTCGGCAGCATCGGGAGCAGCGACACTTCGCGCGCGATGTTCGGCGCGAGCACCGATGGCACGACGGTGCCGTAGATCACCGCGTCGACGACCGTGCCGTCGATCTCGCTGCGCTGAATCAGCTCGGCGACGCAGCGCTTGCCGAGATCGATCGCCGACAGCGTCTTGAGCGTCGTCCCCGCTCGCGCGAACGGCGTGCGGAGTCCGGCGACGATCGCAACGCGGCGACCCGGGATGCCGAAGGAAGACATGGCTGGAAGCTACGCCCGGATTAGCTTCCCGGGAGTGCCCGCGCCCACCACGCCACCGATGCTCGCCCGACAGGCGGCGCTCGACACGCTCGCCGCGCGCGAGCCCTTCGACCTGCTCGTCGTCGGCGGCGGCATCACGGGCGCCGGCGTCGCGCG
>JBIOHU010000223.1:0-2737 GCA_044449225.1 Gemmatimonadales bacterium | reverse complement strand
GAAGATCGCGTTCACGGTCGCGTGGTACATCTGCTCGGCAATCGCCCGGCCGCGGAGCGGGATGACGCCGCTGGCGAACAGCTGCTGCGCTCGCTCCTTGTCGAAGGTGACGTCGTGAAAGATCTCCTTCACTCGGCGCTGTTTGATCTTGCCGCGCGACACGTCGGTATAGTCCTCGTGCATCTCGTGCAGCAGCGCGTGATCGTCGTCCGTGAGCTCGGGCACGGGGACCTCCGCCACCGACTCGACGTCGATCACCTTGAGCAGCAGCAGGGCGTGGTGAGCGGTCAGGGCACGCCCCGACTCGCTGATGATGTGCGGCATCGGCAGCTCGAGGTCGCGACACGATTCGGCGAGCGTGTAGATCACATCGTTCGCGTACTCCTGAAGCGAGTAGTTGACGCTCGCGTTCGACGTCGAGTTGGAGCCGTCGTAATCCACGCCGAGGCCACCGCCCACGTCGACGTGAGTGATTTCGACGCCGAGCGCCCGGAGCTCGGCGTAGAAGCGTGCGACCTCCTGCAGCCCTGCCTTGATGTATCGGATGTCGGTGATCTGCGAGCCGAGATGAAAGTGAATCAGCTTCACGATGTCCAACCGTCCGGCGGCGCGCAGCTTGTCCACCGCCTGCATGAGCTGCGCGGCGTTGAGGCCGAACTTCGATTTCTCGCCACCGCTCTCCTTCCACCGGCCGTAGCCGGTCGACGCGAGCTTGATGCGGATACCGGCATTCGGCGTCACGCCGAGCTCCTCGGCGGCGGCGAGCAGCACGTCGATCTCACTCAGTTGCTCGATGACGACGAACACCTGATGGCCGAGCTTCTGGCCCATCAGTGCGAGTCGCATGAACTCGTCGTCCTTGTAGCCGTTGCAGACGATGAGATGCTCGGTGCTCTCGGAAAGTCCGAGCACGGCCTGCAGCTCCGGCTTGGACCCGCACTCGAGACCCACACCGTGCTTGGCACCGAACTGGACGATCTCCTCGACGACGTGACGCTGCTGATTGACCTTGATCGGATAGACGGTCGTGTAGCCGCCGGCGTAGTCGAACTCCCGAATCGCGTTCTGGAACCGCTCGCTCAACGCCTCGATGCGCGAACGGAGGATGTCGGAGAATCGCAGCAGCACGGGCATGGCGACCCCCTGCTCCTCGAGATCGTTCGCCAGCTCGAAGAGGCTGAGTTGGCGGTCCGGGTGCTCCTTGTCCGGGCGCACGACGACATGTCCCCGCTCGTCGATGTCGAAGAAGCCCGCTCCCCATCCCTCGATGTTGTAGAGGGCACGCGCCCGCTCGACATTCCAGTCAGCCGTCGGGCCGACGGCGGGTTCAACCATCTGAGTCGCCATGGAGGGAAATTAACACCCGGACGGTCGGACGCCGACGGAGGGACCCGTTCGCGCGGGAGCGTCGTCGCTCACGGGTAGAGGGTCTCGACCCGCCATCCTTCCCCTTCCCGCCGGTACACACGCCGCTCGTGGAGCCGGTTCGGCCTGCCCTGCCAGAATTCGATGCGATGCGGCACGAGGCGGAAGCCCGACCAGTGAGGCGGACGCGGCACCGGCCCCTCCGCGAACCTCCGTTCCATCTCGCGCACACGCACTTCCAGCTCCTCCGGCGGCTCCAGCAGCTGACTCTGCAGCGACGCCCACGCGCCGAGTTGGCTCCCGCGCGCCCGACTGGCGAAGTAGTCATCGGCCTCGCTGGCCGACACCGATTGGGCCATTCCTTCGACGCGAACCTGCTGCTCCAACGGCTGCCAATGAAAGCACATCGCCGCCCGGGGATGCGCCAGCAGCTCGCGGCCCTTCCGACTCTCGAGGTTGGTATAGAAGACGAAGCCACGCTGGTCCACCGCCTTGAGCAGCAGGATCCGGACGGCAGGCTGCCCGTCGTCGCCCACGGTGCCGAGGGCGAAGGCGGTGGGTTCGGGGAGCATCGACCGCTCAACGGTGCGGGCCGCCGCGAGTCGCTCGGCAAACAGCACGAACGGCTCCGATAGAGGGAGGGAAATGGTCATCAACAACCGTGACTGGTGAGAAGTGAGAGGTGAATGGTAATCCGAATTTCGGAGCCGTCACCTCTCTCGCTTCACGTCTCACGGTTGCGCGACTCACCCTTCACTCGACTCAGTCGTTGCTCCCCAGCATGCCCCCGAGCACTCCACCCAACAAGGCCCCACCGAGCGCGCTGCCTTCCTGGACGTGACGCCCGCCGGCGCGCGGCGACGCGGCGATGATCCGGTCGGCGAGTCGCGAGAAGGGCATGGTCTGCAGCATGACCCGACCTGGTCCCGTGAGAATCGCGAAGAACAATCCTTCGCCTCCGAATAGCGCCGTCTTGATGCCCGGCACCATCTGGATGTCGTACTGCACCTGCGACTCCATCGCCACGATGCATCCGGTGTCCACCCGCAGCACCTCACCCGGCTCGAGCGTCTTTTCCCAGATCGCGCCCGAAGCGTGCAGCACCGCCACGCCGTCTCCGGCGATGCGCTGGAGAATGAACCCTTCGCCACCGAAGAAACCGGCGCCGATCCGGCGGGTGAAGGCGATGTCAACGTTCGTACCGCGCGGGGCGCAGAGAAAGGAGTCCTTTTGGGCGATGACCACGCCGCCCCACTCGCGCAGATCCACCGGCTTGATCTTGCCAGGAAAGGGCGACGAGAACGCGACGCGACGCCGCTTGCTGACGCCGTTGGCGAAGGTCGTGATGAAGAAGGTGTCGCCCGACAACGCG
>JBIOHU010000222.1:0-2742 GCA_044449225.1 Gemmatimonadales bacterium | reverse complement strand
CAACGCGCTCGCGATCGCCGGCCACATGGTTCAGAGCGGCCACCTCGACGTCTGGATCGTGGATGAGCAGATCGTCTGCATGGTCGGACATCGGGACGCCGCCGGCGTCCTGCGCGTCGGTCCCGTCTACACGCCGCCGGAGCATCGCAACCACGGCTATGCGCGCCGGCTCACCTACGAGGTGACCGCGCTCGCGTTGCAGCGCCCCGATGTCCTGCACGCCATGCTCTTCACAGATGCAGCCAACCCTGTCTCTAACTCGATCTACCGGCAGGCGGGATATCAGCCGCGCGGCGAGCATGTGGAGATCGAGTTCGCCCAGCGCAGCGCCGAGCGAGGCCACTAGAGTCGGCGCCATGAATCTCGAAGGAAAGGTCGCCGTCGTCACCGGAAGTGGCCGCGGCATCGGCCGCGCCTATGCGCTCGCGCTTGCTCAGGCAGGCTGTGCGGTGGTCGTCAACGACGTCGACGGCGACGTCGCCGAGGCAACAGCTGACGAGATTTCGGCTGCCGGGGGCCGGGTCGTCGCCGAGGTATGCGCGGTTGGATCCGCAGAGTCGGCGGATCAGCTCGTCTCCGGCGCGGTCAAGGCGTTCGGCCATCTGGACATCATGTGCACCAACGCCGGCATCCTTCGAGACCGGGTCCTCTGGAACATGAGCGACGACGATTTCGACGTCGTGATCGAGACCCACCTGCGCGGCACCTTCACGTGCGCGCGGGCCGCCGTGCGCCGGATGCGCGAACAGGGCTCTGGCGGACGCATCGTGGTGGTCTCGTCGATCGCCGGGCAGCGCGGCAACTTCGGGCAGACCAACTACGCCGCGGCAAAAGCGGGTATCGCCGCCTATGCGCGCACCTGGGCGATGGAGTGCGCCAAGCACAACATCACCGTGAATGCGATCGTCCCCAACGCGATCACCCGGATGATCTCGACGATTCCGGGCATGGCCTCACTGGTCGAAGCGGCGGAGAGGGGCGAGCCACTCCCGGCGACGGTGCGCAAGCAGATGGGCATGGGGACACCCCACGACGTGGCGCCGTTGCTCGTATTCCTCAGCTCCGATGAGGCTGCCGGCATCACCGGTCAGTGCATCGGACTCGGGGGCGACAAGCTCACGCTCTGGGCACATCCGAAGGAGATCTCTGTCGCCTTCCGTGACGGCGGGTGGACCGCCGACGCCATCGCGGAGGTGTGGTCGACCTCGGTCGGGTCCGAGCTCGAGACCTACGGAATTCCGTTTCTCGGTGGCACCACCTGAGCTGAACGCTACGGAGGGGGCGAGAGCAGAGGTGGTGGATCCGGCGGTTCCGGACGCACGGCAGGAGCAGGGCCGGCGCCGACGATGAACGCCGAGACGTTGTAGAGCACGACCAGCCCGAGGATGACGAGCGCCACGAGAAGCCCCGGTCCCGGCGTGACGTTGAAGAGCGACGCGGCGTCAAGTCCGGGAACGCTCGAACCCTGGCTGGAGGAGATCTTCGCGAGGAGCACGTCGTGGACGTGCAGCTGATCAAGCAAAAGCAGTGCGCCGGCCCCGGCCGCGAACACTGCGGTGGCGAACGCGCGGCTTCTTCCTGACAGCAGGCCGATCCCGCCCGCGAGCGCGACAAGCAGCGCGAGCCCGATGCTGACGAGCGCGAGGACGGCCAGGAGTTGCGGCCCGATATTCGCCGACGACGTGTCCGCGCCTGCGGCGTTGCCCTGGTTGCAGGGCGCCGGGACCGACCCGATCACGGGATCCTTGCCGAAGGCGAGTTGCCAGCCGCTGTACGTGAGGATGTTGATCCCATCGAGCGCGTTGATGCACGCACTGACCTGGGCGGCCTGCGCCGCGCTGACACCCTCGGATGCGTCGATCGACTGGATGGCCGAACGGGTCGCGGTGGTGTTGCACGACACCCCGGCGAACGCGAGGAAGAACGTCAGGATGACCAGCAGCAACAGGAACGGGCTCGCCCGGCGCGCACCGGGTTCGCCGGCCAGAGCGGCAGAGTTCACGCGGCCACTGAATTCGAACGCTCAACCGACCCGGTCGCGGGGAGCCCGGCGAAGCTCCCACCGTCTCCACTCACGCGTCGCAGTGTATCGGCACACCTATACTCGCCCGCGATACCTGCCCCGCTCGGAGGGAACGTCATCGCGGGCTTGCGCCGCCTCACCGTGGTCACGGCAGCAGTGATGCTGCTCAGCGCGTGTGGCGGTCCGTCGCTCAACGCGTCGTCCGTGCTGAAGACGACCAAGAGCGTGCTTGACAGCACGGCCTCGTTTCATTTCGTGCTCACCAGCGCCAACGTGAGCGGATCCGGCGCACAGCTCACCGGCGGCCGTGGAGACATGAAGCGGCCGGACAGCATGTCCGGCGTCCTCCAGGTGTCGATCTTCGGCCTCGCGCTGAGCGTGCCGGTCGTCTCGGTCGGCGGAACGTTCTCGGTGAAGCTGCCGACCAGCTCGAGCTTCACCTCGGCAAACCCGGCCGACTACGGCTTCGCCGACCCCGCCAAGCTCATCGACCCCAATAGCGGCCTCTCCTCGCTCCTGCTCAAGTGCCAGTCGCCACAGGTCGAGAGCGACGATCGGTACAACGGCGAGGCCCTGCACGAGATCGGCTGCTCGCTACCTGGGAGTGCAGTCGCCGCACTGCTCACCAGCGCTGATCCGTCGAAGAGTGTTGCCGCCACCTTCGGCATCGACACGAGCACCACTCAGCTCCGGCGCGTCGTGCTCACGGGCCCCTTCAT
>JBIOHU010000221.1:0-2763 GCA_044449225.1 Gemmatimonadales bacterium | reverse complement strand
TCTTCGCGTCTACGCGGGCTCGGAGCACCGCCATGAAGCCCAGCAACCGCAGCCGATCACCTTCGGCGAGCTAGGGGAGATCATCGTTGCCAGCAGCAGTTGAGGCGTACAAGCAGGCGACCGGCCGGCGCAAGACGGCCGTCGCACGTGTGCGCATCGTCCCTGGCGACGGCGTCATCATCGTCAACAACCGTCCCCCGAGCGAGTACTTCGGGCGACGCGACCTCGAGACCGTCGTCACGCAGCCACTGCGACTCACCGAGACGACGGGCCGTTTCGAGGTGTCGGTCAAGGTCAGCGGCGGCGGCATCGCCGGTCAGGCGGGCGCGGTCTGCCACGGAATCGCGCGAGCGCTCATCGCGGCCGACCCCGAGTTGCGAGCCGTGCTGAAAGCGGCCGGGCTGCTCACCCGTGACTCCCGCGAGAAAGAGCGCAAGAAGTACGGCCTCAAACGGGCTCGGAAGGCGCCGCAGTACACCAAGCGGTAGTGGCATCGCCGCCCGTCGCCAGAGTGACGGCGAGGGCTCGCGTGCTCGGATGCCCGGTCGACGTGGTCGACATGTCCGCGGCGGTGCGGATGCTCGTCGACCTCGTCGAGCGCCGGCGGCGTGACAGCGCGGTGCTGCCGGCCGTGGTGGTCACGATCAACCCCGAGATGGTGATGCTGGCACGGCGCGACCGCGACTTCGCATCCCTGCTCGAGTCGGCGACGATGCTCGTGCCGGACGGCATCGGCATCGTGCGTGCCCTGCACCGGCGAGGGCATCCTGAAGCCACGCGCGTCGGCGGGGCGGACCTCATCAGCGCGTACCTGCCGGAGGCCGAGCGCCGCGGGCACCGGATCGCGCTCGTCGGCGGGGCTCCGGGGGTCGCCCGCGAGGCCCGGGACCGCATGGTCGCCGCGCATCCTCGGCTTGCCGTCGTCGCGGCCAGCGCCGGAGCACCGGACGCCGTCACGGCGACGCGTCTTGCCGCCGCGAAGCCGGAGATCGTGCTCGCGGCGTTCGGCGCCGGGCGTCAGGAGGAATTCCTCGAGAGGAGGCTCGGCGCCATCGGCGCGGCGGCCGGCATCGGCGTCGGCGGTTCGCTCGACTTCCTTGCCGGAAGGGTGCGCCGGGCGCCGGCATGGCTGCGCGCGGCTGGCCTCGAGTGGGCGTGGCGGCTCGCGATCCAACCGTGGCGACTTCGTCGACAAGCCGTGCTTCCCGTGTACTGGTGGCTCGAATTCCGTGAATCGCGGCAAGCGACATCGGTCCCGCAGCGATGATCGGCCGGTGCTGAGCATCATCGTCCCCGCCTACAACGAGGAGCAGCGCCTTCCCGCCACTCTGGTCAGGATGCGTGAGTACCTCGACGGACACGACGAGCCCTATGAGCTGCTCGTCGTGGATGACGGCAGCACCGATTCCACGCTGACAACTGCGCGCAGGATGGCCGAGGACTGGCCGCAGATGCAGGTGCTCGCACTGCCGGAGAACACGGGCAAAGGCGCGGCGGTGCGGCTCGGGATGTTGACCGCGAAAGGCGAGCAGAGAATCTTCAGCGATGCCGACCTGAGCACGCCCATCGAGGAGATCGAGCGCCTGCGCGAGCGACTCCATGGTCAGTGCGCGGTCGCGATCGCGTCGCGCGCGCTGCCGGGCTCCCGGATCGCCGTGCACCAGCCCGGTCGTCGCGAGGTGATGGGGCGGACGTACAACCGGTTGCTCCAGATCGCGGCGCTCAAAGGGCTGCACGACACGCAGTGCGGCTTCAAGGCGTTCACGGCCGAGGCGGCGATCGCGTGCTTCAAGCCATTGCGGACGCTGCGTTTCGGCTTCGATGCCGAGGTGCTGCTTCGTGCTCGCCGTCTGGGATGGACCGTGGCCGAGGTCCCGGTGCGCTGGGAGCACAAGGAGGACTCGCGGGTGAGCGCGTTCCGCGATTCGGTCGGCACGCTTTACGATCTTTTGCGTCTTCGGTTCGTCGTCCGGCGATAATCGCTGCGTGAGAACCGCGCAGCGAGCCACGACCGCGGGGCATATCGATGTGCGGGTGGCGGGCGCGCCGCTGGTTGGCCTGCGCTTTCACATGGACTGCCGGGCCACGGACCTCGAGGAGCTGGCGGCCGACCTCGAACGCCAGGTGATCGACATCGGCGCCCGGCGAGCCAATCTGCTCGTGCATCTGCGCCGTGTCGAGGAGGCGCGCCAGTCGGCGCTCGAGGCCCTCGAGGTGATGCCGGCCCTGTCGGCCCGTCCGCCCGAGCTTCTCGCCGAGATCACCGCGACGTTCACCGAGGGCCTGGACATCAGCACCGAGATCACCCGTCTCGAGGCGCGCGCCGCGGGAATCCGGGTGCGCCTCGCCGAGACCGGCGATGAGCAGTCGGTCCTCCGCCAGATGAGCCGCGAGCTCGCGCAGATGCCGGGGCAGTCGACCGTCGATCCCGACCAGCGCGCGAGCCGGTACAGCCAGGCTGCGCGCCAGATCTACGAGATCGCCGACATCGAGCACGCGGAGACGGCGCGGCTGATCCTCGAGGGTCCGATGCAGCGCCTCTGGGACGCGGCGCTCGAGGCCGAGTTGATCGGTCGCAGCTTCGCGCGCGAGCCTGCGACGGCAGTCGGAGCCAGCGCGCGCTGCCGGACGGCTGCCGCCGATGCCTCGGAGCGTCTCGGGGAGGTCATCGCCGGTCTGCTGCCCCTGAACCCGGACCGGGGACTGGTCGGCGCCATCCGGGAGCTGATTGCGGGATGGGCCGAACGCGGCACCATCCTGCTG
>JBIOHU010000220.1:0-2772 GCA_044449225.1 Gemmatimonadales bacterium | reverse complement strand
GGCGGCGTGGACCGTCTCGCGCAGGTAGACGAGGATCGGCTGGGCGAAGTCGGCGGACTTCGCGATGTAGGCGTCGATGCGCTGGTCGCGGGTGCCCATGGGATGCTCCGATGGCTGGCGGAGGGATCAAGCTACGCTGCGGGGCGAGGGGAGCAAGTCGGCTGGAATTACGGCTGGCGCAGCGTCCGACGGCGGTGCAGCGTATCCGAGTCGAAGGCTCTCGCCTCTCCCACGTCCAACGCTCATGACCGATTTCTCCCGCCGCGACTTTCTGCGGCGCGCCAGCCGCGTCGGCGCCGCGCTCGCAGTCGCCGCGCCCTCGCTCAGCTTCTTCCTTCGCGCGACGGCGGCCCAGGCGGCCACCCTCGGCGCCGAATACGGTCCCGCCCTGGCCGGTGGAGTCCGCGTGCAGCAGATCTCCGCGCTCGGCTCGGGGCTCCGCTGGCGGCTGCTCGGTCCCTTCCGCGGCGGACGCGTCGCCGCGGCCACCGGCGTCGTCGGCCGACCGAACGAGTACTACTTCGGCGCGGTGAACGGCGGCGTCTGGAAGTCGATCGACGCCGGCCGCGTCTGGGAGCCCGTGTTCGACTCGCAGCCGGTGGCGTCGATCGGCGCGATCGCCGTGGCGGCGAGCGCTCCCGACGTCGTCTACGTCGGCAGCGGCGAGTCGTCGCTCCGCGACTCGGCCGGATATGGGAACGGGATGTACAAGTCCGTGGATGCGGGCCGGAGCTGGACGCACATCGGACTCGCCGACAGCCAGCACATCGGCAAGATCGCGATCGACCCGAAGAATCCCGACGTCGTGTTCGTCGCGGCGATCGGCCATCTGTATGCAGCGAGCCCGGAGCGCGGCGTGTTCCGCACCACCGACGGCGGGCGCTCGTGGAAGAAGGTGCTGTTCCGGAACGACGACGTGGGCGCGATCGAGGTGGTGATCGACCCGACGAACTCACGGGTGATCTACGCCGGGCTGTGGAACACGCGGCGTCCGCCCTGGTTCACCTATGCGCCGACGAATGGACCGGGTGGCGGGATCTGGAAGTCCATCGACGGCGGCGACACGTGGAGGCAGCTCACCCACGGCCTGCCGGCGGAGGGGATCGGCCGGACGGGGATCGCCGTGGCGCCGAGCAATCCGCGCCGCGTGTACGCGGTGGTGGACTGCCTCGTGCCCGATCCGAACGCGCCGGCTCCCGCGCCAGCGGCGAACGGCCGGCCGGCGGCGCCGGTGCCGATGCAGGGTGGCTTCTTCCGCTCGGACGACGCCGGCGCGACCTGGACGCGGCTGTCGGCCGACGAGGCGCTGTGGGGACGCGGCTGGTACTTCGAGAAGGTGAGCGTCGATCCGAAGAACGCCGACGTCGCGTTCGTGCCGAACGTCGCCGTCAGCCGGACGCGCGACGGCGGCCACACGTGGGACGTGGTGCGCGGCTCGCCGGGCGGCGACGACTACCACCAGATCTGGATCTCGCCGGCCGACCCGGCGACGATGATCGTCGCCAGCGACCAAGGGGCGATCATCACCCACAACGCGACCGCGGCCGACCCGCGCACGATCACCTGGAGCTCGTGGCTCAATCAGCCGACGGCGCAGCTCTACCACATCTCGGTGGACTACCGCTTCCCGTACTGGGTGACGGGGGCGCAGCAGGACTCCGGCGCGGTGGCGGTGCGGTCGCGCGGCAAGTTCGGGGAGATCTCGATGCGCGACTGGGAGCCGTCCGGCGCCGGCGGCGAGAGCGGCTACACGGCGGGCGACCCGCAGCACCCGGGGATCATCTACGGAGGGATGGGATCACGGCAGGATCTCTCGACCAACCGGCCGATTCACGGCACCACCTCGCCGGCGGCGCCGAGTGCGTCGGAGCCGCTGCGCAAGGACTGGACGCAGCCGCTCGTGCTCTCGAAGGCGGGCGCTCGTGCGCTGTACTACGGCGCGCAGTTCCTGTTCCGGTCCACCGACGAAGCGAAGACGTGGACACGAGTCAGCCCCGACCTGACGCGGGAGAATCCCGGCGTCCCGCCGACGCTCGACGCGACGGCGGCGGCGGCGACGGATCCGACGAATGGCAAGCGCGGGGTGATCTACACCATCGCACCGTCGCCGCTGACGGCGCCGCTGGTCTGGATCGGCACCGACGACGGCTACATCCAGCTCACCTCCGACGACGGCGCGACCTGGCGCAACGTGACGCCGTCGGCGATGACGTCGTGGAGCCGCGTGACGATGATCGAGGCGTCGCACTTCGACGAGGGGACCGCGTACGCGAGCGTGGACCGGCACCAGCTCCAGGACTTCGCGCCGTACCTCTACCGCACGCGCGACATGGGGAAGAGCTGGCAGCTCATCACACGCGGACTGCCGGCGGAGGGCTACGCGCACACGGTGAAGGAGGATCCGGCACGGAAGGGGCTCCTCGTCTGCGGCACCGAGCGCGGCGCCTTCGCGTCGCTCGACGACGGCGACACGTGGCAGTCGCTGCAGCTCAACCTGCCGACGACGTCGGTGCGCGATTTCGAGTTCTACGCCGGCGACCTGATCGTCGGCACGCATGGCCGCGGCATCTGGGTGATCGACGACATCAGCTCCCTCCGCCAGCTCGACGCTGGCGTGCTGGCGGCCGACGCGTATTTGTTCAAGCCGGCCGACGCGATCAACTACGAACAGGGCAACGACGAGGGAACGCCCTTCCAGAAGGACGAAGCGCAGGCGGAGAACCCGCCGGCGGGAGCGATGATCGACTACTACCTGAAGGCGCCGGCGAACGG
>JBIOHU010000219.1:0-2778 GCA_044449225.1 Gemmatimonadales bacterium | reverse complement strand
GCGTCCCGTCCGAGCGTCGCATCGTGCACGTGCTGCCGCAGCAGTTCACGATCGATGGACAGGAGGGCGTGCGCGATGCCATCGGCATGGCGGGCAACCGACTCGAGGTCGATGCGCACATCATCACCGGCGCCAACACCGCGATCCAGAACGTCGTGAAGGTCGTGCACAAGGCAGGGCTCAACGTCGACGACATGGTGTTGCAGGTGCTCGCATCCGCCGAGGCCGTGGTCACCGAGGACGAGATCGAGCGAGGTGTCGTCGTGGTCGATGTCGGCGGTGGCACCAGCGATGTCGCCGTGTTCGCACGCGGCAGCATCGTGCACACCAGCGTGATTCCTGTCGGGGGCAACCACGTGACCGCCGATCTCGCGGTCGGGTTGCGTTGCGACCTCGAGACCGCCGAAACCGTGAAGCGCAACTTCGGTCACTGTCTGCAGCTCACGCTGCCCGCCGACGCGGAGGTGACCCTGACACCGATGGGCTACGACGAGCCGGTCGGTGTGCCGCAACGGTATCTCGCCGAGATCATCGGCCCGCGCGCACGCGAGATGGCGTCGTTGATCGCTGTCGAGGTGGAGCGAGCCGGGCCGCTCGGCATGTTCCCCGGTGGCATCGTGATCACCGGCGGCGGGGCGCTGCTCCGCGGATTCGCCGAGGTGGTGCAGCAGCAGACCAACCTCCCGGCGCGCATCGCCGCACCCCAGGGTCTGCACGGCATGAACGACGAGATCAGCGGACCGAGCCACGCGACGGTGGTCGGTCTGCTGCGCTGGGGAGCCCGGAGCAACCTCGGCCGCAAACCCTCGCGCTCCAACGGCAAGCACCCGGACGGCCCCGCCGCCGGAGCCAAGTTCTCGAGGTGGTTCCGTGACCTCTTTTGATCACCTTCGCACCCATGGACTCGACCAGCCCGGGGATGCCCTGGCCCGCCGGAGAACGTCACCGCACTCGCCCCCAACACGAGAAACCACAACGCAACGCGAGGAGATAGTCATGGCAGACCTGGACCGGACCCTGGACGGCAATGCACGCATCCGCGTCGTGGGGGTCGGCGGCGGCGGCAGCAATGCCGTGAACCGCATGATCCGCAGCAACCTCAAGGGCGTTGAGTTCATCGCGATCAACACGGACCATCAGGCGCTCAGCTCATCGTCCGCGCATCTGAAGATCCGCATCGGTGGCAAGCTGACCCGCGGCCTCGGCGCGGGCGGCGATCCGCAGAAGGGACAGGACGCGGCCGAGGAGTCGCGTGACGAGCTCACCAAGGCGCTGGCCGACAGCGACATGGTGTTCATCACCGCGGGCATGGGCGGTGGTACCGGCACCGGCGCCGCACCGATCATCGCGGAGATCGCTCGTGAGACCGGAGCCCTGACCATCGGCGTGGTCACCAAGCCATTCCGCTTCGAAGGCCTGCGCCGTCAGAAGTCGGCCGAGGAGGGCATCGCCAACCTCCAGGGTCGCGTCGACACGCTGATCACGATCCCGAATGAGCGGCTGATGCAGGTGGTCGACAAGAAGACGCCGATCGGTGACGCGTTCAAGGTCGCCGACGACGTGCTTCGCCAGGGCGTGCAGGGCATCAGCGATCTGATCGTCTTCCCCGGGCTCATCAACCTTGATTTCGCGGACGTGAAGACGATCATGCAGGGCCAGGGTCAGGCGCTCATGGGCATCGGATTCGGCAGCGGCGACACGCGCGCCGCCGATGCCGCGAAGGACGCGGTCGCGAGCCCCTTGCTCGAGACCACCATCGCCGGTGCCAAGGGCATCCTGCTCAACGTCACCGGCGGTCCCGACCTGACCCTCTACGAGGTGAACGAGGCGGCGCAGCTGGTCAGCGAGTCGGCGGATGCCGACGCGCAGATCATCTTCGGCACCGTCATCGACGAGCACATGAAGGGCGAGGTGAAGATCACCGTGATCGCCACCGGGTTCACTGGCCAGATCGATGTCATCGGCACGCTCAGCTACGAGCCGTCGGCACGTCCCATGGTCTCCGAGCAGCGCCAGCCGGCGTTCACCGTCGGCGGCAAGCCCACCGGTCCGTACAGCGTCGACGACCTGGACATCCCCGCGTTTCTGAGGGACCGTCGGTAGGTTTGGGGTATGTGCGGCTCCGGCCCATCGCGTGGCGGGCCGGAGCCGCATCCAAACCTCCAGGGGGCAGCAGGTGAAGTGCCCGTTCTGCGGCGAGACGGACATCAAGGTGGTCGACTCGCGCGACTCCGAGACCGGTGAGGCGATCCGCCGCCGTCGAGAATGCCTCGGCTGCGGCAAGCGTTTCACCACGTACGAGCGCGTCGAGGTGCCGCCGCTCTACGTGGTCAAGAAGGACGGCAGACGCGAGGAGTTCAGCCGCGCGAAGCTGCTCTCGGGACTCGTCATGGCGTCGAAGAAGACGCGCCTCGCCCCGGCGAACCTCGAGTTGATGGTCGCGGAGATCGAGAACGCCCTGCGCAGCCGGAACATCTCGGAGGTCCCAAGCCCTGAGGTCGGAAGCATGGTGATGGCGCGATTGCGAGAGATCGACGAGATCGCCTACATTCGATTCGCTTCGGTGTATCGATCGTTCAAGGACGCACAGGAGATGCGCGCGACCATCGAGGACGTGCTGGCCCACCCGCCCGGCACCCGCCCGGACACCGCACGCCGGAAGCGCAAGCGTCGCGACACGGAGGGTCGCGAACTGCCCCTCGATCTGGGCAAGTAGGCTCGTGGAGGCGATGCCGCCGGTGGCGAACCGGCTCGACCGTGTTCGTGCCCGAATCACGG
>JBIOHU010000218.1:0-2797 GCA_044449225.1 Gemmatimonadales bacterium | reverse complement strand
GGCGGTCGAGCCGGCGCTCGCCGAAGTGCCGGTGCTGGCGGTGAGCCTCACGCGCCGGCCGGACGACTCGCTCCCGCCCGAGCTCTGCGGGCCGGCGGCTTCGATCTACTTGCCGTCGCTCGATCTCGCGCAGCGCGCGGCGCTGCTCGCGAGCGTGCATCGGCCGCGGAGCGGTCCGCTCCCACGCGACTGGCGCATGCATCAGGACGCGCCGTCCGCCCATCTGTTGTAGGTCGAACGACCCGCCCGGCGTGCGTGTCCGCGACAGCGAGGACGTCAGCGCGATGACGGCGGGCTCGATGGGGGGCGCACGCGATGAGGTCGCGCCGCCGGAGGCGAGTGTGCGCGACGCGGTCGATCTGCTGGATGCCGGCATCCTGCTGCTCTCTCCGGATCTCGCCGTCACCTATGCCAACGCCCGATGGCGAGGGTGGTTCGGCACTCGGCTCGTCGCCGGGACGTCGCTGCGAAATCTCGTCGATGATGCGGCGCACGATCGACTGGACGTCCTCGGGGCGACGCTCAGCGACGGCATTCCGCGCTCGCTGGAGCTGTGGCTGCGGCCGCCGCACGCCGATGCGATGTCGCGCCACGTCTCCTGCGTGGCGCGGCGCACCGGAACCGGACTTCTGCTCGAGGCGCGCGACGGCGACGACGAGGGCGCCATCCTACACGACGTCGCGCGCCGGCTCGCCGAGGTCAGCGACATGGCCGAAGTGCTGCGCACCCTCTGCGACATCGCCGCGATGCAGTGCCGCGGCAGCGGGGCCGCCGTGCTGCGGACGACCGGCCATCTGGGCGAAGTCGTCGCGGCCTCGGGCGACCTGTTGCCGGCGCGCGGACGGTGCTTCGAGCTCTCCGGCTCGATGGTTCAGGAAGCGTTCGATCGGGGCGGCCTGATTTCCGAGGAGAACTACAACGACGCCGGTCGGCCACTGCAGCGGGCCGTTCCCGAGCTCGCCCTCGGACCGGTGCTGGTCGCCCCGCTGCACGCGCATGGGGAGACCCTCGGCGTGCTGGCGGTGGCGCGCCCGATCGGTGCGCAACCGTTCCTCGCTCGCGATGCCGAGCAACTGCGCATGCTCTCCGACCATGCGGCACTCGCCGTCCACAAGTCGCTGCTGCTCCAACAGGCGCAGAGCGCGGATCGCGCCAAGGGACGTTTTCTCGCGACGATGAGCCACGAGCTGCGCACGCCTCTCACCGCGCTCGCCGGCTACAACGAGCTCCTCGCCGACCAGGTGATCGGCCCGATGACCGAGCCGCAGCTCGACATCATCGAGCGCATGCGATCGGTGACGAGCCACCTGTCGGCGATGATCGAGGAGATTCTCGCTTTCACCAGCCTCGAGGAGGGGCGCGAGACGGTACGGCCGAGCGAGTTCCTCGCCGAGGACCTCGTGCGCGCGGCACTGGCGGTGATCGAGCCGCTGGCGATGCAGAAGGGATTGCGGGTGAGCGTCTCGCTCCCCCGCTCGTCGGTGCGGATGTCGAGCGACATCGACAAGGCGCGCCAGGTGCTCGTGAACCTGCTCGGCAATGCGGTGAAGTTCACCGACGCCGGCACGGTGTCGGTGCAGCTGGGCCGCTCCGGCGGATCGGTGCGCGTCGATATTCGCGATACGGGGATCGGCATTCCGGCCGACGAGCTGCCGCGGCTGTTCCGCCCCTTCGCCCAGGTCGATACCGGCCTCACCCGCCGCCACGGCGGCACGGGCCTCGGCCTGTATATCTCGCGCCGCCTGTCGATGATGCTCGGCGGGCACATCGAGGTGTCGAGCGTCGTCGGCGAGGGATCGACGTTCAGCATCGTGCTGCCGGTGAACTGGGAAGGGACTACCTAAAGGCGGTGATGGGCCGGCGAACTACTTGACGGCGGTGACGGGCCGGCCGGCGTGCAACGCCGGCCTTCGGGGCGCTGCGTTGCCGCTTCGCGGCTCGCGTGCTGACGGGGCGGCGCGCGAAGCGCGCCTTACGGGAACCGACCTCGATGCGTGTGCAATTCCCGTAAGCGAGCCGCAGGCGAGCGTCCCGTAAGCCAGCGAAGGCGGCGAAGCCGCCACGCAGCGCCCCGAAGGCGCGCGTTTCACGCGCGCCGGCCCGTCAGCGCCGTCCATCAGTTCGCCGGCCCGTCACCGCCGTCCAGCAGTTCCCCTTCCCGATCACTAAATTACGGCTCATGCCCTCCTTCCCCCCGACCACGACGGTCTTCAACGACGGCTACATCGCCGGGGTCTACGAGTCGTACCGGCGCGATCCGGCGTCCGTGGACGAGTCGTGGCGCCAGTTCTTCCGCACGGCCGAGTCGCTCGCCGGCCTGACGGGGGGAACGCGGGCACCGGCCGACGAGGCGCTTCTGCGGAAGACCGCGGGCGCCGCTGCGCTGGTCGATGCGATCCGGCAGTTCGGGCACCTCGCCGTGGCGCTCGATCCTCTCGGGAGTGCGCCCCCGGGATCGCCGGAGCTGACGGCGGAGTTCCACGGGCTCACCGAGTCCGAGCTGGCCGACGTGCCCGCGACCGCGCTCGGGTACGACTCCGGCACCGCCGCCGAGGTCGTCGCGCGGCTGCGCGAGGTGTACTGTGGCGCGATCGGCCTCGAGTTCGCCCACGTCGGCAGCGCCGAGGAGCATGCCTGGTTTCGCCGCGAGATGGAGCAGGGCACCCTCACCCGCCCGCTGACGAGCGAGGAAAAGACGGCCCTGCTCCGCCGCCTCACCGAGGTGGACGGCCTCGAGCGATTCTTCGGATTCCGGTATCAGGGCTACAAGCGCTTCTCCATCGAGGGAAACGACGTC
>JBIOHU010000217.1:0-2827 GCA_044449225.1 Gemmatimonadales bacterium | reverse complement strand
CCCGTCTCGCGCGCTGATTGCACCTCCAGCCGCGATCCCATCGCCTGGAGGAAGTTCTGGCAGATCGCCAGCCCGAGCCCGGCGTTGGAGAACCGCATCCCCGACGCGCTCGGCCTGAAGCCGTCGAACAGCATGTCCATCACGTGCGGCGGGATCCCCTCGCCGGTGTCCTGGACCCAGAACGACACCCGATCGTCGCCGGCGTCGGCGCAGCCGATGCTCACGCAGCCGTGGCTCGTGTACTTGAGCGCGTTGGCCATCAGGTTGAGCAGCACCCGGCTGATCGCGCCCGGATAGCCCATCCGTCCGTCCATCCCGCTCATCGCCTGATGGATCGGCAGCCCCTTCTCCTCGCTGATCGGCTCCACGGTGTGGCAGACGCCGTTGATCACCTCGGCGATGGAGAAGGGGACCGGATCGCCGTCCACCAGCCGCTGGCCGCCGCGCACCGCATCGATCACGTCGCAGGCGAGCGTGTTGAGCCCGAGCGCCGCGCCGTAGATCAGGCCTAGCTGCCGCTCCTGGACGGCCGTCACCGGACCGCTCTGCCCTCGGCGCAGGGTGTCGACCAGGAAGAGGATCGACGTCAGCGGCGAGCGCATGTCGTGGGCGATCTCCACCACCGCGTTCACCGCGTCTGCGCTCGCGAGATGGCGGGTGAAGTCGTGATGGCTCCCCGGAGAGTGCTCGGTGTTGGCGCGTTCCATCGCGCCGAGTGCCAGGGCCAGCTCGGCGGCATCCATGTCGCTGTCGCGCCGCGTCACCTCGACCAGCAGCGCCGACCGCAGCGCGGTGACGTAGTGCCGGGGGACGACGACGAGGGCGTCGAGGTCGACGTCGTCCTGCCGTCCATTGGCGCCGATCGCCGGCGTGAGCAGCGACGACCCGCCCGTCAGCCGCCTCGACGACGCGCCGAGCGCGAGCCGCGCGATGCAGCCCAACTGCTCCCTGATCTCGGCGACGTCGGTCCGCTCGACCCGGCTCAGCTCCACGATCGCCCGGTCCACGGCGACGAGAAGCAGGTCATGCAGCGATGGACGGACCGGGCCTGCCGGCACTCGCGATGAAGTCACTCGCTCTGCGCCTGCTGCTCGGTGATGGTACTCCGGATGTACGTGCGCTACGACGAGATCGTCTCGTTCGCGTCGCGGCGGAAGCCGTGGCGCTCGAGCAGGCGATAGAGGGTGGTGCGATCGACGCTCGCGAGCCTCGCCGCTCTCGACATGTTTCCAGACGCCCGCGACACGAGACGGGTCACGTACTCCTTCTCGAACGTCGCCAGCACCTGATCCTTCGCCACATGATATGCCTCGTGCATCGGCAGCGCGAACGAGGAGGGCTGCTCCACGACGAGCTCGCTCCCCTGGTGCATCGGGATGTCCTCGGCCTCGATCAGCGTGCCCGGCTGGGCGAGCACGACGAGGTGCTCCACGACGTTCTGGAGCTCGCGGACGTTGCCCCGCCACTGCCGTCCCTTGAGGAACTCGATCGCCGCCGGGGCGAACCGGGGCAGGGTGTCGCGGGTGGTGTGGTGCCGCTTCCAGAACTGGGTGAGGAAGTGGTTCGCCAGCACCGGGATGTCCTCCAGCCGCTCGCGCAGGGGCGGAAGGTTGATCGTCACCACGTTGAGGCGGTAGAACAGGTCCTCGCGCAGGTTGCGGCTGACGATCGCCTGGCGCGGGTCGCGGTTGGTGGCGGAGATGAATCGCACGTCCACCTGCGCGTCCTGCTGCTCGCTGCCGACGCGGCGCACCACGCCATCCTGCACGACGCGGAGCAGCTTCGCCTGGAGCGGCAGCGCCATCTCCGTCAGCTCGTCGAGAAAGAGCGTCCCGCCGTCGGCGACCTCGAGCAGGCCGATCTTGTCGCGGTCGGCGCCGGTGAAGGAGCCCTTCCGGTGGCCGAACATCTCCGACTCGAGCAGGTGCTCGGGGAGCGCGGCGCAGTTGAGCGGCACGAGCGCCTCGTTGGCGCGGCGGCTGTGCTTGTGGATGAACTGAGCGAACATCTCCTTGCCCGTACCGCTCTCGCCGACGAGCATCACCGAGGCGTTCGTCGCTGCGACCTTGCGCGCGAGATCCACCGCGGCGCGGAAGGCGGGAGACATCCCGAGCAGCGTGACCTTGTCGCTGTTGCCATGCTCCTCGAGCAGCGCGGCGTTGGCCGCACAGCGCTCGCGATTGCTCAGCACCGCGTACGCGGCGCGGCCGAACATCAGATGGAGATGAGTTCCGCTGAACGGCTTCGGCAGATAATCCCACGCGCCGCAGCGCAGCGCCTCGATGCTCGACGCGACGCTCGGGTTGCCCGTCATCATGATGACGATCGTCGACGGATTCGACTCGAGCACCGACTTGAGGATGTCGATTCCCGGCACCGGCGTCATGTAGAGATCGACCATGACGATGTCGAAATGCGACCGGCGAAAGAGCTCGATCGCCTCGTCGCCGCGGCCGCTGCAGGTGACACTGTACCCCTCGACCTGAAGCACGCTGGCGCATCCTTCGCGCAGGGTGCGGTCGTCGTCGATCACCAGAACGCGGATGGACGACCGCGCCTCCATCGGTACTGCCACCGAGTCGGCGAGCAGCGGCTCACCCGGGGGCGGGCGGAGCGACACCGCCGAGTCTGTCAGGCGGGATACCGGATCGGCCGCTGCCGGGGTGTACGAACCGAAGGAGCTGCGCGAGGGCTGCATTGGGGACCCGACGTCGGGGTTGGAGGTCGTTCTACCGCATACCGTTGCTGCCGTGGAACATGTAGCGTGCTTCCAACAACAGTTCACGGTGATGCGGGTCACCAAACTTGACCCGATGGGACATTATGT
>JBIOHU010000216.1:0-2840 GCA_044449225.1 Gemmatimonadales bacterium | reverse complement strand
GTAGGAGGCGGATGACAGGGTGACGACGTGATCGGCGGCCAGGTTGTCGCGAATCACGGAGGAGATGACGACGCGCGCGACGCCTGGCTCGGCGGTAGCGAAGGTTGGAAACAGGGGCAGCTGCTCGCGATCGAGGCGGCGGCGGCGCTCCACGGCAACGGAGCTGAGCAGGGTGAAGGTGAAGTCGGGGCGCGCGAGCGACGGCGCGATCTCGTAGAGGCCATGCGACTCGAGCGTCGTGCGCTCCAGCCGGCCGAGCGCGCCGCGGAGCTGCGCGTAGGTGCGTCCGTCCACCCTGCGGCCCATGGCGCGCAGGAAGGCGTGGAGAGTGAAGCTGATGGCGCCGTCGGCAGGGTCGCCGGCCTCGTGAAAGCGGTGCAGCAGCTCGATGTAGACGTCCTGATCGAACGTGCCCGGCAGGCGCTCGCCGGCACCCGGGATGACGCGCCATCGTCCGCCGTGCTCGTCGCCGGAGCTGATGATGCCGTCGTCGGCGGAGTCGCTGAGCCGGAACAGCGGCAGCGCCTCGAGCGAGCGGTCGAGCCGGATCGCGCGGGTAGCGACCCGGCGGCGGGTAACGACACTCATGCCGGGAAGCTGTCTGGCGCGCGAGGGCGCGGCAACTGTCGCTGCCCTGGCTCGAGCTCGATCAACGCACGGCGACGACCTGACCGGTCACGGCGCGTGCCGCGTCGGAGCAGAGCCAGAGCACGACGTCGGCAACCGCCTCGCGCGTCACCATCGGCGTGTCGCTTCCCATCGCCGCGAGATTGTCGGCCGTGCGAATCGACGCCGGCGCGACGGCGTTCGCGCGCACGCCGTGCTCGCGCTCTTCTTCGGCGATCGCGTGGACGAGGGTGACGACGGCGCCCTTGGCGGCCGCATACGCAGCGCGTCCGCCGGCTCGCGCGCCGGCCAGCGCCGCTTCGGAGGCGAAGAAGACCGCCGCTCCCTTCGTGGCGCGAAGGAGAGGCAGGAAGGCGCGAGCGGTGAGATACGCCGTGGTGGCATTGATGGCGAACAGTCGGCTCCATTCGGCGGGGTCGCTCTCGGCCACCGGACCGCTCATCGAGAAGCCGCCCGCGAGGTGCACCAACGCGTAGATCCGGCCGTTCGTCGCATCACGCAGCCGATCGGCCAGCGCCGCCACGGCGGCGGGATCGGTGAGGTCGGCGGCGAGCGACGCCGCGCGCAACCCCTGGGCGACGAGCGCTTCGGCGCGCGCGCGAGCCTCCGTCTCCTGGCGATCGACGAGAAAGACGCGGGCACCTTGCTGGGCGAATGCCAGCGCTACGGCCTCGCCGACCTGGCCCGGCCGCCCGACACCGGTGAGCACGATGCTGCGACCGCTGAACTCCATGCGCGCATCCTCCACTCGAGCGGACCACTCTCCATCGCCCGTTACCAGGCTCGGCCTCGTGGCACGAAGTATGTGATGGCGACGACACAAATGCGAAAAGTCCTTCGTCTCAAGCGCGTCTCCGTCGTGCTGGGAATCTTCCTCGTTGCCGCGCTGGCGCTGATCGGGATTCTCTCCGTCACCCGGGGCACGCCGGTGCGCTCGGTCGTCGCGATCGGCGACCGCGACGGGCCGCCCGCGATCGGCGATTCGTTGTTTGCGCGCTCGCTGGAGCTGTATACCGGCCTGCACATGACCACCGGCAACGCGGTGGAGCAGGTGAACAACGGCGCCGTCTACGACCGGCTCTGGCGCGACCTGCGGGCGGCGAAGCACACCATCACGGTGCAGAACTATTACTCACAGCCTGGAGCGGTCGCCGATACCATGGCGGCCGTCCTGAAGGAGCGCGCGAAGGCCGGCGTGCGCGTGTTGTTCGTCCTCGACGCGTTCGGATCGCAGAACCTCAAGAAGGCGTGGGCCGACAGTCTGCGGGCGGCGCACGTCGAAGTCGGGCTGCTGCGACAACTCCACTGGTACTCGCTGCACAACGCGAGCGACCGATCGCACGTGCGCGCGATAGTCATCGACGGGGAGGTCGGTTACACGGGCGGGTTCGGGCTGGCGGACTACTGGCTGGGCGATGGTAAGCATCCCGACCAGTGGCGCGACAGCAACGTACGATTCGAGGGTCCCGCGGTGATGGAGCTGCAGGCGGCGTTCGCGGCGGCGTGGGCCGAGTGCACCGGTGAGCTCATCGCCGGTGACCTGTACTTTCCTCGCGCCGCGTTCACGACGATGGACGGCGGCGTGAGCGCGGGCCTGTTCTTCTCCTCGCCGACGACCGGGAGCACGCCGGCGGAACGGTTCATCGCCCTGACGATCGCCAGCGCGCGCCGGACGCTCTACGTCACCAACTCCTATTTCGTCCCCGATGACGACTTCCGCCGGCTGCTGATGGCAGCGCGGAAGCGCGGGGTGGACGTCCGCGTGCTCACCGTGAGCGACAAGACGGACGTGAAGACGACCTGGTGGGCGGGACGATCGCGCTACGAGGAACTCCTGAAGTCCGGCATCCGGATCTACGAGTACCAGCCGACGATGATCCACTCGAAGACCTTCATCGCCGACGGGGTCTGGGGCACCATCGGCTCGATGAATTTCGACAACCGCTCGCTGGCGTTCAACAACGAGTCGAATCTCGTCTTCCTCGACAGCGCGCAGGGCGCGCAGCTCGACTCGATTTTCTTCGACGACCTGTCCCGGTCCAAGGAGATCACCCTGGCCGAATTCCAGAAGCGCCCCTGGTACGATCACCTGATCGAGGACGCCGCGGCGACGCTGTCGCGATTACTGTAGGACACGTGAGACGTGAATCGGGTGTCGTGAGGAGTAAAAGCACGGTTGGAATAACGGAGAACGGGTGCAGGTTAAAGGTGTT
>JBIOHU010000215.1:0-2885 GCA_044449225.1 Gemmatimonadales bacterium | reverse complement strand
GCGGAGCTGGCTCGCGTCCATCGCGTCGGCGACGAGGGCGATCGACTCGCAGCCGCGGGCGCGGAGCTGCTCGAGCTTGTGCATTACCATCTCGCGGCGCCGGCCGAAGATGGCGACGCGCGCGCCGGCGGCGGCCAGTCCGTCCGCCATGCTTCCGCCGAGGACGCCGTAGCCGCCGGTGGCGACGGCGACGCGGCCGTCGAGGTCGAACGCCGAGCCGGTCATCGGAACTCCGTCGAGAGGACGAGAAACGGGACAGGAGGCATGACCTGCATCATAACAGCCGTCGCCCTGCTTCCGGGAGAATTCCAGCCATCGGAGCGCCTGCTTCCGATTTCCCATCCGCGCATACGCTCGCGCCACCCCGAGCGCCGCCTCGTCCGGTCGGACGGTACCGAGCTGCAGCGCGCGCTCGAACGACGCGGCCGCCTGCTTGAAGTCGCCGGCGTCGTACAGCGTCTTCCCTTGCGCGGACCAGAGCTCCGCGTCGCGCTCCGTCGGCGCGAGTGAGCTCTGCCAGAGCTCAGTAGCCGGCGTCCGGGCCTGGGCGTCGCTGCATGGTGGCGACGCCGCCAGTGCCGCGATCGCTGCGGCGCCGGCGGCGAAGATTAGACGAGCGCGTCTCATGGCATCGGGCGCGGACGCGGCCAAGGCCACGGCCAGGGATTGAAGGAATTGTTGCCGGCGAGCCCGCGCACCGCTGCTTCGCGCACCTGCGGATCGGGCGACTCGAGTAGCTGGCTGAAGATCTGCTCCGAGCGTCCCCCCGACTTCATGAGGGCGCGGATCAACGCGCGCCGCACCTGGCCGTTCTGTTCCTTGTTCAGTGCGGTGCGGATCGCCGGCAGTGCCGAGCTGTCGCCGATCTGCCCGAGCGCCCACGCCGCCTTGAGGCGCACGTCGTCGTTCTCGTCGCCGAGCACCTTGTAGAGTCCCGGCGGGGCTGACACGCCGCGGTCATCCAGGTGGCCGATCGCCCACGCCGCGGTGCCGCGCACCCTGGCGCTCGCGTCGCTCTGCGCTGCGGCGCCGAGTGCATCGACGCTCGCGCGATCGCCGGCCTGCCCGAGCGCCCACGCGGCCGTCTCGCGGACTCGATCGTCCGAATCGGTGCGGAGGGCGGAAGACAGCGAGGAGGCCGCGGTGCGCGACTCGATCGCGCCGAGCGCCCACGCCGACATCTCGCGAACTCGTGCGTCGGCGTCCTTTGCCAGGGCGTTGGCCAGCGCGGGTGCCGCATCGCGCGACTCGAGATGCCCGAGCGCCCACGCGGCGACGCGCCGCACCGCCGGCGACGAGTCGTGCTCCAGCACGCGCGTCAGCGCCGCGGTGCTGCTCGTCGAATCCATTCGTCCGGCGGCGATCACCGCCGCCTGACGCACCATCTCCGCGTCGTCGGTGAACAGCCCGACGAGCGAGGACAGCGCGCGACCGCTTTCCATGCGTCCGAGCGCCCACGCCGCATTGGCACGGACGCCTGGTGTCGCGTCGCGCAGGGCGTGGATCAGCGGATCCACCGCACCCGCCGGTTCGGCGAGCCCCAGCCCGAAGGCTGCGATCTCGCGCATCGAGGCGTCGGGCGAGCCGAGCCGCGCGATGAAGCCGTCGTTCACCGCCGCGATTTTCTGTCCGCCGAGCAGCCGTACCGACAGCTCGCGCACACAGGGATCGGTCGACGCCATCGCGTCGAGCAGCGCCGTCACGTCCGACGCGGGAAGCGGCCCATTGTCATCGCGGAAAGTGCGGGCCTCCGGCGACGAGAGCGGAGTCGCCGGCGCGTCGTTCCAGTTGCCCCATCCGTTGCCGGGCATCGTGCGCGCGGCGAGGTAGCAGATGAGCGGCGGTGCGCCGCGCGCCGCGGCGAGCAGCGCCGTCACGTCGGGGGGCGGCGCGGCCGCGATCGAGCTTCCCTGGGCGGCCGGCCCGTTCCCGCCCAGCGAGACGAGCAAGGCGGCAGACATCGTTCCGATTATTCGATGCATGAGCACTCCCGGTATCCTGCCCACGGCGACTGCCATGAGTTGAAGGGTTGAAAAATCAGCACTACACGCCGGTAAGGAGGGGCGCCTTGCTGCGCGCCCCTCGGTGATGAATCAGTCCGGGAAGGGGCGGGGCTCCGGCCAGGGCCAGGGCCATGGACCCGCGGCGCGGCCGCCGGCGAGCGCATGCACCGCCATCGATTTGATCCGCGGATCGGGAGACTCGAGCAGTCCGCGCAGCGCGTCCACCGATTTCTCGCCGAGCGCCGCGAGAGCGCGGATGTCGGCGATCTGTACGTCCTTGTTCTGCTCCGCGTGCAGCGCCGATTCGAGCGCCGGTACGGCGGCGGGATCCTCGATCTGGTACAACGCCCACGCCGCCAGCTCGCGTACCCGCGGCTCGTTGTCGCCGAGGATCGGGAAGATCGCCTTTGGCGCTTCCTTCGGATCGAGGTTGCCGATCGCCCACAGCGCACGGGTGCGCACCTTCGAGTCGGCGTCGTTCAGCACGGCGACGAGGGCGTCGACGGCGCCACGATCGCCGATGTTGCCGAGCGCCCAGGCAGAAGTCGCGCGGACTTCCGCGCTGGCGTCGCCACGCAGTGCGGTGGTGAGCGCCCCGGTGGCCGCCGGCTCGCGGTCGTCGCCCTGGGCGAGCGCCCACGCGGCCATCTCGCGAACGTTCGCGCTCGCGTCGTGTCGCAGCGCGGTGGAGAGCGCCTCGACGGCCACCGGCGTTCCGGCGTATTCGGAGAGTCCCCACGCGGCGACGCGCCGCAGCGACGAGCTGGTGTCGCTCTTCAGTACTTTCGCCAGCAACGTGGCGCGCTCGTCGTCCGTCCGGGCCGACGTCGCCGCGTCGCTGCCGACGAGGCCGCGCAGCAACGAGCTCGCCGTGGACGAGGC
>JBIOHU010000214.1:0-2888 GCA_044449225.1 Gemmatimonadales bacterium | reverse complement strand
GGATAGGGCACGCGCTCGGCGAGCATGCGGTAGGCGCGGATCATCGTCGGAACGTGGCTCGACTTGACCGAGATCTTGAAGTCGTAGTAGTCGAGCGACTCGAGCAGGCGCACCTCCTCGAGGGCCGCCTCCATCAGCGCTTCGGCCTGGTCGCGGTGCGCGACGGCCTCTAGGTGCTTCGGCAGCGAGCCGGAGTTCGCGCCGATGCGCATCGGGATGCCTTTCGCTTTGGCGGCGCGCACGACGTCGGCGACCTTGTCGGGACCGCCGATGTTGCCGGGGTTGATGCGCACGGCGGCGACGCCCTGCTCGATCGCCTTCAGGGCGAGGCTCGCGTTGAAGTGAATGTCGGCGATGATCGGCACCGGCGAGAAGCGCACGATCTTCCCCAGCGCTTCAGCGTCCTCGGTCTTCGGCACTGCGACGCGCACGATCTCGCACCCGGCGGAGGCGAGCTCGGCGATCTGCGCGGTCGTCGCCGGGACGTCGTGCGTCTTCGTCGTCGTCATCGACTGGACGACGATGGGCGCGCCGCCGCCGATCTTCACGCCGCCGACCGAGATCTGCCGCTCGCTGGCCATTCTCGGGCCAGTCTAGCCAGGCGCCCTTTCCTCAGGTGCGCGGTTCAGCGGACACTGAGCCGCGTTGCCACGACCGTTTGACATCGGTCCGCACGGCTGTAAGGTCGGAGCGGTCTTGACCCGCCGATTCCTGTCCTCGACTCTCGTTGTGGCCGCTGCCGCAGCGGCGTTCGCGCTTCCGGCAGCCTCGTCGCCGGCGGCGAGCCCGGTGACGTACACGGCGACCGATCCCTCTCCCGATATTCCGGGAGCCCCGGACATCACGAGCGTCGTAGTGTCCGACACCACGCAGGGGCTGATCACATTCCAGATCAACTTCGCCCCGGGAACCGAGCAGCAGGCTCTGGACAGCTTCGGCGTGTACGTCGACTCCGATCAAAATCCGACGACAGGCGATACGAGCGTTGCCGGCACGGATTTTCTCATTCAGTACTACGGCGGCTCGGACGGCGGACTTGGCGTCTACAAGTGGGACGGAAGATCCGCATACCAGTTCGTGACGAGCTCGTCGCTCAGGGGCACCTTCTCCGGTGACAGCCAGTACTTCGTCGTGGCGGCGTCGGAGCTCGGAATCACCGACGGGTTCAACTTCAACGTGGCGGCCGCGATCGGCGCCGACCCCGGGACTAGCTCTCAGGTTGATTACCTCCCCGAGGATGGAACGAATTTCCACTACTCGATGCAGTCGAAGGCGATTGTCACCCTCAAGGTCTCCGACTGGGAGGACTTCACTCCGCACGCCGGGAAGATCTATGCGACCGCAATCATCGCAACGCGCTCCGACACGAACGCGCCCCTCAGCGGCGGCGCCACGATCAAGTGCGTGCTGACGATCAACGGACGAGCCGGGCCGAGCGCGTCGCGGGGCTTCACTACCGTGGCCTGGTACAAGGGAGGACGAAAGCGAGCGGCTGTCTGCTCATGGCGCCTCCCGTCCGGCAGCGCAGGCGCGAAGCTCGTGGCAACAGAATCCGTGACGCTCGGGGGCTCGACCGTATCCCGCGCCTACGTCGCCCGCGTCAAGGAATAGGCGTCGCTAGCCGGGAGCGTTCGAGCCGAGGTCGTGCTGGAGGGCGATCACCCAGATCAAGATGATCAGGGCGAAGCCGACGACTGATACCCGCTCGTACACCTCACGCGCGAGGGCGCGCTTGCGGAATGCCTCGATGATCGAGAAGAGGATGTGCCCGCCGTCGAGCGGGAGGAGCGGCAGCAGGTTGAGGAGCGCGAGCGACATGCTCACGAGCCCGACGATCTGGAGGTACCAGTTGAAGCCGACCTTCAGCGCCGCGGCGGAGATGCGGACGATGCCGACGGTGCTCGTCAGCTGGCTCTGCCCGTGCTTGTGGAAGAGCGACCCGAAGGCGCCGAACGTCCCCGTTACGACCTTCCAGCAGTCGGACCCAGCGAGCCCAGCGCTGTGCCCGAGCGGATAGGAAACGAGCGTCGTCGCCGGCTCGAAGCCCCAGATCCAACGCCCGCCGACTTCGATCGTCTTACGCGGCCCGAGCGTGATCGCTCTGCCGCTGCGCGTCACGGTGACGGTGATCGCACGACCGTGACTTGCTCGGATGAGCCGCGACACGGAGTCGAACGTCTTGGCCGGCCGCCCGTCGACGGCGACGACGTGGTCGCCGGCCCGCAGGCCGGCAGCGGCCGCCGGCGTGTGCGCGCTCACGGCCGCCACCTCGTTGCTCGGCTGTGACGTCGGCGCGCCGGTTGCGTACACGGCGGTGAAGATGACGAACGCGACGAGCACGTTCGCGAGTGGGCCGGCGGCTATGACCGCGATGCGCTTCCACGTCTTCTGGCGCCAGTAGGCGTCTGATCCGGTGCCTTCGTCCACCTCGCGGAACGCGCGGGCCGCGGAGCGACGTGCGGCCCTGCTCAGCTCGGCCTGCTCGATCGCCTGTCGCAACTCCGGCAGGTGTGCGCGGGCTCCCTCGAGATCGTCCGCGTCGAGCGAGCGGCGGACGCGCTGCACTGCAGGCGCTAGCGATGCGTCCTCGTGCAGCGCAGGGCCCATGAACGCCTCGAGATCGCTTCCAGCCGGCCGATGCATGCCTGGGATGCGCACGTACCCGCCGAGCGGGATCGCGCCGATGCCGTACTCGATGCCCTTCCGCTTGACCTTCGCGACCGCGGGTGGAAACCCGATGTAGAACGCGCGCGGCCGCATCCCGACGGCGAGCGCGACGGTGAAATGCCCGAGCTCGTGCAGGAACACGAGGAGCACGAGCCCGACGATGACGGTGACCCAGATCATGCGACCGGGATCGCGCGCGCGGCGCGATCCACCTCCAGCAG
>JBIOHU010000213.1:0-2896 GCA_044449225.1 Gemmatimonadales bacterium | reverse complement strand
CGAGATCGCCGCGCTCGCCGCCATGGGAAGCGAGCGGTTCCCACCACGGCTGCGTCGCCGGCGCGCCGCGCTGCACGAGACGGCGGCCGCCATGGAGCAGGCGTTCGCGCCGCGGGATGATCTGCGTCGCGTTGCGACCTCCTCGACGGTCGTCTGTCGATGCGAGGACGTTTCGCTCGGCGCCATTCGCGCCGACTGGAGCAGCCGCCAGACGAAGCTGTACACGCGCGCCGGGATGGGCGCATGCCAGGGTCGGGTCTGCGGTACGGCGCTCGAGTTTCTGTTCGGATGGCCCGCAGACAGCGTTCGCCTGCCGGCGCAGCCTGCACTTCTCTCCACCATTCGCGCGGATGGACCCGGCCGGGTCGAAGCGCCGCGTCACCAAGGAGCGTTCTGATGATGAAGCAGCGTGACTGGACCGGCGTCCTTCCTGCGATCACGACCCCGTTCCACCCTGACCTGTCGGTGGATCACGAGGCGCTGACCAGCCACGTGCGCTGGATGATCGACAGCGGATGCGGGGGCATCGTCGCGTTGGGATCGCTCGGTGAGTCGCAGACCCTCACCTTCGAGGAGAAGTCGGCCATCCTCGTCACCTGCCGGCGTGCGCTTCCGGCCCGCCTCCCGCTGATCGCCGGCATCGCCGGTCTCAGCACCGTCGAGTGCGTCGCACTGACGGAGCGCGCCGTCGACGTCGGCTGCGATGCCATCATGGCGCTGCCTCCCTATGTGTACCGGGGAGACTGGCGCGAGACGAAGGCGCACTACAGCGCGGTGATCGGCGCGAGCGTCCTCACGACGATGCTGTACAACAATCCGATCGCCTACGGCACGGACGTGACGCCGGAGCAGCTCGCCGAGCTCGCCGACCGGCACCACAACCTGCACGCGGTGAAGGAATCCAGCGGCGACGTACGTCGGATCACGGCGCTGCGCGAATGCCTCGGCGACCGCATCGCGATCTTCGCCGGGATGGACGACATGATTCTCGAGAGCATCCCGATGGGCGCCGTCGGCTGGATCGCCGGACTGGTCAACGCGCTGCCCGTGGAGTCGGTGCAGCTGTTCGACCTTGGCACGGCAGGACGCATGGACGACGCGCGCGCGTTGTACGAGTGGTTCCTGCCCCTGCTGCGGCTCGACACGGTGCCGAAGTTCGTACAGCTCATCAAGCTCGTCCAGGCCGAGGTAGGGAAGGGAACCGTCACGGTGCGCCCGCCGAGACTCCAGCTGGAGGGCGAGGAGCTCGAGAGCGTTCGCGCCCTGATTCGCGAACGGCTCGCCGCCCGTCCCGTGTTGAGCTCACCAGCCGCCCGACGCGCCGTCGCCGTCTGAACCGCATGACGTGCGGCTGACGCGCGAGTGGTTCGCGCGCGCGAGCAGCGCACGCACCTCCTCGTCGCTCGTCTGACCGAAGTCGTCGTACCACATCCCGACGGCGCGGAAGGGCTCCGGCATTTCGGCGCAGACGATCTCGTCGACCTCGGCGCGAATCGCCTCGCAGGTTTCCCGCGGCGCGACGGGCACGGCGACGACGATGCGGCGCGCTCCCTCCAGCCGGAGCGCGGAGAGCGCGGCGCGCATCGTCGAGCCGGTCGCGAGTCCGTCGTCGACGAGGATCACGATCCGATCTCGGACCTCGGGCCCGGGACGGTCGTCGCGGTATAGCCGTTCGCGCCGCGACAGCTCCCGCTCCTCCTGCCTGGTGACCCGGTCGATTTCCTCCCGCGACACGCCAAAGGAGCGCACCACGTCGTCGTCGAGGACACGCACGCCTCCCGAAGCGATGGCGCCGATGGCGAATTCCTCGTGGCCGGGGAAGCCCAGCTTGCGCACGAGGAAGAGATCGAGGGGGACGCCGAGGCGACTGGCCACCTCGAAGGCGACGGGAACGCCGCCCCGTGGCAAAGCGAGCACGAGCACGTCCGGGCGGCGCGCATAGGCCGTCAGCCGCTCGGCGAGCTGCCGACCGGCGTCGGCGCGATCGCTGAAACGGACGGGCATCGATCAGACCTCCTGGACTTCTAATAGGAAAGCTGATCCCGCAGGCGGCGGGCCGCAGATGCCGGAAGGCGGCGACTGGCGCCGTTGCCGCAGGGCGGCCGACGCCGCGATCCCGGCTCCTGTCGGCCACTGCTCACGTTGGTATGTGATGTGCGTTACGCCCCCCCATCACCGGTGCCCGTCAGATGGTTCGATCGGGCCCCACGGGGATCACGCGTCCCGGTGGCGCGACGACAAAGAGCCGGACGATGCGACTCACGGCAGCTCAGCACCGGAGGGGATTTCGAATGGAAGGAGCAGGCGCAGTGGCGGTGACTCGTGGGGCGACCGAGCTGTCCGGGACGAGTCGCACGGCCGCGCGGCGTCGCGCGGCCGAACACCATCCGGGCGATCTTCGAAGCGAGCACCGCTTCGCGGAGCATCCGCTGACGCTGGTGACCTTTCCGTTCGCCGACGTTGCCACCGATGCGGCGAGCGACTTCGGGGCCGACATCTGGCCGCGCGAGCGGCACGAGCTTCTCTGCCGGGCCGTCAACGTCACGATCGCCCTCCTCTCGCTGATCGCGCTATCGCCGGTCTTCCTGCTCATCGCGATCGCCGTGAAGCTGTCGTCGCGTGGGCCGGTCTTCTATTCGCAGGTGCGGGTGGGGATGGACCGCCGCCTCGACGCCATGGCGCCGCATGACCGGCGCGTTCACGATCTGGGCGGCAAGCCGTTCAGGATGCACAAGTTCCGCACGATGTACGTGAACGCCGAGCCCGATGGCCGCGCGGTGTGGGCGGCCCGTGGCGATCCGCGTGTCACCCTGGTTGGCCGCGTGCTGCGCCGCACCCGCCTCGACGAGCTGCCGCAGCTGCTCAACGTGCTGCGGGGCGAGATGAACGTCGTCGG
>JBIOHU010000212.1:0-2974 GCA_044449225.1 Gemmatimonadales bacterium | reverse complement strand
CCATGAACGCAGCTCCCGACACCCGCTGCGCGGCTGCGGGCGACAGCGTGACGTCACCTCACCACCTCCGCCAGCGATCGCTTCGCCGCGCGCGCGACGATCGTCGTCACGACGATCGTCGCGATCAGCCCGACCCCGAGTAGTACGTAGTACGCCGCTCCGCGATGAGTGTGTTCCACCGCCGCGCGCGCCAGCGTCCCCGCTACCGTGCCGTAGTAGACGTACAGCACCGTGACCGGCAGCATCGCGACGCACGCGATGGCGAAATCGGCGAAGCGGATCGGCGATACCCCCATGACGACGTTGATCGCGCTGAACGGGATCACCGGCGACAGGCGCAGCAGCATGACGACGCGGCGTCCGTCGGCACCGACGGCGCGGCTGATGGCGGTGAGCCGCGGCGAACGGGCGATGCGCGCTTCGATCGTCGTTCGCCCCAGCCGGCGCGACAACGTGAAGGCGAGGCAGGCACCGAGCGTCGCGCCGAGAAAAGAGTACACCGTGCCGGCGACGAGGCCGAACAGCACCCCCGCAACGATCGTGAGGGGACCCGCCGGCACGAACGCCGCGCTGGCGATCGCGTACCCCACGACGAACAGCGCCGGCCCCCAGGCGCCATGCGAGGCGATGCTCGCACCGAATCCTCCGTAGATTTGACCCATGATCCCGGCGCAAGCTACTCCGGTCTTCCGCCTCTCGCACGGGCACCTCTCGCTCTTCGTCGCGCTCATCGGCGTCGTGGTGCTGCTCGGCTTCGTCGTCTTCTACCGGCACTCGCCCGGTGTGGCACGGCTCCTTCGCATGGGCGGCGACGCGTGGGCGGTCATCGTGCCGCGCGCCTTTGCCTTCACCACTTTCCTCGCCGGCGTCATCCTCCTCTTTTCCGGGGCCACGCCGGGCGCCGCGAGCCGGATCGGCTGGATCAACGACGTCCTCCCGGTGCCGGTCGTCGAGCTCTCGGCATACTTCGAGAGCATCGCCGGCGTCGCGCTCATCGTTCTCGCGCGCGGCCTGCAGCGCCGGCTCGACGTCGCGTATCACCTCACACTCTGGGTGCTCGGCGCGGGAATCGTCGTCGCCCTCACGAGTGCGCTCGACATCGAGCAGGCGATCTTCCTCGTCGTCATGCTGATCGCCCTGCTCCCGAATCGCCGCTTCTTCTACCGCCGCGCCTCGCTGCTCGACGAGCGGTTCACCCGGGGATGGTATCTCGCCATCGGCGGCGTGCTCGTCGCCACCGCGCTCCTCACCTACCTCGGGTACGGACACCGCGCCGTCTCCGGCCGCGTGTTCTGGGAGTACGGCGACCGGGCCGAAGCGCCGCGAGCCACGCGCGCCTTCATCCTCACCATCGTCGCCCTCCTCGCGCTCTCCCTCACTCGCCTGCTCCGCCCGTCGCTGCTGCGCCGCGCTTCCGTCGTGGTGGACGACGCGGTCGTCGAGGCGATAGTCCGCGACTCGCCGCGGGCGTACGCGCATCTGGCGCTCCTCGGCGACAAGGAGATCATCGCCGACCCGTCAGGGCTCGGCTTCATCATGGTAGGCACCGCGGGCCGGAGCCGCGTCGCGATGGGCGACCCCGTCGGCCCCCCGGAGGCCGCGGCGGCGCTCGTCGACTCCTTCGTCCGTCAGTGCGACCGCGAGGGAACCTGGCCGGTGTTCTATCGCGTCGGGCCGCAGCTCCTCTATCTCTACCTCGACTACGGCCTGTCCGCAGCGAAGCTCGGCGAGGTCGCGCGAGTTCAACTCGCCGACTTCTCCCTCGACGGGCCGACGCGACGCAACCTCCGTTACGTCCGTCGCAAGCTCGTCTCGGACGGCTGCTCGTTCGAGCTCGTGCCGTCGGACCGGGTGCCTTCGCTCATGCGCTCGCTCCGCGCCGTCTCCGACGACTGGCTGCGCGGCAAGAAGGCGCGTGAGAAAGGCTTCTCACTCGGCCGGTTCGACGAGCGGTTCGTCGCGCGCGGACCGGTCGGCGTCGTGCGCGCCGGCGGCTCCATCGTCGCCTTCGCTTCCCTATGGCTCTCCGGCGGGCGCGCCGAAGCCGAGGTGGACCTGATGCGGATGACGAGCGACGCGCCGCCGAGTGTGATGCGATTCCTCCTCACGGAGGCGATGCTGTGGGCGCGTGCCGAGGGATACGCGTACTTCAATCTCGGCATGGTGCCACTGGCCGGAATCCGCACCGGCACCGTGGCGCCACTCTGGAACCAGATCGCCAGCGCGATGCGGGTCGGCGGCGAGCGATACTACAACTTCCAGGGGCTCCGCGAGTTCAAGGGCTGGTTCCACCCCGAATGGGAGCCGAGCTACCTCGTCTCCGCCGGCGGCACCAGGCGCCCGATCATCGTCGCCAACATCGCCTCGCTCATCTCCGGCGGCGCGACGGGCGTGCTCCGGCGATGAGGAGATGTGTCATCCCGCAGGAGCGGCCGCAGGCCGCGAGTGTCGGGACCTAGCGCAGAAACTCCTCCACCTCCGCCACGAACAGCTCCGGCACCCTGCTGCTCCGATCGGCCGACATCGCCTCCCCCATGTAGCTGCCGTGCGTGCCGGGAAAGACCGCCAGCCGCGCGTGAGGCAGGACGCGGTACATCTCGAGCGCGTGCTCGGGCTTGATGACGTCTTCGTCGGCCACGACGACCAGCGCCGGCGCAGCGATGCCGGCGAGGTCGGCGTCGGTCCAGTCCCGGAAGGTCTGCATCCGCGTCGCGTCCTTGTGGAACATGTTCAGCAGCGCTGCCGGATCCGGGTTGATCTTCCGGTACGCGTCCTTGTACACCTCCGGCATGTCGCTGAACTGCGCGTGATCCATCCTGTTCCAGAACGCGTCCAGCATGCCGGCGCGCTTGTAGAATGCCGACGCGAGCACGAGCCGCCGCACCCGCTCCGGGTGCCGGATCGCCACCTGCATCGCCGTGTTGCCGCCGTTGCTGAAGCCGAGGATGTCGGCGCCGGTGACGCCGAGCTGCTT
>JBIOHU010000211.1:0-2988 GCA_044449225.1 Gemmatimonadales bacterium | reverse complement strand
GTCTCGCAGAGCCTGCAGACCGCCCTCGGCGGCTACACGACGGCGATCCAGAAGCACGTCGAGGAGACGTCGCTCGCGACGAAGCATCTCGACGCGCTCAAGGGCGGCGGTAACGCGTTTGCCGCGGCCGCAGCGAAGGCGTCGAAGTCTTCGCTCCCGGTTCTCGGCAACGCGCCCGACTTCGTCGGGATCGCCGACTGGCTCAACACGCCCGGCAACCGGCCGCTCTCGCTCGCGTCCTTACGCGGGAAGGTGGTGCTGATCGACTTCTGGACGTACTCGTGCATCAATTGCATCCGGACGTTGCCGCATCTGCGCGCCTGGTACGCGGCGTACCACAAGGACGGCCTCGTGATCGTCGGCGTCCACACGCCGGAGTTCGCCTTCGAACATGTCCTCAGCAACGTGCGACAGGCGACACATTCGCTCGACGTGATGTGGCCGGTTGCGCTCGACAACGACTACGGCACCTGGAGCGCGTACTCGAACCAGTACTGGCCCGCCGAGTATCTGATCGACAAGTCCGGCCGCGTGCGCCACTACCACTTCGGCGAAGGCGACTACGGCGGCACCGAGCAGGCGATCCGCTCGCTCCTCGCCGAGACGGGCGCCTCGATGCCGCCGCACGCCGCGCGTGTCCCTGACACGACTCCGACCGGCCTGCTGACGCCCGAGTCCTATCTCGGCACGGCGCGCCTCGCGCGGTACGTCGGCTCGAAGATCCGCCCGAACGTCACCGAGGCGTACACGTTCGCGCCGTCGCTCCCAGACAACGATCTCTCCTATGCGGGCAACTGGAACGTCGGGAGCCAGCGGATCGTCGCGAGTCTCGGCGCGCGGCTGCGGCTTCACTTCCGCGCTCGCTTCGTCTATCTCGTACTCGGGGGCAAGGGCACCGTGCAGGCGCTCGTCGACGGCAAGCCGCTTCGGACGCTCGACGTGAACTCCGACCGTCTCTACACCGTCGTGTCGGGGGCCGCCGTGCGCCAGGGCACGCTCGAATTGCTCTTTTCGCCTGGTGTGACCGCCTACGCGTTCACATTTGGGTAGTCATTTTGGGGGAGGCGGGGCCGCCGCGGCGCTTGCTAGCCTTTTGGCAGCAGCGCCGACGAGAACCGGCGCCGTGCACCACCACGCGAGGCCGAGGGCACGACCTCGCGGAACGGTCCGCCCTAAGCAAACGGGCTGGAGCAGTACTAGCCGAGCGAAGTAGACCGGTCGGCGACGACGCTTCAACCGTTGGAGGACCAGATGGTGGAGATCCGCGTTGCAGTTGCAGACGACACGGGTGTGCACGCCCTCGTGCGGCGTCTGGCCGCGCTCTTCGACCGCGCGTCGATCGAGTTCGACGGTGAGCGGAACGAGGTGCGTGTCCGCGCCGAGTGGGAGTCAAGGGGCGTGAACCAGATCCTCGACGCAGTCGAATCGTGGCTCGCAGCCGTCGGTCTGGGCTCGGCGGAGCTCTCGATCGGCGATGAGTCCTACCTGGTCACCCCGGCGTCCGGGCGATCGAATCAGTGGTAGTCAGCGTGCCCGTTGCTGGACGTGGCGCCACGCGAGCCGGATGTCCGAGAGCTCGCTGACGGCAATTCGGATGTTGGGCAAGTGTGCCCGAACCGCCGCAAGTGCGTTCGGGTCCGTGGGATCCGCGAACGCGACCTCGACCGCGTCGTCGATTGCACGGACCGGAATCGCCGCTGCGCGCTCGCCGACATCGGCCGGCATCAGGCGGACGATATGGCGGTCGACGCCGGTCCGCATCACGCTGACGTATGGAATCGACAGCTGGTCGGAAAGCGTGCGGGCGAGCTCGTCCTCGAAGATCAGTTGCTTCCGTAGGAGGACGATCCCCAGCAAGTCGCCCGTTTCCCGCGCTTCGTTGAGCGCGAAGAGCAGCTGCTCCTCATCGATGAGGTGCTTGGCGACGAGGAGCTCGCCGAGTCGCGGTCCCGTGGGCTCCGGCCGCGGAGCGCCGGACTCGATCCGGATTGCCGGTCCTTCGACGAGGCGAGCCGTGATGGCGGTTACCCGATTCCAGTCGGCGACGAACCGACGCAGATCGTTTACCGATGTATCTGTCTCGAGCTCGAGCGCCGTCGGGGCGCAGACCGCGGCCTGCACGCCCATCCGGCGCAGGTAGTCGCGCAGCTGAAAGATGACGTCTGCGCGGTCGTCGATCTCGACCCGCCACGTCGTCAGGTTGGTTTGCTGGGTTTGCGCGCTGGTCACGAGAGTCGCCGGGACCGTTATCGGCTCGGCGGCGCCGTTTGCTTAGGCCCGGCTGCCTTGGCGTGGTGTGCGTTCAGTGCGTCAGCGATGTCGTCGCTGAGAGGCCGGTCCCTCGGCAACCCGTCGCAACGATGTCGGCGGCGGTCCGCCGGAGCGCTTTGCAGTGGCCGACGGCAGTGACGTGGGGTTTCTGCGGTACGACCCGAAAGCTTCGGCTCACGTCGATCGCGCAGCCGCCGCTGCCGTGGACGAGCTGAAAGCGGAGGGTCGCGATCGTGTCGACGCCGAAGGAGGAGAGCTCGTAGGTGGCCGGTGAGCAGCCGTTCCTGTACGCACGGAGCAGGCAAGCCGCGCCGGCGGTCGTGCCACGGACGAGAGCGCCCGGCCCGACCGAGCGGGCCGGGCAGACCTGTGGCCCCGACGCTCCGCCGGGCGACGCGACGGCAAGCGCTGCGCAGGCGACGAGGACGATCAGCGTGGCGCGCATGTCCCTGTTCTACGTCATCGGCGGAGCGATCGTCACAGGCTGAGCGGCACTCTTCGGCTTCCGGCGGGCGCTCGCTCAGACGCGTGGGCGATCGAGCAGCTCGCGGATCGCCCGCGCGAGGCGGTCGGGGCTGAACGGCTTGGCAAGAAATGCCGTCGTACCCCCATCGAGCTCGAGACCCTCGCTGGGCTCGGGGTTGTAGCCGGACATGAAGAGCACGCGAATGTCCGGCTGACGCAGGACGATCTCGCGCGCGAGCGTCGTTCCGTTGC
>JBIOHU010000210.1:0-3056 GCA_044449225.1 Gemmatimonadales bacterium | reverse complement strand
GCCTTGCACCGTGGCAGGTTACGCGTAACGTGAGGCAGGTCCCGACACGCGCTTCGCTCGTGCGGGATGACATCGTTCGCTGCGCTCGTGCGGGATGACAGGGCTCGCTACGACTTCTCCTTCGGAAAGAGCGACTCGCCCTTCGTCACCCGCCAACCTGCCGCGTCGAGGCGGGCGATGCCGGCGAAGCGCTGATCGGACACGGCGCCCGGCGCGCCGAGCTGCTCCCACACCGCCTGTGCCTTCACCGGCATGAAGGGGGCGAGGAGCACGGCCTGCCGGGCGAGCTGGCGCACCAGCGACGACAGCACGCGGTCGAGCGCACGGCGCGACTCCGCGTCGGTCCCTTTTGCCAAAGCCCACGGCTGCCGCGACTGCACGTACTCGTTGCCGCGCGCGACGCACGCCATCGCCCGCTGCAGCGCCTCGTGGAGCAGGAAACCGCGGCTGCCGTCCATCGCTGCATGGTACGCGGCGATGTCCTCCGTATCCATGCGATCCGCTTCGTCGGGCTCGCCGGCCGGCACCACGCCGCCGCGATATTTCTCCACCATCGCGATGACGCGGCTGGCGAGGTTGCCCCACGCGTTGGCGAGATCGGAGTTGTAGCGCTCCTCGAACCGCTCCCACGAGAAGCTGCCGTCGGCGTCGAAGGGGATCTCGCGGAGAAGGAAATAACGGAAGGCGTCGGCGCCGAAGCGGTCGATCGCCTCGTCCAGGTCGAGCCGGACGCCGGCTGACTTGCTGAACCGCTCGCCGCCGAGCAGCACGAAGCCGTGGCCCCACACGCGCTCGGGGAGGGGAAGCTCCGCCGCCTTCAGCATCGCCGGCCAGATGATCGTGTGGAAGCGAGTGATGTCCTTGCCGACGATGTGGAGCTGCGCCGGCCAGCAGGACTTCCAGTCTCCCGCCGGAAATCCGGTGGCGGTGAGGTAATTGGGGAGCGCATCGAACCAGACGTACGTCGTCTGCGATTCGCCGGTGCTCAACGGCCTCGGGAAGGGAATTCCCCACTTCAACCGCGACCGGCTCGCCGACACGTCCTCGAGCCCGCGGTCGATGAGCGCCAGCATCTCGTTGCGCCGGCTCTCCGGCTGGAGGAACTCCGGATGCGTCGTCAGATGCTGGCGCAGGAACCCGGCGTAGCGGCTGAGGCGGAAGAACCAGTTGCGCTCCTCGACCCACTCCAGGGTGCGCGTCGGGTGGAGCACGCACTTGCCGTCGACGATCTCGGCGTCCTGCTTGAACGACTCGCAGCCGACGCAGTACCAGCCTTCGTACGCCTTCTCGTAGAAGTCGTCGGGGTTCCGGTCGAAGATCCGCTCGATGAGCGCCGACACGCCGGCGCGGTGGATCGGATCGGTGGTCCGGATGAACTGGTCGCGCGAGATGCCGAGCCGGTCCCACATCGCCGCGAAGGCGCCGGCGAGGGTGTCGACGAGCGCCTGCGGCGTGACCGATTCCTGCGCCGCCGTCTGCTCGACCTTCTGGCCGTGCTCGTCCATCCCGATGAGAAAATGGACGTCGTCGCCGCGGAGGCGCCGATAGCGCGCAATCGCATCGGCGCCGATCTTCTCGTACGCGTGGCCGATGTGCGGTGCGCCGTTCGCGTAGTCGATCGCCGTCGTGAGGTAGTACCGGCTCACCCATCCTCCGGTGGCGTGCCGCCGGCGTCGCTGCCGGCACCACTCGGCGGGGGTCCGCCGGGCCGGTTGCGCCGTCCGCCGCGGCGGCCGCGACGACGCTGGCCGGGGCGCTCGCTCGCCGCCGCCTCCGACGCGTTCTCCGACGGCGCCGGTTCGGCGACCACGGTGGACGGCGGCGCGGACGGCGGCCGATCGGGACGGGACGGCCGGCCGGGCCGGGAGGGACGCGACGCGCGCGGCCGCTCCGGCGCCTCGAGCTCCACGAGGTCGTCAGGCGAATCGTCGCGAGGCTCGTGCGCCGCCGGCAGCGCGACGGGCGTCGCGAGCGCCGCCGCCTCCAGCGCCGCCGCCAGGGGATCGCCAGCCGCCGCCATCTCGGCGCGCAGCTCGGCGAGCGGGACGAAGCGGATGTCCCCCTCGACGCCGCGCAGCGTCACGCGCTCGCGGAAGATGTCGTTGGCGAGAATCTTTTCCTCGCCGCGCGACGTCTTCACCACCTTGAGCTCCTTCGGGTACTTCCGCCGGCTCTCGACGTAGAACTCGTGCTCGTAGCGCAGGCAGCACATGAGCCGCCCGCAGGCGCCGGAAATTTGCGACGGGTTCAGCGACAGCCGCTGATCCTTGGCCACGCCGAGATTCACCGGGCGCAGCTCGGGAAGCCAGGAGGCGGAACAGTACTGGCGCCCGCAACGGCCGATGCCGTCGAGACGCTTCGCCTCGTCGCGCACGCCGATCTGCTTCAGCTCGATCCGGGTCCGGAACATCGACGCCAGCTCGCGGACGAGGATGCGGAAGTCGACCCGCTTCTCGGCGGTGAAATAGAGAGTGAGCTTCTTCCGGTCCCACTGCCACTCGGCGTCGGTCACCTTCATGATCAGCGCGTTCGCCTTCACCCGCTCGCTGGCCTTGCGGCGCGCCTCGTCGTCGGTGGCGCGGACCTCGTCGTGGCGCCGTGCGTCGTCCGCGCTGGCGAGTCGCTTGGCCACCCGCGTTGGCGGCGCGCCGGCGAGGCCGTGGGGCACCTTGGCCGAGCGTTGCTCCGCTTCCGGGCCGGCGGCCCGGACGTGGCCGAAGTCCTCGCCCCGGTCGGCGTCGACGATGATGGCCACGCCGCGGCGCGGCGCCTCGTCCGACTCCCAGAGGAAGAACTCCTTGCGGTTTCCCTTGAACGCGACTTCGATCAGCTGGGGCACGCTACTCCGTGTACTGTCCCATGCGCAGATACTTCTCGCGGCGGCGCCGCACGAGCTTGTCGGGCTTGAGCCCGCGCAGCTCGTCGAGCTGCCGGAGCAGCGTCTCCTGGAGCGCCTTGCCGGCGGCGACGTGATCGGCGTGGGCGCCGCCCGGCGGCTCGGCGATGATCTCGTCGATCGCGCGCAGGTCGTACAGGTCGGGGGCGGGGAGGCGGAG
>JBIOHU010000209.1:0-3122 GCA_044449225.1 Gemmatimonadales bacterium | reverse complement strand
GTCGATGGCCGGTCGCGCGAGTTCCACACCTACTGGGCGCGCGGCGTGGACGCGACCGACAAACGCGACGACGGCACCGTCGCCCCGACCGGCGCCGGCGGCTCGGTGGCGTTCGCGCCGGAGATCGCCCTGCCGGCGCTGCTGAACATGCGGCACCGCTACGGCGATCCTCTCTTCGGCCGCTACGGCTTCGTCGACGCCTTCAACCCGACGCTGCACGCCACCGGCCCGCCGCTGCATCACGGCTACATCGTCGACGGCATCTCCTGGTTCGACCGCGACTACCTCGGCATCGACGAAGGGCCGATTCTCGCCATGGTCGAGAACTGGCGCACCGGATTCGTCTGGAAGCTGCTGCGGCAGGACGCGGACGTCGTGCGCGGAATGTGCCGCGCCGGGTTCACCGGCGGATGGCTCGCGGGCCGCTGCTGACGCGCATCGCCGGCGCGGGTCTCGCGCTCGGCGCGATGGCGACGATCGCCGCCGCGTGCACCGGGTCCTCGGCCAGTGCCGGCGAGTCGGAGCTGCGCGTCTGGGCGTTCGGCGCCGAGGGCGAGGCGCTGGCGCCGATGGTGTCCGAGTTCGAGCGGGCGAACCCCGGCGTGCACGTGCGCATTCAGCAGATCCCCTGGACGGCGGCGCACGAGAAGCTGCTCACCGCCTTCGTGGGCGGTGCGCTCCCCGACGTCGCGCAGCTCGGCAACACCTGGATCCCGGAGTTCGCCGCCCTCGACGCCCTCGCCCCCTTGGACAGCCTCGTCGCCGGCGACTCGCTGGCGATCCCGCGCGCCGATTACTTCCCCGGCGTCTGGGCCACCAACGTCGTCGACGGCGTGCTGTACGGCGTTCCCTGGTACGTGGACACCCGCGTCCTGTTCTATCGCACCGACCTGCTGCGCCGAGCCGGCGTGTCGTCGCCGCCGACGACCTGGCAGGCGCTCCGCGACGCCGCGGTGCGGGTGAAGCGGATCCAGCCCGCCGGCGCCTTTCCCCTCCTCATGCCGCTCGACGAGTGGGCCCAGCCGGTGATCTTCGGCCTCCAGCAGGGTGCACCGCTTCTCGCCGACCACGGCACCCGCGGCGACTTCCGCGATCCGCGCTTCCGGCGCGGCTTCGCCTTCTACGTCGGGTTGTTTGCCGACGGCCTCGCGCCGGCGCTCGCCAACACCCAGATCAGCAACGTCTATCAGGAGTTCGAGGCGGGACGGGTGGCGATGTACATCACCGGACCGTGGAACGTCGGCCAGTTCCGGGCGCGACTGCCCGACTCTCTTCAGGAGTCGTGGGACACCGCGCCGCTGCCCGGTCCCGACAGCGGCGGCGTCTCGCTCGCCGGCGGGTCGAGCATGGTGATCATGCGCCGGTCGCCGAACCGGGCGCTCGCCTGGCGCTTCGTCGCCTTCGTCAGCGACCCGGCGCGCCAGGCGCGCTTCTACGAGAAGACGGGCGACCTGCCGGCGCGCCGCTCGGCGTGGGCGACACCGGCGCTGGCGCACGATCCGAAGCTCGCCGCCTTTCGCGTCCAGCTCGGACGGGTCGTGCCGACGCCCGCGGTGCCGGAGTGGGAGCTGATCGCGTCGCGTGTCGCCAGCGCCGCCGAGCGTGCCGCGCGCGGCCGGCAGACAGTCGACCAGGCGCTCGCCTCGCTCGACGCCGAGGTGGATGCCATTCTCGAGAAGCGGCGGTGGATACTCTCCCAGCGCCAGGGCGCGCGCCCATGACGAGGGCGCGCATCGCACCAGGTTGGTGGTTCGTCGCGCCGGCGCTGGCGTTGATCGTCGTGTTCTTCGCCGGTCCGGTGCTTGCCGCCATCGGCCTGAGCTTCACCGACTTCGATCTCTACGCACTGGCCGATCCCCACGCCGCGCGCTGGGTGGGTCTGCGCAACTACTCGCGCGTGCTGCACGAGCCGCTGTTCTGGCAGGCGCTCAGGAACACCCTCTACTTCGCCGTCGTCGGCGGTCCGCTCACCATCGCCGCCTCGCTCGGCGCCGCGCTCCTCGTCAACGCGCGTGCCGTCCGCTGGAAATCGACCGCGCGCACCGTCTTCTTCGCGCCGTTCGTCACCACCCTCGTCGCGGTGGCGATCGTCTGGCGCTACCTCTACCACCCGCGGTACGGACTGCTCAACTATCTGCTCGGCTTCGTCCACCTCGGGCCGATCGACTGGCTGGGCAACCCGCACTGGGCGATGCCGGCGATCATCCTCATGGCGACCTGGAAGAACTTCGGCTACAACATGCTGATCTGCATCGCCGGTCTGCAGAGCATTCCGCGCGAGCTGTACGAGGCGGCGGCGCTCGACGGCGCCTCGGCGTGGCAGCGTTTCCGGCACGTCACCATGCCGATGCTCGCCCCGACTCTCTTCTTCGTCGTCATCGTGACGATGATCGGTTATCTCCAGCTCTTCACCGAGCCGTACGTCATGACCCAGGGCGGCCCGCTTCGCGCCACGACGAGCCTCGTCCTCTACATGTACGAGGAGGGCTTCCGCTGGTGGCGGCTCGGCGTCGCCGCGGCGATCGCCTTCCTCCTCTTCGCCGTCATCGTCGCCTTCACCGTGGTGCAGCGCTGGCTCTCGCCGCGCGGAGCGGCGGGAGCGTGAGCGAATCGCGCGCCGGCCGCCAGCGGCTGGAGGCGGTCGCGCTGCATGGGGCGCTGCGCGGCGTGGGCGCGCTGTCGCTCATCCCCCTCCTCTGGATGCTCAGCGCGTCGTTCATGGCCACCGGCGAGGCGTCCACCTTTCCGCCGGCGCTCCTGCCGCATCATCCGACGCTGGCGCATTATCGCGATCTCTTCGGCCGGCTCGCCCTCGGCCGCTACGCCCTCAACAGCGCCTTCGTCGCCGTCGTCACGACGGCCGGCGCGCTGATGATCAACGCCTCGGCCGGCTACGCCTTCGCCAAGCTCCGCTTCCGCGGGCGCGACCGGACCTTCCGCGTGCTGGCGGCCGGACTCGCGATCCCCGTCCAGGTCGCGATGCTCCCCCTCTTCCTGCTCATCAAGTCGCTCGGCCTCGTGAACAACTCTGGCGGGGTCATCATCCCCGGCCTGTCGAGCATCTTCGGTATTTTCCTCGTCCGGCAGTACGCGCTCGCCATACCCGACGACCTGCTCGACGC
>JBIOHU010000208.1:0-3145 GCA_044449225.1 Gemmatimonadales bacterium | reverse complement strand
GGAGCTACTGCTCGAGTACTCCGGCACGCTGCTGCTGGTGAGCCACGACCGCGCCTTTCTCGACAACGTCGTGACGAGCATCCTGGTGTTCGAGGGGGATGGCCGGATCGGCGAATACGCCGGCGGCTACAGCGACTGGGTGCGACAGCGGCCGGCCGCCGCAGCGCCGGCGCTGGCGACGTCGAAAAAATCGGCGGCGGCGCCCAACGCCAAACGTCCGACCGCGCCGAAGAAGCTCGGCTACCGTGAGACGATGGAGCTCGCCGCGCTCCCCGATCGGATCGACGCGTTGGAGCGCGAGCGCGAGCGGCTCTACGCGTCGTTCACCGAGCCGGCGCTGCTGCGTGACGGTGCGGCGATGTCCGACGCCCAGGCCCGGCTCGCGGCGCTCGATGCGGAGATCGGCGCGGCGACGGCGCGATGGGAGGAGCTGGAAGAACTGAAGGGCGGTCAACCGACCGAGGGACGGTCAACGTATTGAACTACCGTCAACATACCAAACGGCGGTCGCGATTCGGAACGGCGGTCGGGATCAGAACTGTCGCAACTGCACCTGGTTGTTGCCGTACCGCGTACCATAGAATCGCAGGTTGTCGCCGACGCGCAGGTTGTTGAAGCGATTGATGTCGTTCTGGCTCAGTCCCGACGGCATCGTCACGGTGATGCGGCCGAGATTGCTCTCGTCCATCGTGAACCATCCGTTCGATCGGTCCACCTGGCGAACGGTGCCCTGAAAGGACTGCAGGTTGGAGCCGGACGTGCCTCGCGAACCGGACACCGACTGCGTGACCTGGACGAGGTTGGTGTAGTAGGCGCCGTTGCCGTTGTCCTGGACGTTCGCCGTCACCAGGTCCCCCCGCTGGAGCGCGGTGATGGGATAGTTCTGGTTCTGGAAGACGACCTGGGTGTTGCCGTCGTAGCCGACCCAGACGGTCTGGCCATTGGACTGCTGCACGCCGATCTGCCGGCTGCGGGTGTCGACGCTCTGGACGGCGCCGACAACCTGGGAGCCCTGGCCGCCGAGCACGCCGCCGAGCACGTTGCCGAGCCCGAGTCCGGAGCAGGCGCCGAGGGCGAGCACCATCGCCGCGGTACCGGTTCGGCGCGCGAGTCGGTGGAAAATGGAATGGTTCATGGCGGTCCTCCTCGAGGGATGTCGCGGTCGTCCGCGACGTGCTGTGATCGCTCCCGACAATGGCAACCTCGGTGCCCCGCTCTCGCCGACAGGCCGGCAATTAGTCAAGCATCTCGTTGACCAATCACTTCTATTGATATAGCTTGGCGCTACATGACGGAGGCATCCATGGACGCCATCGCGATCGGCAAGCGATTTCTCGAGAGCACCCGGGGTCAGGTCGTGCTGCTCCTCCGGCGAAGCGAGCGGACGGTCGAAGAGCTCGCGCAGGCGCTCGGCCTCACCGACAACGCGGTCCGGAGCCATCTCGCCTCGCTCGAGCGCGATGGCCTCGTGCGCCAGGACGGAGTGCGGCGCGGGCCCGGCGCCGGGAAGCCGGCGACTATCTACGAGCTCCATCCCGACGCCGCCCCCCTCTTCTCGAAGGCCTATCCGCCGGTGCTCCGGATCCTGCTCGACGTCCTGGTCGAGCAGCTTCCCCCCGACCGATCGGAGGCGATGCTGCACGAGGTGGGTCGGCGGCTGGCGGCGGTGGCGGGGGGGCGCGCGTCGGGCACCCTGAGCGGGCGCGCCGACGCCGCCGCGAACGTGCTCCGCGCGCTCGGAGGCGAGGTCGAGGTGGTGAAGGAGGGAGAATCCCTCGTCATACGCAGCTCCGGCTGCCCCCTCTCGAGCGCGGTGGCCCACCGCCCGGAGATGTGCCACGCCGTCGAGACGCTCGTATCGGAGATCTCCGGCGAAGCGGCCCACTCCTGCTGCCAGCACGGCGAGCAGCCGCGCTGCTGCTTCGAGATCGCCCGGGTCGATCCGGCCGCCTGAACGAAGGCCGCTGCCCTGGCAGCTTCGCAGTATGCGAAAAATCGGGCGATCTGCACGATCCGATCAATCCGAGCGCTGGTCAGCCTGCCCGATCGTCGCGGTCATGACAACCGAATGGCGAAAAAGCGTCGAGTGATTCGAGTCACTCTGACGGGAATCGCCAATCCAGAAACTGTGGCGTCAGCATTGCCATTGCAGGGGTCGCCACGGTGAGGTCTTGCACCGCGGTCAGGTGTCGATTGCTCGTACCTCGCGATCGACCTCCTTCCCCTCGTTCAAGAGAATCCGCATGCGACTGCCGACGATGGCAGGCCCCAGTGCTTCACGGATCATCATGCTGGCGACGGCGAGCCTGTTGCTCGCGGGGTGCGCCGGCGAGGCCACCGCGCCCGCGGCGGCGACCCACGCGTCGCAGCTGCGCACGTCGCCCTTCGTGCCGAACGCGTCCCAGCGGGCGCTGGTCGGTGTGGCCGACGGCGTCTACGCCGTGACCTTCGACCCCCGGCACGACCAGTCGTTCTCGCTCGGGCCCAATCACCTCGACATTCCGGCCAACTCGGTCTGCGACCTGGCCAGCTCCGGCTACGGCGCCGACTACTGGAACCAGAGCTGCGCGCCCGAGCGCGGTCCGGTGACGATCAGCGTGACGATCCGGAACTCGCAGAGTGATACGCCGGAGATCGACTTCCAGCCGGCGATGCGGTTCAACCCGACGAAGAGCGTCGAGCTGTACATCTATGCGGAGCACGCCACACAGGCGGATGCGTCGGTCCTCGTCATGAACTACTGCAACGACCTCGGCGCCTGCGTCGACGAGTCGCTGCAGGACAGCGACCTCCAGACGTACGTCGACTCGAGGGCGAACGTGGTGTTCCGCCGGGTCAAGCACTTCAGCGGCTACGTGGTCGCGGAGCGCTCGAGCTACGACAGCTTCATGGACTACTAGGAGACCATGATGACTCGTCGCCTCGCCGTCGCCGCCTTGAGTGCCATGCTCGCACTCGGCTTCTTCAGCAACCTGCTGCACGCCACCCGGGGGGGTGCGCGCCGATCCGGATATATCGTCGCCTCGAGCTGATTCGACGATCCGGATGTACGACCAGGGCGAGAACGGGGGGCCAAAGCCCGATGGCGCCCGTGTAGCCATTGCCCCCCCCACCCGAGGGGACCGGCCAACCGGGGGGGGGGGGG
>JBIOHU010000207.1:0-3189 GCA_044449225.1 Gemmatimonadales bacterium | reverse complement strand
GTCTACGTCTTCGACGGCGGGGTGATGGAGAGCCATCCCGAGCTCGCCGGCCGCGTGCGGCGCGGCTTCGACGCCTTTTCCGGCGAGGCGCGCCTCTGCAACGCGCACGGCACCGCCGTCGCCGGCGCGATCGCCGGCGCCACCCTCGGCGTCGCGCCCGAAGCGGAGATCGTCGACGTGAAGATGGTCGAGTGCCGGACGATGCGCGGCTCGATCGACGCGATCGTGCGAGGCACCCGGTGGGTGCTCGCCGACGTCGCTCGGCATCCCGGCCATCGCGCCGTCGCGAACTGGTCGTTCATCGCCGACACCGCAGCGTCGATTCCGGCGCTCAACGACGCCGTCCAGAGCCTGCTCGACGCCGGCGTCCCCGTGGTCGTCGCCGCGGGGAACATCGACATGAACGCCTGCCGCATCGCGCCGGGCAACGTGCCCGGCACGATAGTCGTCGGCGCGTCGCGGCTGCGCGCGGGCGCGAGCCGAGGCACCCTCGTCGACGAGCGGACGCCGGGCACCGCCTACGGCCCCTGCGTGGACGTCTTCGCTCCCGGCGACTCGGTACTCCTGCCGAGCATGGACTTCGGGGGCCGCGCCGTGTCGCAGCTCTGGACCGGCACCTCGATGTCGGCCGGCTACGTGAGCGGCGCCGTCGCGCTCTACCTCGAGTCGCATCCCTACGCGACGCCGGACGACGTGCTCCGCGAGGTGCACGCCAGCTCCGCTGGCACCGTCGTCGACGCGAAGCGCACGCCGTACGCGGGAATGCTGTACGTCGGAACTGCTGAAAGGCGCTAGTCGGGCCTGCGCGCGCGAAGCGCGCCTTCGGGGCGCTGCGTTGCCGCTTCGCGGCTCGCTTGCTTACGGGGCGGCGCGCTTTGCGCGCCTTACGGGAACTGACCTTTATGCGTGTGCAGTTCCCCGTCAGCGAGCGCAGCGAGCGACCTGTCAGCAAGGCAGGCGGCGTAGCCGCCAAGCAGCGCCCGAAAGGCGCGCGTTTCACGCGCGCCGGCCCGTCACCGCCGTTTATGTTTCTGCCATGCCGCCAGCTTCTCCGCTCGACCTGCTCTGCATCAATACCGTCCGCACCCTCGCGATGGACGCGGTCCAGAAGGCGAACTCCGGGCATCCCGGAACGCCGATGGCGCTCGCGCCCCTCGGGTACTCGCTGTTCACGCGGCATCTGAAGCACGATCCCGCCGATCCCGACTGGCCCGACCGCGACCGGTTCGTGCTCTCCTGCGGCCACGCGTCGATGCTGCTCTACAGCTGCCTCTATCTCAGCGGCTACGATCTCTCGCTCGAGGATCTGAAGCAGTTCCGCCAGTGGGGGAGCCGCACCCCGGGCCACCCGGAGCACACCCACACGCCCGGCGTCGAGACCACCCCCGGGCCACTCGGTCAGGGCATCGGCAATGCCGTCGGCATGGCCGTCGCCGAAGCTCATCTCTCGGCGGTGTTCAACCGCGAGGGACACGGCATCGTCGACCACTACACGTATTTCATCTGCAGCGACGGCGATCTGATGGAGGGCGTCTCCCACGAGGCCGCGTCGTTCGCCGGACACTTCAGGCTCGGCAAGCTGATCGGCTTCTACGACGACAACCGGATCACGATCGACGGGAGCACCGAGCTCACCTTCACCGACGACACGGCGAAGCGGTTCGAGGGGTACGGCTGGCAGGTGCTGCACATCGCCGACGTCAACGACCTCGACGCGATCGACCGCGCCATCGGCGAGGCGAAGAGCGATCCGTCGCGCCCGTCGCTCGTCGTCACCCGCACCCACATCGGCTACGGCAGCCCGCACAAGCAGGACACCGCCGCCGCGCACGGCGAGCCGCTCGGCGCCGAGGAGATAGTCGAGACGAAGCAGAAGCTCGGCTGGGAGAAGCCGAATGCGTCGTTCTGGGTGCCTGACGAGGCGCTCGCTCACTGGCGCACGATGAAGGAGCGCGGTGCCGAGGCGCACGCGAGCTGGCAGCGGCTGATGGATGCGTACACGATGGCGAATCCGTCCCAGGCCAAGGAGCTGCGGAGGCGCATCGCCGGCGAGCTTCCGCCCGGTTGGGAGAAGGTCATCCCGACGTTCACCAAGGAGAACGGCTCCGTCGCCAGCCGCGCGGCCTCGAACATCGTGCTCAACGCGCTCGCGCCGATCCTCCCCGAGCTGATCGGCGGCTCGGCAGACCTCACGCCGAGCAACGGCACGAGCGTCAAGACCTGGAAGAACTTCGCTCCAACCGACTACGCCGCGCGGTACGTGCACTTCGGCATCCGCGAGCACGGCATGGGGGCGATCATGAACGGGATGGTGCTCCACCGCGGGGTGATCCCCTTCGGCGGCACCTTCCTCATCTTCAGCGACTACATGCGGCCGCCGATCCGGCTCGCCGCGCTGATGAAGCAGCGGGTGATCTACATCTACACCCACGACTCGATCGGCCTCGGCGAGGACGGACCGACCCACCAGCCGGTGGAGCAGCTCACCGCGCTGCGGGCGATCCCGGACATCACCGTCATCCGCCCCGCCGACGCGACGGAGACCGCCGAAGCGTGGAAGGTGGCGATCGGCCATCAGGGAGGCCCCGTGTGCCTCGTCCTCACCCGGCAGAAGCTCGGCTTCATCGACCGCAAGCTTTACGCGTCGGCCGAAGGGGTGCAGAAGGGCGCCTACGTGCTGGCCGACGGCGAGGGAGGCGAGCCGCAGGTGGTGCTGCTGTCGAGCGGGAGCGAGGTCGCGCTGATCATCACGGCGCGGGAGAAGCTGACGGCGCTCGGGATCCGGACGCGCGTGGTGAGCATGCCGAGCCACGAGCTCTTCGCCGCGCAGCCGATCGAGTATCAGCGCGCCGTGCTGCCGTCCGGCGTTCCGCGCGTGAGCATCGAGGCGGCATCACCGATGTGCTGGTACCGGTGGGTCGGGTCGAACGGCGTCGTGCTCGGCATCGACCGGTACGGCGCGAGCGCGCCGTACGAAAAGGTCTACGAGGAGCTCGGCCTCACCGTGGACAGGATCGTCGAGGCGGCGAAGACGCTTACTGCACGTGAGACGTGAATCGTGGGTGGGGGGGGGGGGGGAGGCGGGAGGTGACAGAAAGAAAAAGAACACAAGAACCCCACAAAACTAAGGAGAGAAAAGTTAGGTGTGAGGAGTTGAAGAGCGCGCGCGGGGTGGGGGGGGGGGGGGGG
>JBIOHU010000206.1:0-3260 GCA_044449225.1 Gemmatimonadales bacterium | reverse complement strand
TCCGCCGTGGACGGTGACGGTGTTGGTGCCGATCCCCTCGATGCTCGCGCCCATCGCGACGAGGAAGTGAGCGAGGTCCTGCACGTGCGGCTCGCCAGCGGCGTTGCGGAGCACCGTCGTGCCCTCGGCGGCGACGGCAGCGGTGAGCGCGTTCTCGGTGGCCGTGACGCTCGGCTCGTCGAGGAAGACGTCGGCGCCCTTCAGCCCCTTCGTGCGGAGGATGAACGCCTCGTCGAAGGTAAAGTTCGCGCCAAGCTGCTCCAGCGCGAGGAAGTGGGTGTCGACCCGGCGGCGGCCGATGACGTCGCCGCCCGGCGGAGGAAGGACGATCTCGCCACAGCGGGCGAGCAGTGGCGCCGCGAGCAGGATCGAGGCGCGGATCGAGCGGCAGAGGACGGGGTCGAGCTGCGCCGCGCTGAGCGACTTGGCGTGAATGGTGAGCGCGTTGCGAGCCGTCCACTCGGCACTCGCGCCCACTGACTGCAGCAGACGGACGAGCGCTTCGACGTCGCGGATGCGCGGCACGTTCTCGAGATGCACCGGCTCCTCGCAGAGCAGCGCGGCGGCGACGATGGGGAGTGCGGCATTCTTGTTCCCGGAGGGGCGAATGCGACCGGAGAGGCGCGAGCCTCCTTGAACCACGAACTGCAGTGCGGGCATGCGGCGGCGTGCGATGAGACGGAGCCGAAGCGGAGCGCCGCGGCGAGGTGACAATCGGGAAACATCCCCGGGGTGCGCGACAGCGTCAAGACGCGGGACGGCGACGACATGCACCCTTCGCGCCGCGCAGCCCCGACGGCGGCGTGCTGAGCGGCTTGACACTCCGAGCGCGAACGCCGTAGGATGGCAAGGAGCCTCATGCGCGTGGCCTCGCCCTTGCACACCGGCGACGGCGGCGGCTGGCCAGCGCTCCGACTTCGGCGCGCCGACCGTCCCTTCAACCCATCCGGGAACCGATGACCGTCTCGTTCGCGCGCGCCGGCGCGTGGTTGCTCGTACAGGTGGCGCAGCACGCCGACACGGTCGTGATGCGGCAGGTGGGGCAGGAACGCGGCTGGTTCGAGACAACCACGGCGATCGCGAGCATGCTGATGACGGTCGCGCTCCTCGTCCTCGCGGCCGCGCTGGTACCGGCGGCCTGGAATTTCCGGAAGAGCTACGCCAGGGTCAGCGATCTGCTGGACCGGATCTACGGCGACGTAAATCCGCTCATGCGGCACGCCAGCGCGATCGCGGACAATGTGAACTACATCACCACGTCGGTCCGGACGGACGTGCAGCAGGTGAATGCGACGATCGCGTCAGCCAACCAGCGGCTGCAGCAGGCGGTCGCGCTGACGGAGCAGCGGTTGAACGAGTTCAACGCCTTGCTCGAGGTGGTGCAGCAGGAAGCGGAAACGATGTTCGTCACGACGGCGTCGACGGTGCGCGGGGTGCGCACGGGAGCCGCCGCATTTCACCATGAGGACGACGAGGAGCCCACGCGCGGCGTGCCGCTCCCGGCGTCAGAGGAGCCCGACGATGGCTACGACGATTCCGATGCGCTCGAAGCGGGGACCACGCGTCCGCGAGTCCGGCCCCGCGGGGGACGAGGCTGGAGTGGGGCGTGACGCCCAATACGATCTCCTCACGGCCGCGCTCATCGGCGCCGCGATCGGGGCCACGGCCACCCTGCTCCTCCGGCGCGGACCATCCGGCGAGCGGCCCGTCGCGCCGGTTCTTCGCGGTGCCAGATGGGCCGGTCGCGGAGCGATGCACGCCGGCGGCACCGGAGCCCGTTGGGCGCGCTCGCGCGGCGGCGAGCTGCTCGATCGAATCCCGACCGAGGAGATCGAGGACGGCGTGCGCGAGACGGTCGGCGAGGCACGCGACCGCATCGACGGGTTCGTACGCTCGGAGCTCGACGACCTCCGCCGAGCCCTCCGGAAGCAGCGGAAGCGGCTGGGCGTCTAGCCTCCGGGCGCGGCACGCGACGCGACTCGGCACGGTCTGCGTCGCTGCCCTGCTGCTCCTCGTACTCCTTCCGGCGCCCGCTCACGCCTGGAGTCCCGGCACCCACGTTTATCTCGGCGAGGCCGTGTTGCGGTCGCTCGGAACGCTGCCGGCAACGGTGGCCGATCTGCTGCGCGCCTTTCCGTATGATTTTCTGTACGGCTCGATCGCCGCCGACACGAGCATGGCGAAGAAGTACGTGCCCACCGGACGGCACTGCCACTCGTGGACGGTCGGGCTCGAGATCCACGCTGCAGCGCCGGACGAGCCGATGCGCGCCTTCGGCCTCGGATACCTGGCGCATCTGGCGGCCGACTCGATCGCCCACAACCACTTCGTACCGATGCAGCTCGCCGTCACGGCGAGCACCTCGGCGCTGGGCCACAGCTACTGGGAGAGCCGCTTCGAGACCCACCTCGGGCCGGCGTGCGCGCGGCAGGCGCGCGACCTCATCCTCCTCGACCACTCGAGCGCCGACTCCCTCCTCGACGGAATCCTCAGCCCGACGATCTTCAGCACCCAGACGAATCGGCGCATCTTCCGCGGGATGGTGCACGCGGCGGACAACGAAGGCTGGCAGCGGATCTTCGCGCTCATGACTGAGAACAGCCGATGGGACCTCGCCAACGTCGAGGTCGCCCGCTACGTGGATTCGGCCTACGACGCGATAGTCGACTTCCTGATCGATTTCGAGCACTCGATGGCCTACAAGCTCGATCCGTCCGGCGACGAGGCGCTCCGACTCGCGAAGCTCGTGCGGCGTGACGCCTTGCGGGCCGGTGGCTCCGAGCGCGTGCGTGAGGAAGCCAATCGCCACTTCGGCCTGCCGGCCAGCTCCCTCGGCCATGCCCGTGCCCTGCCCGTGCCGCTCTACGATCCGAGCCGAGTCGCCAGCAGCTGACCGAGCTTGCGTGGATCGGCTCGCCCCTTCGACTTCTTCATCACGGCGCCGATCAGCACGCCCTGCAGCTTTTTCTCACCCGCCCGCCATCGCGCCGATTCGGTGGGCATCTCGGCGATCACCTCGTCCAGCCAGCCGGCCAGCTGCGCGTCGTCGTCCACCCGCACCAGCCCGTCGCGCTGGGCGATCTGCGCCGGCGGCTCGCCGGTCGCCACCATCCGCGCGAACACCTGCTTCCCGGCGGTATGGCTCAACATCCCGTCGCGGACCAGATCGAGCAGCTGCGCGAGGTCGTGCGGGCGGACGCGGAATCCCGAGAGATCCCCACCGCTGCTCCGGATCTGCGCGAGCACCTCGCCCATCACCC
>JBIOHU010000205.1:0-3289 GCA_044449225.1 Gemmatimonadales bacterium | reverse complement strand
GAGGACCTTCGCCGGGGTGACGCATGAGTTCTTCGGTATGGGGGCGGTGGTGCATCGGGCGAGAGAGGCGGAGGAAATGGCGGGGAAGGCGCTGAGGAAGGCGTTCGGCTGAGGGGGAGCGCTCGACCGCCGGCCGAACGCGGCGACCGCGGCACGATGACTGCGCGCTACCGAACAGATCTCCGCCGCGTCGAGAGGCGCGGCGGTGTTCGTCGTCGTCCCCTCATGAGGACCAACGCATGGAAAGCAGAGCGAAGCTGTTCGGGCACTCCCTCCACGCGATGCTGATCGCCTTTCCGATCGGTCTCTTCGTGACCGCCGTGATCTTCGACATCATCCATCTGGCGTCGGGAACGGCGCTCTGGGCATTGATCGCCTTCTATATGATCGCGGCGGGGATCATCGGCGGGCTGGTCGCGGCGCTGTTCGGCTTCATCGACTATCTGGCCGTCCCGACCTCCACGCGGGCCAAACACGTCGGTCGACTGCACGGCGTGGGGAACGTCCTCGTCGTCGTGCTCTTCCTGATCAGTTGGTGGCTGCGCCGGCCGGAGCCGGCTTCGCCGTCGACGACCGCGCTCATCTTCTCGTTCGTCGGCGTCGTCCTCGCGAGCGTGACGGCGTGGCTCGGCGGGGAGCTGGTCGAGCGGCTCGGCGTCAGCGTCCATGACGGCGCACAACTCGACGCGCCAAGCTCGCTCGGCGGCGGCGCGGCGCGGATCAGGAGCGCCCCTCGCACGCCATGATCGGCGGCACGCACCAGCTTCGTCGCGCGCTGGCGATCGCCGTCGTCGTGGGGGCTCAGGGCTGCGGCGACACGGCACGCCTTCCGCTCTCGGCGGGGATCGGCCCGCACCCGGTTCTCCCACCTCCGGTCCAATCGCTCATCCCGACGATCAACTACGCGTCGGCCAAGGGATGGCCCGCCGGCCGGACGCCGGTGGCGGCGAGCGGAATGCGAGTCAACGCGTTCGCGTCGGGACTCGATCATCCGCGCTTCATCTACGTGCTGCCGAACGGGGACGTGCTCGTCGCGGAGACCAACGCGCCACCCAAGCCGGACGATCAGACCGGGATTCGTGGCCGGATGTTCAAGTACTTTCAGAAGAAGGCGGGCGCGGGCGTGCCGAGCGCCGACCGGATCACCCTCCTGCGCGATGCCGACGGTGACGGCGTCGCCGAAACCCGCTCGGTGTTTCTTCACGGGCTTCACGCTCCCTTCGGCATCGCGCTCGTCGGGGACGATCTCTACGTCGCGAACAGCGACGCCGTGGTCCGTTTTCCCTACGTCGCCGGCGAGACGCAGATCACCGCGGCGGCCGCGCCGGTCGTCGCGTTGCCCGCCGGCACGATCAACCATCACTGGACGAAGACCGTCGTCCCATCCGCCGACGGCAGGAAGCTCTACGTGAGCGTCGGCTCGAACAGCAACGCGGCGGAGAACGGGATCGGAGTGGAAGCCGAACGCGCGGCGATCTGGGAGGTCGATCCGGCAACGGGCGCTCACCGCATCTACGCGTCGGGATTGCGCAACGCCGTCGGTCTCGCGCTGGAGCCGGAGACGGGCGCGCTCTGGGCGTCCGTGAACGAGCGCGACGAGATCGGCAGCGATCTGGTGCCGGACTACCTGACGTCCGTACGCGAGGGTGGATTCTACGGGTGGCCGTACAGCTACTACGGCCAGCACGTCGACACGCGAGTCGAGCCACAGCGTCCCGACCTCGTCGCGAGGGCGATCGTTCCGGACTATGCACTCGGCGCGCACACCGCGTCGCTCGGACTCGCCGCCGCGCGCGGCAATCGGCTGCCGACACTGTACGCCAACGGCATGTTCGTCGGGCAGCATGGGTCGTGGAACCGCAAACCGCGCAGCGGCTACCGGGTGATCTTCGTGCCGTTCGAGGCGGGGAAGCCATCGGGTGCCCCGCTGGACGTCCTGACTGGATTTCTCGATGCCGACGGCGATGCGATGGGGCGACCAGTCGGAGTCGCCGTCGACAAGCGCGGTGCACTGCTCGTCGCGGACGACGTCGGGAACACGATCTGGCGAGTGACGGCGAGCCGTGAAGCGGTCGACTGACGGTGAAGCGGTCGACCGACGGTGAAGCGGTCGACCGACGGTGGGGCGGTCGAAATAGAATGAAGCGGTCAACCGACCGCGCTCCGAATTCCGACCGCCGTTCGGTATGTTGACCGCCGTTCGGTAGGTTGACCGCGGTTCGGTAGGTTGACCGCTTTGCTGCAGTCCGACCGCTCTATCTGAGCTCGTACCACAGATTGATCCCCGCTCCGATCAGCAGCGAGACGGTGCCGTTGACCAAGGCGACGCGGGTGCGGCCGGCGGAGGTCGCGGGGCGCCAGCTCGCCTGGGCGATGCTGCCGGCGTAGGCACCGATGACGCGCGGGAAGGCGAAAGCGCGATGGCCATTCGGCAGCGGATCGGTGACGGCCGACTGGAGCGCCCAGCCGATCCGCCGGCCGGTGCCGTCGCAGTGGCAGCGCTGGTAATCGAGCTGGCGATTCACCGCTGCGGCGAGCACGTCGGTGACGGTCTCCTGGATCGCGAACTCGCCGACGTCGGAGGCGACGCGTCGCTCGTAGCCGTGCCATCCCTTTCCCCACTCGGGTGGATCGTTGCGGACCTGGTCGACGCCGGCGTAGACGAAGCCGAGCGCCGTGCCGTAGACGAGGTCATGGCGATAGCGGCGCGTGCGGGTGCTGGAGTCGGCGCCGACGCGGCTCTGTGCCGACGACTCGGCCGGGACGATCGCGCCGGCCGCGGCCAGCACGAGGAGCAATGACACGATGCGCCGGACGCGTGGCGTCCGGCGCATCGAAGTCTGTGAGGCGGCCTGCAGTGAACGCATGGGCACCAGGCGCTGGAAGGGACGCCTGGTGCGAGGCACGATTCAGGCCATGTGGCGACCGCGGTCAGTCGTGTCCGTGGCGGCCGTTGTCGTGGTGATCCTTCTTGTCGTGGCCGTAGGCGTGGCCATTGCCCTTCTTGCCGTTGTCGTCGTCGTGACGGTGGACGTACTGTCCGTTGACCTGACTCTGGTCGCTCCGGCGCCCATTGACGGTGCCGTTGTAAACGCCGCCGTTGTACACGCTGCCGTTATTCACGCCGCCATTCGTTCCACCGCCGTACACGCCGCGGGTGCCGTTGGTGGTGCCGCCATTGTAGATGGCGCGATTGCCGTTCGTGCCGCCGTTGTAGACGGTGCGATTGCCGATGGTGCCGTTGCTCCGGGAGACGGCGCGGCTGCGCAGGCGCGCCGTGGCCCTCGCG
>JBIOHU010000204.1:0-3335 GCA_044449225.1 Gemmatimonadales bacterium | reverse complement strand
GCGCGACGCCGCGAGCCGTCGACCTCGCTCAAGATGGTCGCCGGTCTCGCCCTCGTCGGCGCCGGCTTCCTCTTTCTCGTCGTCGCCGCCGGCCCCGCCGACCGCGGCATCCTCGTCAGTCCCCTCTGGCTCGTCGCCGCGTACGTGCTGCACTCGGTCGGCGAGCTCTGTCTCTCACCCGTCGGACTCTCCTACGTGACCAAGGTCGCGCCGGCCCGCTTCGCCTCGCTCATGATGGGCGTCTGGTTCCTCTCCATCGCCGCCGCCAACTACCTCGGCGGCTTCCTCGCCTCGATGATGCACCAGGTCCCCTCGCTGACCCGCTTCTTCATGATCCCCGTCGCGACGTCATTCGGCGCCGCGATCGTCATGCTGGCGCTCGTACCGCTCCTGAAGCGACTGACGGCGAGCGTGCCGGATGCGTGAGCGGAGCGCGCGGAGCGCGCTCACGCGCTCGCGCGTAGGTGGGTAGGTGCGTAGGTGTGTAGGTGGGGACTGCACTGGCAACTCGGTACCGGCGGATGGGAAGAAGCCGGACGATCATCTGCGACTTGGAAGGATGACGTTCCGCGAGGGGCCAGGCGCGACAATGGCATCATGCAGAACCCCGACAATCTTCGCGTGTACGCGGAGGCGAGGGACCTGGCAGCGGCGATCTATCAGCTCACCGCGACCTTTCCGCCGTCGGAGCGATACGGACTCGTCGCGCAGATGCGACGCGCGGCCACGTCCGTGGGTTCCAACGTCGCCGAAGGCTGTGGCAGACAGGGCAACCGTGCCTTGCTCGCTTTCCTGCACCAAGCGCTCGGCTCGCTCGACGAGCTCGAATTTCAGCTGGAGCATTCGGTGCGGGTTGCACATTGCTCCTCGGACGCGGCCGCCCATCCGCTCGACCGCGCGCGCCGCACCCGCCAGATGATGATCCGTCTCATCGCCGCCCTGCGGCGGCGCCCGGATCGCACGGATGAACCGGAGGCGTGAGCAGTTCGCTTACTCCGCTGGAAGGGGAATGCGGCGGCACCGTAGAGGAACCTGCCTCGGTGTCGCCTGGCCGATGCCGTCCCTACCTACCCACCTACGCACCTACCCACCTACGCGCGAAGCAAGAAGCGCGCAGCGCCTAGCTTCGCGCTGTCATGGCCACGCAAAAATCGACGTCGGTACCGTCGTCTCCCGCGCCGACTCCACGTCCCGCGGAGCCCGGAACACGAACGCCGTGCGGTCGCCGTTCGTGAACCGCAGCGTCCAGCGCGCATTCGCGCCGCGCGTCACCGGGAACGCCAGGTCCGCGCGCCACAGTCGCGCCGAGCGCGGCGGCACCGCCGCCATCAGGCTCACCCCCAGCGACGCCACCACCGGGCTCGTCACGCCGAACGGGACGTCCCCCGCTGCCTCCTTGCCCAGGTCGGCGAACGCCGCCACGCCGGCGTCGGCCACACCGAAGGCGTTCGGAATCGTGTAGCGTTCCTCCGTCCGCCCCACCACGCGCAATCCACCGGCGTAGGTCGATCGCTCGTAGCCGCGCACTCCACCCTCCGGCACGCCGAGCAGGAGCTGGAACGGCGTGCGCTGTCGAGAGCCGGAGGCGAACTCCAGCGTCGTCTGGTTCTGCTGCCGATCGTCGATTCGCAGATAGTGGGTGAGGCGGCCGCTCGCCAGCACGCCATCCCACTTCTGCTCGATCGTGCCTCGGCGGGCCTCGCCCTGGAGCTGCAGGCGCACCGTCGACCGGCCCGTCGTCGCGCCGACGTAGAAGTCGCTCGCCGCGAAGATGTCGTCCTCTCGCGCGCCTGGCAGCGGGATGCTCCGCCCCACCTGCATCCCGAGCTGGAAGCCCACCGGCAGATCCTGGCTCGCCGTCAGCGCATCCAGTCCGTCCATCCGCACGAAGGTGATGTCGCGGCGTCCGATCAGCACGTTCAGCCGCACCGTCTTGTGCGACGGATAGACAGTCGGCACCGCGCCGACGTCGCGCAGCACGCCCGAGTCGGCGAGCACCAGCCGGTCTCCCGGCTGCTCCGCGAGCCCCGTCAGCGACAGGCCGAACAGGTTCAGTTGCCCGGGGTTTCCGAAGCGCATCACCGCGCCGACATCGAACGAGCCCCGGCGACGGAACACGCCCAGCCGCTCGCCGCTCGGGTCGAGGAGCGGCGAATAGCCGGTCCCGTCGTCGAGCCGGACGCGCCACGCGACCCGCTGCAGGTCGGTGAAGAACGGGTGGGCTCCCTCGAGCCGCCACGATGCGCCGAGCACCGCGCGCTCGGCATCGAGCCCCATCGTCCATGGACGGCCGAGGAATTGATGGTCGAGCAGACGCGCACCGAAGCCGTCGCGGAATCCCTCGCCGTCCTTCCACCAGGTCGACGCGTAGACGCCCTCGCCTCCGAGGTTGGCATTGCCGAGCAGGAGCGACGTCACGATCGGCGCGCGGGCGCGCACGGTGCCTCCGATCACGACCGACGTCTCGTCGCTCGTCCGTACCTCGATGTCCACCCCCGTCGTGTCGTTGGCGACCACGAACACGTCCGCATCGGCGATGAACGGCTGCGCGCGCAGGATGCGCTCCGATTCCGACCGTCGGAGCTCCGAGCACGGCTGCCCCGTCTCGATCAGCAGAAAGCGCCTGATCACCTCGGGACGCGTCGTCTGGTGCAGCGCCTGCGCGACGGCTGCCAGCGCCGGCACCCGCGTCAGGCTCGCCACGCTGGGGGCGACCGAGTAGATGATGATGTCGTCCACCCGCTGACCGGCGCAGACCACCGTGGGACGTCCGGAGGGCGCGCGGACCGACTCTCCACCCTGCTGCGCGATCGACGCGGCGAGCGGAGACAGGACGAGCGCCATCGCCTGGACCAGGCGACGGGGGGCCACGCCGCTACTTGCCCATGCGACGCTTGAGCTCCGCCAGGCGCTGCTCGGCGTCGGCGTCACGCGCCTCTCGCGCGCGCGCGCGGCCGATCGAGTCCAGCTCCGCGGCGACGCCGCGCGAATCGTCGATCACGGCCTCCGTCTCCGCCGCTGCCTCGTCGCGGATCGATGCCGTGCCGCCACCCGGCACGCCGAGCATCGCCCGCTTCAGCTCCGCCGTCATCTCCGCCACGTCGCGCTCGGCGATTGCCAGTTCCGCCTCCTGCGCGTCGAGCTTGCGCGTCAGCACCTCGACGCGCTCGGCGTGGTGAGCCTCGAACTTCTCGGCGAGGGCCAGCGTCTCCGCGTCGTTGATCCCTGCCGCCTGTCCCTTGCGCCGGCGCATCGTCTCCAGCTCGCGGCGCTCGGCGTCGAGCCGCTGCCGGGTGGTCCTGGGTCCGGCTCGCAGGTCGTCGAGCCCCAGACGG
>JBIOHU010000203.1:0-3351 GCA_044449225.1 Gemmatimonadales bacterium | reverse complement strand
TCCATCACCAGCTCGACGATGTCGAGGCTGTCGGCGCCGAGATCCTCGATGAAGCTCGCTTCGTCGGTCATCTTGTCGCGCTCGACGCCGAGCTCCTTCTCGATGATGTCGCGTACCTTCTGGGCGTTGTCAGCCATTGGTCGGGCTCCTGTGGGTTTTTTTTGAACGCGGGAAAGTTAGCCAAATCTGCTGCGGAAAGTCATGCTGCGCCGATGGGCGCCTCACATCACCATGCCGCCGTCGACGACGAGGGTCTGGCCGGTGATGTAGGCGGCATGCTCAGAGGCAAGGAACGTGACGACGCCGGCGACGTCGCGCGCCGTGCCGAGCCGCTCGAGTGGAATCTGTCCGGACAGCGCGCTGCGAGCCTCCGGCGTCATCCCCGCCGTCATGTCCGTCTCGATGAAGCCCGGCGCGACGGCGTTCACCAGCACGTTCCGCGATCCGAGCTCCTTGGCGACCGACTTGGTGAGGCCGATCAGCCCGGCCTTGCTGGCGGCGTAGTTGGCCTGCCCCTTGTTGCCGGTGATGCCGACGACGCTGGCGATGTTGATGATCCGTCCCCACCGCCGCTTGATCATCCCGCGGGCCACCGCCCGGATGGCGACGAAGGCGCCGCGCAGGTTGGCGTCCAGCACCGCGTCCCAGTCCTCGTCCTTGATGCGGAAAAGGATGTTGTCGCGCGTCAGGCCGGCGTTGTTCACCAGGATATCGATCTGGCCCAGCTCCTTTTCCACCGACTCGACGAGCGCCAGTACGGAAGGGGCGTCGCTCACGTCGGCGGCGAAGCCGCGGGCCTCGCCGCCGATCGCCGCCGCGGCCTCGCTGGCGCGCCCGAGATCGCGGCCGACGACCGCCACCCGCGCTCCCGCCTCGGTGAACGACTCGGCAATGGCGCGGCCGATGCCCCGCGTGCTGCCCGTGACCAGCGCCGAACGCCCCGAGAGGTCGATCTTCATGCGGCCATCCTGGTGAGCAGCGACTCGACCTCGTCCGCCGTGCCGCAGGTGACGACGGTGAGGCTCGGCGCGATCTTCTTCGCGAGTCCCTTGAGCACGGCGCCGGGTCCCATCTCCACGTAGAGCGCGCCCGGATGCACCATCGCGATGCTCTCCAGCTCGCGCGCCCACTGCACGGGCGAGGTAAGCTGCTGCACGAGGAGGCGACGGGCAAGTGCCGCGTCCTCAACGGGTTGCGCGGTGACGTTCGCGTACACCGGGAATCGGGGATCGGCGAAGTGCGCCAGGTCCAGCGCCTCCTCGAGCCCATCCGCGGCGCCGGCCATGAGCGGCGAGTGGAAGGCCCCGCTCACGTTGAGCCGGATCGGCTTGCCTCCGAACTCCTTTGCCAGCGCCATGGCGCGCTCCACCCCCGCGATCTCGCCGCTGATGACGGTCTGCCCAGGGCTGTTGAAGTTGGCAGGCACCGCGAGCCCCGCTTCGGCGGTGGCGCGGTCGCAGATATCCTCGATGGGCACCGTCAGCGTGCCGAGGATGGCCGCCATCGCCCCGGGCTGACGCTCTCCTGCCTGGAACATCAGCTCGCCGCGCCGGCGGACGATCCCAACCGCCTCGGCGAGGGGAAGTGAGTCGGCGGCGTGGTAGGCCGTGAACTCGCCCAGCGAATGGCCGGCGGCCGCCACGACGCGGCCGGCAAGCGCGTCGCGCACCACGGCCCATACGGCGGCGCCGTGGGTGAGTAGCGCCGGCTGCGCGTTCAGCGTCCGCGTCAGCTCCTCGGCCGGCCCCTCGAAGCAGAGCTGCGAGAGGGGCGTACCCATCGCCATGTCGGCGGCCTCGAAGACGGCCCGCGCGGCGGGAAAGCGGCTGACGAGATCCTTTCCCATCCCTGGCACTTGCGAGCCCTGCCCGGGGAAAAGCAGAACGACGTTCGGCATGGCAGTCAGAAGCGGACGACCATCGAGCCCCACGTGAACCCGGCCCCGAAGCCGACGAGCAGCGCCGTCGTACCCTCCTTGACCCGCCCGCTCTCGATTGCCTCGTCGAGGGCGATCGGGATGGACGCGGACGAGGTGTTGCCGTAGCGGTCCACGTTGACGAACACCTTCTCCATCGGGACGTTCGCGTGCTTCGCGGTCGCTTCGATGATCCGCATGTTCGCCTGGTGCGGGATGAGGACGTCGATGTCCTGCCCGGTGAGGCGGGCCGCGTCGAGGGCGCGATCGCACGCCTCGCTCATGGAGCGGACGGCATGCTTGAAGGTTTCGCGGCCCGCCATGCGCACGAAGGTGGACCGGTCGGCGAGGGTAGCGTCGCTGAACGGCACCTTCGCCCCGCCGGCGGGACGCCAGAGCAGTTCGGCCAGCGTGCCGTCGCTGCGGATGTACGTGCTCAGGATCCCTCGCGTGTGGGTCTTGGCGCGCTTGACCACGGCCGCGCCGGCGCCGTCCCCGAACAGCACGCAAGTCGAGCGATCCTGCCAGTCCACGATGGCGCTCATCTTCTCGGCACCGACGACGAGCGCCGTCTCGATCGTGCCGGATGCGATCAATCCCTCGGCGACCGTCATGCCATAGATCCAGCCGGTGCATGCGGCCGAGATATCGAACGCCGCGGCGCGGGTGGCCTTCAGGTCCGCCTGCAGGTCGACCGCCGTGGCGGGAAGCAGGCGATCTGGAGTCGCAGTGCTGAGGACGATGGCATCGAGCTCGCCAGGAAGCACGCCGGCCCGTTGCATGGCGGACCTCGCCGCGGTGGCGGCCATGGACATCGTCGTCTCGTCGGGCCGGCCAATGTGGCGCTCGACGATGCCCGTCCGCTCGACGATCCAATCGTGATTCGTCTCGAGCCCGAGGGCGGCGAAGTCATGATTCGTCATCACCCTGGCGGGAATGCCCCGTCCCACGCCGGCGATGTACGCGACGGGTCTCCTCACGCGGCGCTCTCCGTGGCGACACCCAGGCGCCGGCCGATCTGCTCGTTCATTCCGCTGGTGACTGCCTGGACGGCGACCCGCACAGCGTTCTTCACGGCGCGAGGAGACGACTTGCCGTGCGCGATGATGCTTACGCCCTTGACTCCGAGGAGAGGTGCCCCGCCGTGCTCGGAATAATCGAGGTGCTTCAGCCCCGCCTCGAGCTGCGCCGCGTCCACGCCGGCCTTGCGCAGCGTGTCGATCATCAGCGGCGCAATCCCCTCGTAGAACTTGAGGATGACGTTGCCGACGAAGCCGTCGCACACCACGACGTCGACGTCGTGGACCTCGTTGCCACCGGCGGGCAGATCGCGTCCCTCGACGTTGCCGATGAAGTTGAGTCCCGAGTTGCGAAGCAGGTGGTGCGCTTCCTTCGTGGTCGCGTTCCCCTTCTCCGGCTCCTCGCCGATGCTCAAG
>JBIOHU010000202.1:0-3382 GCA_044449225.1 Gemmatimonadales bacterium | reverse complement strand
TGGCCATGTCGCAGACCAGCATCGACCAGTTTTCGCAGTTCTCGCCCGGATCCACCGTTCAGTATCTGCCGTTCAACGTGACGAGCCCGGGCGCTCAGGCGTTCCAGCTCTTCACCTCGGGGGCCAATCACATCGATCCGATGATCCTGCTGTTCACGAACGCATCGTCGAACGGTGCCGGGCTCGGCACGTTCCTGACGTCGAACGATGACGGCGGCTTCTTCATGGCGGGCGACTGGAACGAGTGCACCGGAATAGGGGGCACCTGCCACTCGCTGATCACGACGAACCTCGCGTCGGGCGGGTATACGCTGGCCTATGGCGTCTTCGATCTGACGCAAACCGAAGCGCGGTCGGGGATGGCGAACGTCGGACCCCAGGACGTGGCGCCGGGCACCTCGTACGGCGGTTCCCCCTACTGCAACGCGACGGGCGACTGGTCGACCTGCAACTACACGGTCTCCATCCGGTCGGAACTCGGCACCGTGACGCCGGAGCCGGCGAGCCTGACCCTCCTCGCGACGGGACTGATCGGCGTGTTCGGCGCCGCCCGTCGGAAGCGGCAGGCGCGCGCGGCGTAGCGGTTCCCGCCGGAAGATGGACGAGGGGGAAGCTCCGGCGCGGAGCTTCCCCCTCGTCGCTATCGTTCGATCATGAAGTCGATATTCACGATTGGCTACGAGAATGCCACGGTCGCCAGCTTCCAGGAGGCGCTGCGGAAGGCGAAGGTCGATCTGCTGATCGACGTGCGCGCCGTGGCGCGCTCGCGACGGCCCGGATTCGCCAAGACGGCGCTCGCCGCGAACTCGAACCAGGCGGGCGCGGAATATCTGCATCTGCGCGCGCTCGGCACGCCGGCGGATGGACGAGCGGCGGCACGAGCAGGGCGGCCGGAGGAGATGAAGACGATCTTCCGCCGCCAGCTCGCCACGCCGGAAGCGCAGGACGCCCTCGCGCTGGTGGTCGATCTGGTCACGCAGGGGAGGCGCGTGTGTCTGCTCTGTCTCGAGGCGAACTCCAGCGACTGCCACCGCAGCCTCGTCGCGGCAGCTGCGGCGAAGGCGGTGGGAGCGAAGGTGGTGAACCTCTCGGCGAGTGAGGCGGTCGACTGACGGAGGAGCGGTCGACTGACTGAACCGCGGTCGAATGATCAACAAGCGGTCGAAAGACCGCCTACCGAATTCCGACCGCCGTTCAGTATGTCGACCGCAGTTCGATGCGTTGACCGTCCTTCCGTCAGTCGACGGCAGTTCAATCAGTCGGCCGCAATTCCAAAAAGCGTCTTCGCCTTCTCCAGCGCATGGACGAGCGCGTCGACGTCCGACTCGTCGTTGTAGAGATAGAACGACGCTCGCGCAGTGGCGGCCACGCCGAGCCGGCGCATGAGCGGCTGCGCGCAGTGGTGGCCGGCGCGGATGCAGACGCCGTCCTCGTCGAGGATCGTCGCGAGGTCGTGCGGGTGGATGTCGCCGAGGGTGAAGCTCACGACACCGCTGCGCTCGGCCGGCTTCGGTCCGTAGACCTGGATGCCCTCGACGCCGGCGAGCCGCTCGGTGGCGAGTCGGACGAGCGCACGCTCGTGCGCCAGCACGGCGTCCATGCCGATCGCGTCGAGGTAGTCGCAGGCGGCGGCGAGGCCGACGGCGTCGCCGACGTTCGGCGTCCCCGCCTCGAACTTGTGCGGCAGCGCGTTCCAGGTGGTGACGTCGTCGCCGACGATCTCGATCATGTCGCCGCCGAACTGGTAGGGCGGCATGGCGTCGAGGATCGTGCGGCGGCCGATCAACCCGCCGATCCCCATCGGGCCGCACATCTTGTGGCCGCTGAAGGCGTAGAAGTCGACGTCGAGGGTGTCGAAGCCGACCTGCAGGTGCGGCGCGGCCTGGGCTCCGTCGCAGACGACGAGCGCCTTCGACGCGCGGGCTATGCGGGCGATCTCGCGCACGGGATTCACCGTGCCAAGCGCGTTCGACACATGGTTGAACGCGACGACTTTCGTACGGGGACCGACGAGGGCGCGCAGCGCGCCGAGGTCGACGTGATGGTCGGCGGTGAGGGGACAGATGCGAAAGCGCGCGCCCTTCGCCAGCGCGAGCTGCTGCCAGGGGACGAAGTTGGCATGGTGCTCGAGGGCGGTGACGACGATCTCGTCGCCGGCGCCGACGTTGACGGTGCCCCACGCGGTGGCGACGAGGTTGAGCGCCTCGGTGGTGCCGCGGGTGAAGATGAGGCAGTCGGTGTCGGCGGCGCCGAGGAAACGCGCGACGCGCTCGCGGGCGGCGTGATAGCGCTCGGTGGCGCGCGCCGAGAGGTCGTAGGCGCCGCGATGCGGATTGGCGTTGTCGCGCTCGTAGAAGTCGACCATCGCATCGAGCACGGCGCGCGGCTTCTGCGACGTGGCGGCGGAGTCGAGGTAGTGCAGCCCGGGATTCGCCTCGAGGAGGGGAAAGTCGGCGCGATGCGAGGTGATCATGCGCTGCGCTCCTCCGCCGTGACGACGGGCAGTGCCGGACCGACGAGGACGCGCCCGTGCTCGATGCGGACGGTGTAGACCGGCAGCGGATCCACCGCTGGCTCACGGCGGACCGCCCCGTTGCGGCAATCGAATCGCGCGCCGTGCCAGGCGCACTCGATCGTCCCATCAGGGCGCAGCGAGCCGTCGGAGATGGCGAATTCGGCGTGGGTGCACACGTTGCCGACGGCGCCGATCACGCCGCGGTCCCTGTAGAGGCAGACCGGGGTGCCGTCGGCGAGGGTGACGCCGAGGAGGTCGCCGTCGTGCAGGTCGGCGGCGGACGCGACGTCGGTGAAGCCGATGGCGCGATCGGAAGCAGTCATGGCGTGGTATCGCCGCCGGCGTCGTCGTCGCCGCGAAGCGCCTTCTGGAGGGTGTGCCATGGCATGCTGGCGCACTTCACCCGCACCGGAAAGCGGGAGACGCCGCTGAAGGCGGCCATCTCTCCCATCGCGCGCGCCTCGATCGGAGTCGGCTTGAAGCGGCCGGTGACGAGGCCGTGGAACTGCTCGAACAGGCGGTCCGCCTCGTGGCGCGACTTGCCCTTGACCGCCTGGGTCATGATCGACGCCGCGGCACGCGAGACGGCGCAGCCGGAAGCGGTGAAGTGGACATCCTCGATCGTGTCGCCGTCGATCCTGACCTCGACTGCCACCTCGTCTCCGCAGAGGGGATTGCGCCCTTCGGCCCGACTCGTCGCCCTCTCCAGCGCGCCATAGTTCTTCGGCCGCCGGTTGTGGTCGAGGATGATGGACTGGTAGAGGTCCGCGAGATCAGACATCAACGGCCGGTGAATGGTGAGAGGTGAATGGTGAGAGGTGCCGGCGTTACCTCTCACCATTCACCATTCACGTCTCACTCGTAGTT
>JBIOHU010000201.1:0-3387 GCA_044449225.1 Gemmatimonadales bacterium | reverse complement strand
GGCGGTGAATCCGGAGCTCCCCGATCATCCGGTGCTCGCCGGGATCGATCGCGACCGGCTCTTCCTCTGGGACGACTTCACCGGCTGGAACGAGTCCAGGCCGGGCTTCCCGCAGGTCTACCCGGTGACGCGCGGCTTCGTGCTCACCGATCCCGCCACCCTCGACCACGCCTCGGTGATCGCCGACTACGATCACGGCCTCCAGGGCATCGCCCTCGCCGAGCTGTTCGACGGAGCCGGCTCGGCGATCGTCACCGGCTTCGACCTGATCGACCGGAGCGGCGTCGATCCGGTAGCCGATCGGATGCTCGCCAACCTGCTGCGCTACATGGGCTCCGCGATGCCGCACGAGGCGACTCAGCTCGTGACGACGCGGATCGACTGGGGCGACTATGCCTCCGAGCATGGCCTGCTCACCGGCGTCTACAGCGGGCTGCTCCTCAACACCGTGCCGATCATCCCCGACGGGCTGAAGGCGAAGTATCCGGTGACGATCGACGCCGAGGGCTACGCCTTCGCCGGCGGCAGCGGCGGGTGGAACACCAAGCCCGCCATCCAGTACGTCCCACATGGGCGCCGCCCATTCGGACCGTATAGCTTCACCTCGGGCGGCTCCATATCGGCCGCCGACCGCAAGGCGCCGGGCGAAGGTCGACTCTGGTTCCGCATCCCCGAAGACCGCACGACGATGATCACGACGCTGGAGAACCCGGTCTCCGATACGCTGGCGCTGGCGATCAGCGTGAACGGCGCCGTGCAGCAGCTTCGCGTTCCGCCCGATTCGACGATCCACGTCGAGACTCCGGTGCATGGCGGCGCGACGCCGCTCGCCCTCGGCTTCCGCGGCGACCGGCGCGTCGTGATCCTCGCGACGGAGATCCGAAGACCGGCTCGGCGTTCGTCCTCGACGGCCGCGTCGCCGTCGTCACCGGCGGCTACGGCGTCCTCGGCGGAAGCATGGCGGACGGACTGGCCGCCGCCGGCGCGCGCGTCGCCATCTTCGGCCGGCGCCGCGAGATGGTAATGAACAAGGTCGAGCAGCTCCGCGACCGCGGCTGCGAGTCGATCGCCCTCGTCGCCGACGCGATGGACGAGAGCCAGCTCCGCCGCGTGCGCGGCGAGCTGCTCGAGGCGTGGGGACGGGTGGACATCCTCGTCAACGCCGCCGGCGGCAACGTCCAGCGCGCGCGCACCGACAGCCAGAGCGTGTTCGAGATGCCGTTCGACGCGTTCGACGAAGTCGTGCGCCTCAACCTGCACGGCTCCGTCTATCCGACGCTCGCCTTCGGCGAGGCGATGGCCGGCCAGCGGCGCGGCGCGATCGTCAACATCTCGTCGATGGCGTCGTACCAGGCGCTGAGCGGCGTGATGGGCTACTCGGCGGCCAAGGCGGCGATCGACAACTTCACCCGATGGATGGCCGTCGAGATGGCTCGCAAGTACGGCGACCGGGTGCGGGTCAACGCCATCGCCCCGGGGTTCTTCATCGCCGATCAGAACCGTGCCGTGCTCGTCGAGCCGGACGGCAGCTACACCGCCCGCGCGAAGGCGATCATCGCCCGCACGCCGATGGGCCGCTTCGGCTCGCACTCGGAGCTCAACGGCGCCGTGCAGTGGTTGTGCAGCGATGCCGCCGCGTTCGTCACCGGCGTTGTGATCCCGATCGACGGCGGGTTCAGCGCGTTCAGCGGAGTCTGAGAACGGTGAATGGTGAAAGGTGAATGGTGAATGGTGAGAAAATGAAGCTCGGGCTCGGTCTGTACCGCGGTCTCCTCACGCAGGACAACTTCCAGTTCGCCAAGCAGGCGGGAGTCACTCACCTCGTCGTGCACCTGGTGGACTACTTCAAGGGCACCAATCCGACCCTCTCCAGCGGGCCGGACTCGATGGGCTGGGGGACGACGACGAATCAGAATCGCCCCTGGGAGGAGAGCGATCTCCGCGCTATCAAGAAGAGCATCGAGGACAACGGGCTCACCTGGGAGGCGATCGAGAACTTCGATCCCTCGCACTGGTCCGACATCCTCCTCGACGGCCCGAAGAAGGAGCAGCAGATGGAGCTGCTCAAACGCACGATCCGGATGATCGGCCGCGTCGGCATCCCGATCATGGGCTACAATTTCAGCCTCGCCGGCGTGTGGGGTTGGACCAAGGGCCCGTGGGGACGCGGCGCCGCCAAGGCGCTGATCTACGACGAGTCGAAGATCGATCCGCAGACGCCGATGCCGAACGGCATGGTGTGGAACATGATCTATGATCCCAATGCGCCAGTCGGCACCGTGCGCGCTGTCTCGAGCGACGAGCTCTGGCAGCGCTACGAGTGGTTCCTGACGCAGATCCTTCCCGTCGCCGAGGAGGCGGGAGTGACGATGGCGCTCCATCCCGACGATCCGCCGGCGGAGTCGCTGCGCGGCACGGCGCGGCTCGTCAATCAGCCCTCCAAGTATCAGCGCATGCTCGATCTCGTCCCCAGCCCGGCGAGCGGTCTCGAGTTCTGCCTCGGCTCGCTCCAGGAGATGCGCGAGGGCGACATCTATGAAACCATCGCCCACTACGGCGAGCAGGACAAGATCGCCTACGTCCACTTCCGCAACGTGCGCGGCAAGGTGCCGTACTACGAGGAGGTGTTCGTCGACGAGGGCGACATCGACATGCTGCGCGCCATCCAGGTGCTGCGCGACGTCGGCTACGACGGCGTCATCATTCCCGATCACACGCCGGAGATGACCTGCGCCGCCCCCTGGCATGCCGGCATGGCGTACGCCCTGGGCTACATGAAGGCCGCGCTGCAGATGGCCGAGCGCGGCGAGCCAGTTCCGGCGCGTTGACGCCGTCGCGCGCAAGCCGATGGAGATGACCTTCCGCTGGTACGGGCCAGCCGATCGGGTCACCCTGTCGCACATCCGGCAGATCCCAGTCGTCAGCGGGATCGTGACGGCGCTCCACGACGTTCCGGTCGGCGAGCCGTGGCGAAAATCGGAGCTCCTCGCGGTCGCAGATCAGATCGACCGGGCGGGGCTCCGCTTCGCCGTCGTCGAGAGCATTCCGGTGCACGAGGACATCAAGCTCGGCCGCCCGACGCGCGATACCCTGATCGACGCCTGGTGCTCCAGCGTGGAGCAGGTGGGAGCGATCGGGGTGAAGGTGATCTGCTACAACTTCATGCCGGTGTTCGACTGGATGCGCACGTCGCTCGCCTGGCCACTTCCCGACGGCTCGACGACGCTGGCGTTCGACGACGCGGCTGCCTCGCGAATCGACCTGTCGCGCGGCACCGGCGACCTGCCGGGGTGGGCGGCGGCCTACGACGCCGCGGAGCTCGGCGCGCTGCGCGACGACGGCGACTGCGGCCCGCAGCGGCCCGACAGCGAGACAGTCGCTAAGTAT
>JBIOHU010000200.1:0-3481 GCA_044449225.1 Gemmatimonadales bacterium | reverse complement strand
GCTCGGCGGCGAGCGCGCGGACCACCGGAAGGATCCGCCGGATCTCCTCGTCGCTCGACACCGGCACCGCGTTCTGCGGCCGCGTCGACTCGCCGCCGATGTCGAGGATGTCGGCGCCTTCCGCGATCAGCCTCGCCGAGTGCGCGAGCGCCGCGCCCGGTGACAGGAACTTGCCGCCGTCGCTGAAGCTGTCCGGCGTGACGTTCACGATCCCCATCACCACCGGGAGGTCGAGCGGACGACTGCGACCGCGAAGCTGCCAGGCCCTGGGCATGGCGGGGAAGTTAACCCGCACCACGCCGACCTGTCAGATCACGCCGGCGACGGCTCCGGTCCGCCGAGCAGCGGTGGATTCCGCCGCGGCTCGTGCAGTGGCGTGGGCACCGGCGCGGCGAACGGCTGTGCCGGCGGCATGTCGCTCGTGCGCGGCGGCAGCTTCTCCCCGCGCGCGATCATCAGGATGTCCTCGCGCGTCAGCGTTTCCCGCTCGAGCAGCGCGCCGGCGATGGTGTGCAGCAGGTCCAGGTTCTCCGACAGCACCAGCTTCGCCCGGTCGTACGCCGTGGTGATCACACGCTTCACTTCGGCGTCCACGAGCTGCGACGTCTGCTCGCTGACCTCGCGGCGATGTTGAATCTCGCGCCCGAGGAAGAGCTCCTGCTCGTTGTCGCCGACGAGAATCGGACCGATGGCATCGCTCAGCCCCCACTGCGTCACGTACCGCCGGGCGATGCTCGTCGCCTTCTGGATGTCGCTCGAGGCGCCCGTCGTCACACGGTCGTAGCCGAACACCAGCTCCTCCGCCGTCCGTCCGCCATACGTCATCACGAGGTTCGCCTCGAGCTGCAGGCGCGTGATCGAGACGCGGTCGTCCTCCGGCAGGGTGAAGGCGAGACCGAGGGCTCGCCCGCGCGGCACGATCGTGACCTTATGAAGCGGATCGTTGCCGACCACCTTCATCGCGCACAGGGCGTGCCCTGCCTCGTGATACGCCGTGAGGCGCCGCTCCTCCTCCTTCATGACCATCGACTTCCGCTCCGCGCCGAGCATCACCTTGTCCTTGGCGTCCTCGAGATCCATCATGAAGATCTTGTCGTGCTCGCGGCGCACCGCCAGAAGCGCGGCCTCGTTCACGAGGTTGGCCAGATCGGCGCCCGCCATGCCTGGCGTGCCCCGCGCCAGGGTCGTGATGTCCACGTCGCCGCCCACCGGCTTGTTCCGCAGATGGACCTTCAGGATCCCCTCGCGCCCGCGCAGGTCGGGGGCATCGACGACGATCTGCCGGTCGAACCGGCCGGGGCGCAGCAACGCCGGATCGAGCACGTCGGGGCGGTTCGTCGCCGCGATGAGGATCACGCCGTCGTTCGACTCGAAGCCGTCCATCTCCACGAGGAGCTGGTTGAGGGTCTGCTCGCGCTCGTCGTGTCCGCCGCCGAGGCCAGCGCCACGATGGCGGCCGACCGCGTCGATCTCGTCGATGAAGATGATGCACGGCGCCTGCGCCTTCCCCTGCTCGAACAGGTCGCGCACCCGCGACGCGCCGACCCCGACGAACATCTCCACGAAGTCGGAGCCCGACATCGAAAAGAAGGGACGTGCGGCCTCGCCGGCCACCGCCCGCGCCAGCAGCGTCTTGCCCGTGCCCGGCGGCCCGACGAGCAGGCAGCCCTTCGGCAGACGGCCGCCGAGCTTCGTGTACTTCTGCGGGTCCTTCAGGAACTCGATGATCTCCTGCAGCTCCTGCTTCGCCTCGTCTGCCCCCGCCACGTCGGCGAAGGTCACCTTCGGCGTGTCACCCGTGAGCAGCTTCGCCTTCGACTTGCCGAAGGAGAACGCCTTATTGCCCCCTGCCTGCATCTGGCGGAACAGAAAGAGATAGAAACCGATCAGCAGCAGCCAAGGGAGGAAGTTGATCACCCAGGCCATCAGGCTGGGCTTCGCATCCTCGGAGTTGATCTTGACCCCGTGCGTCGAGAGCGCGTCGATCTCTCCCTGCGAGTTTGCCACCGGGAGCTGGACGGTGAACTTCTTCGCCTCCTTCCCCCCGATGATCTCCTTCTGCTTGAACTCGCCGCTGATGTTCTTCCCCGACTGCACCGTCACTTCGGCGATGTTGTCCTGGACGAGATACGCCTTGTACTGGGTGTAGGAGATCTCCGGCGCGGCATCCGCGCGCGCGCTGGAGAGCTGCACGAGGGCGACGGGAATGAGCAGCACGAGGATCCAGAACGAGAGCGTCTTCGAGAGACGGCTCCAGTTCGTCCCCTTGTTGCTTCCCTTCGGGAGCTTCTTGTCGTTCTTTGGCGGCATAGGTACCGGCATTACAGCAGACTCGCGATATATGGAAGGTGCCGAAAGCTTTCGGCGTGATCCAGTCCGTACCCGACCAGGAACTCGTGCGGTGCGTCGTAACCGATGAACCTGGTTTCGTGCTTGAGCTCGTGCGCGACGTGCTTGTGCAGCAGGGCGCAAATCTCGAGGGATCGCGGATTCCGTGCCCGCAGCAGATCCATCAACCGGTTGAGCGTCCGACCGGTATCCACGATGTCCTCGACCAGCAGGATATGCTTTCCCTCCAGCCTCGTCTCTGGGTCATACACCAGTCGGACATTTCCGCTCGACATGGTCCCTTCTCCGTAACTCGACGCGACGAGGAAATCCACGTGAATGGGCCGATTGATCTCCCGGACGAGGTCGCTCAGGAAGATGAAGCTTCCCTTCAGCAGCCCCAGCACCAACAGCTCACCGCTCGGATAGGCGGCCGTGATCTCGGCGCCCAGCTCCTTGACCCGGCGCGCGATCTCCGGCGCGTCGTAGACAATGCGGCGTAGCGTTCGCCCCTCCAGGCGCGGATCAGCAGTCGATGCGTTCACAGATGTAGTGTCGTACCGGTCCTCCGGACCGTTCGGTTGCCGCATCAGCGCGGCGCACTCCTGGAATCCAGACGACGTCGTTCCCCGCGTGCTCACCGACGATCACTACCGGCCACCCGGCGCGCTCCAGTCCGCGCAGCCCGGCGTCCGAGAGATAGCGCTTTACCCGCCGCGGCGGCCGTCCCGCCGACGGTCCGAGCCGATCTCCGGCTGACCAGGCCCTCACGCAGGCATCGGCAGCCAGAGGCAGCGTCGCCCTCCAGCTCCCTTCGCCGGCGATCGCGCTCCCTCCCGCTCCCGCGTCGCCATCGACACGAAAGCGGAAGCCGCCCCACAGCAGCTCGCCACGAGCCGGCAGCCCGACTGGCCCGCCGGTGGCTCGAGGACGCTTCCCTAGAATGTAAACGCCGCCGCGGGCATCCATATACCACCCGCCCGACAGCGGCACCGTCCCACTCCGCGGATCTCCAACCGTAAACGCCGCCAGCCGCTCAGCTCCCCGTCGATCCAGAGCGAGTCCCACCCGACCGCCGAGTGCGCCCCAGAGCACCGAAAGTGAATCACGATCATAGCCGGACAGTTCCTGCGAGGCAACGCTCAGCGTATTC
>JBIOHU010000199.1:0-3481 GCA_044449225.1 Gemmatimonadales bacterium | reverse complement strand
GGCCGCGCCCGCAGCGTGAGCATCACCAAGGACGACACCACGGTCGTCGAGGGCAACGGCAGCAAGGACGCGATCAAGGGCCGCATCGAGCAGATCAAGGCCGAGATCGACAAGTCCACCAGCGACTGGGACAAGGAGAAGCTCCAGGAGCGTCTCGCGAAGCTCAGCGGTGGCGTTGCCGTGATCAAAGTCGGCGCTCCGACCGAGACCGAGCTCAAGGAGAAGAAGCACCGCATGGAGGACGCCGTGTCCGCCACGCGCGCAGCCGTCGAAGAGGGCATCGTGCCTGGTGGTGGAGTCGTGCTCGTGAACGCGATCCCCGCACTCGACAGCGTGAAGGCCGAGGGCGATGTGCTCACCGGCGTCAACATCCTCCGCCGTGCGCTCGAGGAGCCCCTCCGCCAGATCGCGCAGAACGCCGGTATGGAAGGCTCCGTCGTGGTCGACAAGGTCAAGTCCCTTCCCAAGGGTCAGGGCTTTGACGCCGCGAAGGGCGAGTACGTTGACATGGTCAAGGCCGGGATCATCGACCCCACCAAGGTCACCCGGTCGGCTGTCCAGAACGCGGCGTCGATCGCCGCGCTGCTGCTCACCACCGAGGCGCTGATCACCGACATCCCTGAGAAGAAGGGCGGGTCGGCGGCTCCGCCGATGCCGGAGTACTGATCAGCAACTGATCGAATCTCGAAAGGGCGGTCCGGGCGAGAGCCTCGGCCGCTCTTTCTTTTTGCCCGTGACGGGGGCGGGCGTTTGTATGACCGGATCAACGATCCGCAACAACCCGGCGACAGACGGATCGCCGCGACGGCAGAGCGGCTAGATTCGGTCCGCCCACCCCAATCGAGGTATCTCAATGAGCAACGTCGCGCCCGGCCATTCCTTCGAGGAGTCCGTTGGCGAAGGTTTCCTGCACGTCACAGGGGTCGGGAGCCGGCTTGCCAAACGTGAAGTCGCCGAGGAGCAGCTGGACGCGATCGACGACAGGATGCTCACCGACCTCGATCGCGAGTTCCACGAGCGCGGCGAGGAGGTAGTCCCGGGTCTCGATCTCACTGCAGTCACCAAGGTGGATCCGGAATTCAGCGCGGACGCTTTCCTGCTGATCGCACGGGACACGTTCAGGGTCATGCAGGATGCGAAGACTCAGGGAGCGCCGTCGCTCGATGCGGACATCTCATCGGCGGAGGTCACTGCCGCGACAGTCGTCGGCGGGGTCGAACGCGCGGTGGTCCGGTTCGCGATCATCGGAGATGCCGCGCCCGAAACCCAGGACTGGACGTTCGAGCGCGATCCAGGTGGCAACACGAGTGCTGATGACGAGCAGCACGAGGTCGCCGACGGCGGTTGGACCGTCGCCCATCGCGGCTGGCGTCTCGCGCGGATCGCAGCCGCCGCCTAGGGAGCCTTCGGGCCGGTCGACGCCCTGGCGCCGCGAGTAATGCTCAGGCGCACGCGGCGGCGCGGTACGACGCGCTGCCGAGGTCGGGCGCCAGTCGGCCGTCGACGGTGATGTTCGCGCCGCGTTGGGGTGGCGCGCAATGCTGCGGGAACACGACGAAGACGCTTCGCGCACCGGCAGACACGTAGCCATCACAGGACGTGCTGTTGCATACGTACGGCTCGAAGGTTCCGGACAGCGTCGTGGTGCCGTCGCTGTTCACCGACTTCACGGGGTTGGCGAAGAGACCGGTAAATCCGACGACGAACAGGGCCAGGATCGCGATGATGGAAACCACCAGCACCGGCACGCTCCACACGGGACGCTGCTTCCGCACCGGAGCATCCGTCCGGATCGCCTCATCCCGCGGCGCCTGCTCGGGGGCTGTCTGCGGAGTCTCCACGGCACTGCTACGGTACCGAATGCCGTGCGGCAGCCGATCGTCTTCGTCACCGACTACGGCCGCGACGACTCCTATGCGGCGTCGCTGACCGGGGCCGCCTGGCGTGTCGATCCCCACGCGCTCTGCGTCGACGGCACGCACGGCATCCCACCCGGGGATGTGCTCGCGGGGGCGTACCACCTGAAGGCGCTTGCGCTTGCCTTCTCCGAAGGTGCCGTCTTCTGCGCCGTGGTCGATCCCGGCGTCGGCACCGACCGAAGGGCGATCGCGATCGACGTCGGCAGGATCCGTTGCGTGGCGCCCGACAACGGGCTGATCTCCTATCTCTGGGACGAAGCGGCGTCGTCCCGAAGCGCCGTCGCCCTCGAGATCCCGATCGACGCCTCATTCACCTTCCATGGCCGCGACGTCTTCGCGCCAGCCGCCGCCCAGCTGGCCTCGGGAGGGCGGCTCGACACCGCCGGAGACGCCATCGACGACCCGATCGTTCTGATCGACGCCTTCGCGGAGCGCATGGGAACGGGGCTCCGTGGGCGCGTCTGTGTCGTCGATCACTTCGGCAATGCGGTCACCACCATCCGGAATGCAGACATCGGCCCGGCGACCGTGCGCTCAGTGAGCTGGCAGGGGGGCGCCTGCGCCGGTCTCGTCACGACGTACGCCGAGATCCATCAGGGCGCCGCGGCGCTGATCGGCGGCGCCGGTCACATCGAGGTGGCTGCGCACGGCGTGCCGGTGGCGGCCGTCGGCGGCCCGAAACTCGGCGACACTGTCATCGTGGAACTCGCATGACCGAAGGCATCGACAGCCCGGATGCGCTCGGGCAGCTCACCTCGGAGCAGGTGGTCCGCCTCGACGCTGCGGCGCTCGAATGCGGTGTGACCACGCTGCAGCTCATGGAGCTGGCGGGCTGGCAGGTCGCGCGCTGCGCGTGGCGCCACCTTGGCAACCGCCCGAACGATATCGGCGTTGTCGCCGGACATGGCAACAACGGTGGGGACGGGCTCGTCGCTGCGCGCCACCTTGCGACCTGGGGATGCTCTGTGCAAGCCGTGGTGGTTGCCGAGGAGTCGCGTGTCAGGGGAGTCGTTCTCGATCATGTCGCCGCGGCGCGCGCATGCGGCGTGGACGTGCGCGTCGCCACGGATCCGGAGGCGATCGCGGTGGTCGCCGGCGCTGCGCTGCTCATCGACGCAGTGCTCGGCACCGGACTGCGCAGCGCGCCGCGCGATCCCCAGGCACGTGCGATCCGCGTTCTCAACGGCGCCGGCCGTCCGATACTGAGTGTCGATGTCCCTAGCGGTCTCGACGCAACCAGCGGCGAAGCCTTCGATCCCTGCGTCCGCGCCACGCTCACATGCACGCTGACAGGAATGAAGCGGGGTCTGCAAAGCAGCGGCGCCTCCGCCTACGCGGGCGCGGTGTGGGTCGCCGACATCGGTATGCCGGCCGCCGCATGGAAGCGAGCCGGTCTCATCCAGCCTCCCGGCGTCAAAGGGGGGCAGTTGGTGCACACTTCGTCCTGATCTCCCCTTGACCGCAGGGCGGACTCCACAGTATTCTTCAACCGTCTTACTCGCGCCGTCAGCGCAAACGTCATGATCAACGTCTCAGCACATATCGCTCCCGAGGCGCGCGAG
>JBIOHU010000198.1:0-3528 GCA_044449225.1 Gemmatimonadales bacterium | reverse complement strand
TCTTCGGCCATCCCGAGGTCTACATCATGTTCATCCCCGGGCTCGGCTTCATCTCCTCGATCATCGAGACCTTCACCGGACGGCCGATCTTCGGCTACCCGCTGATGGTGCTCTCGCTCGTTCTCACCGGCTTCGTCTCGTTCAGCCTGTGGGTTCACCACATGTTCGCGACGCCGATCCCCATGCTCGGCCGCAGCTTCTTCACCGCGGCGAGCGTGCTGATCGCGCTGCCGACCGGAGCGCAGATCTTCTGCTGGATCGCGACCATCTGGAGCGGCCGCCCGCGCTACACGACGTCGATGCTGTTCGCGATCGGCTTCATCGTCGTCTTCGTCATCGGCGGCATGTCGGGAGTGATGATCGCCTCGGTGCCGATCGACCTCCAGGTGCACGACACCTATTTCATCGTCGCCCACTTCCACTACGTCATCCTCGGCGGCGTCGTGTTCCCGCTGTTCGGGGCGTTCTATCTGTGGTTCCCGAAGATCACCGGCCGCATGCTCGGCGAACGGTTGGGCCGCTGGCACTTCTGGCTCTTCTTCGCCGGCGTCAACCTCACCTTCTTCCCGATGCACCTGCTCGGACTCGAGGGAATGCCGCGGCGCGTCTACACTTACCTGCCGGGGATGGGATGGGGGAATCTCAACCTGCTGGCCAGTCTCGGCGCCGTCGTCATCGTCGCCAGCGTGGCGACGTTCGTCGTCAACGTCGTGCTGAGCGTGCGCAGCGGCGAGCGTGCCGGCCCCGACCCGTGGGGAGCGCCAGGGCTGGAATGGGCCGCGGCGTCTCCTCCGCAGCCGTGGAACTTCCACCACATCCCGATCGTCGAGAATCGCTCGCCCCTGCATTCGACCGAGGAGCTGCCGGTGGCGACCGGCCTGCGCACCGATCGGCGCGAGCTGCTCCTCACCACGGTGATCGATGCAGTTCCCGACAGTCGCCATGACCTGCCCGAGGAATCCTATTGGCCGCTGGCGATGGCCGTTGCCGTCGCCGTCACCTTCATCGGCGCCGTCTACACGCCGTGGGCGTATCCGGTCGGTTTCGTGTGCGGCGTGATCGCGTTCGCCGGCTGGGGCTGGCCGCGCGGCGTGGATCCGGCGAAGCGGGTGACGACGCAGGGCGCTCCTGCGGCGGAGGCGAAGTGATGCGCCCTTCCCGCGCCCGGATGGATCTGTCGGCGCTCCCCGACGTCGTGTTCGGGTCGCGCGACATCATGTGGTGGGGCACCGTCGGCTTCATGCTCATCGAGGGATTCACCCTCGTCCTCTGCGCCGTCTCCTACGTCTATCTCCACCAGAACTTCGCCCAGTGGCCGCCCGCCGACACGCCGCTGCCGAGCCTCGGGCTGCCGACCCTCCAGGTGGCGCTCATGCTCGTCAGCCTGCCTGTCGTCTGGTGGGTGCGCGGTGCGGCGCACCGGTTCGACTTCGGCGCAGTTCGCATCGGGCTCGTCGTCGCGGCGCTCTTCGGCGCGGCATTCGTCGGGCTGCGGATCGCCGAGGCGACCGTCTCGCTCCGGGTGCGCTGGGACGCCAACGCGTACGGCTCGGCGCAGTGGCTGATCCTCGGCTCGCACTTCACCCTGCTGGCCATCGAGTTCGTCGAGGTCGCCGGGATGGCGCTCATCTTCTGGACGGCCCCGGTGGAGGAGAAGCACTTCTCCGACGTCGCCGACATGGTGGACTACTGGTGGTTCATGGTGCTGATATGGATGCCGATGTACGCGCTGTGCTTTCTCCTGCCGCAGCTGCGCTGAGGAGCTGGCCGATGCCGTGGATCGGGTTCTTCCTCCCGCCGGCGGCGTACTTCGTCCATCTCCAGGTCGCGTACGTGCTGGTGCCGTGGGCCTGCGGCCACGACGGCTCCTCGTGGGTGCATGCCGTGGGAGCGCTGGCCGTGCTCGTCGCCGCGTTCGGCACGGCGATCGCGTGGCGCGTCCGGGCACGCTTCCTCGGCCTCACCGGCTTCGGCATGGGGTTGCTGTTCACGCTGATGCTGCTCGCCCAGCTCGTCGCGGGATTCCTTATCGGAACCTGCCAATAACACAACAACCGGTGAGACGTGAACCGTGAGACGTCAAACGCCGTCACGTCTCACGTCTCACGATTCACGTCTCACGAGCAATTCGAGTAGCTAAAGTACGTTGCCTCTATGCGGCGGCGGCTCGCGGAACAGCCGCTTGAGCCAGCCGAGCCATCCGCTCTTCGGCTTGGCGTGCTTCTCCTCGACGCCGCCAAGGAAGGTGCGGAAGATCATCTCCACGGCGCCGACGCGGAGGGTGGCGCCGGTGTGGAGCTCGCGCTCGCCGGCGACGCTGTAGCCGTCCACGAAGGTGCCGTTGACCGAGCGAAGGTCGACGACGTACCAGGTGTCGCCCTTGCGGAGGAGGGTGGCGTGAGCCGACGACACGCTCTCGTCGCGGAGGCGGACGTCGCTCTGGTCCCCGCGACCGATCGAGCAGACGGGGCGGTCGATCTGGAACGACGCGCCGGCGAAGGGACCGCGTACGATCTCCAGGCTCGCCGTCGGCGCGCGGCGGTTGGACTTGCGGGAGCTTTCGGCGGCGAGCACGCTGCGCAGGCTCGACATGTCGAGGATCGTCGTCGGCGCGCGGCTCGCTCCCGCCGCCGCCGGCGCGTCGGGGCGGTCTGCCCCCTCGATCTCGTAGCGCAGCTCCTCGTCGTGCATCCGAAGCACGTCGCCCGGATCGAGGATGCGCGTCACTCCCATCCGCTCGCCGTTGACGAGGGTGCCGTTCGAGCTCTCGTCCGACAGGACGTAGCCGCCAGGCACGGGGGCGATCGACGCGTGGCGGCGCGACACGCCGTTGTCCGGCAGCACGATGTCGCAGTCGAGGTCGCGACCGATCGACATCCGCCGCCCGGTGAGCGAGAAGCTCTCGCCCGTGCGAAGGTGCACGAGCCGCGCGCCAGCCACGGAGGGCGCCGCGGCCGTTTCGCCGCTGGCCGGCGAGAGCACGGCGTGCTCGCCCGACGGCGCGACGGCGCGGTGGTGCGAGTCGGAGATCGTCGAAAAGGCGTCGTAGGTCAGCCGGCAGCCGCCGACGTCGATGTGGGCGCCGTCGCGCAGCTCGACCGCAGCGACGCCCATCGGCACGTCGTTGAGCCGCACGACGACCGCCGCGGTGACCCGCTGGATCACCACCGGTCCCTCGTCGGGCACGGTGATCGTCGCCACCGCCGGCTGGAAGGCCAGTCCGGCGATCGGCAACGCATCGACTCCCCGGCCACCGAGGGTGTTCCGTCCCGGGCGCAATGCGCAATGCTCGGCGCCCGATCTCAATAGCGGCATGGCAGCCGTGAGCCTCGCAGGAAGGTCTGCCGTGAAAGTGCTGCGGTGGCGCGAGAGAAGGTCCGACGTCGCCATCTGGTGCCTCCCGGCAAGCTAACCAGCAAGCTGCGCTGTTGGGAGCATTCGGGCGGTGACGTACCTCACGAACTACGGGTGAAGGGTGAATGGTGAGAGGTGAACGGTCGACGCCGTACACCATTCACCTCTCACCAT
>JBIOHU010000197.1:0-3551 GCA_044449225.1 Gemmatimonadales bacterium | reverse complement strand
TTGTCCTCATTGCCGGACCGGATCATCCCGACGTCCGTCCGTGCAGCGTGGAGCGTCTTCACGCGCGTCCCCTGAGCAGGAAAAAGGCCGCCGCCGCCGCAATGAGGCCGAGTACCCAGACCCAGATCGAGCGCCCGCGCCCGGTCGGGTCGGGTGGTGCCTGGGCCGGCGCCGACACGGGCACCGTTCGGCGCAGCCGCTCCACCGAGGCGATGGCGCGCGTCCCCTTCGATTCCCCCTCCGCGGCGCCACCGGTCGCGGTGAAGCGCATCTTCATGCCGCCGAACCGGACGTCCGGCGTTCCCTCCAGTCTTCGCTCCCCGACGATTCGCGCGCCGCCCACGTACGTGCCATTCGTCGAGTCCAGGTCGACGACGTACCAGCCATCCTCGCGCCGCTGCAGCTTGGCGTGCGATTCACTCACGCTGTCGTCGACGAGTCGCACGTCGTTGTGCGACCCGCGGCCGATGTGCGTGAGCGCGCCGCGGATCGCGAAGCGGCCGCCCTTGGTCGGCCCCTCGTTGCGAATCTCCAGGCTCGCCAACTCGGGGCGCGGGTCTTCGGCGCGCGGCGAGGCGAGGGGCGTTGGTGCCGACATCAGCGCGGCATGCACCGGCTCCGCCGCCGGAGCGGGCGCCGCGGGGGCCGCGGGCTGGGAGACGACGGGAGTCGGGCCGGCCGGCAGTGCATCGGCGTAGAAGCGAAACTCCTCGGTGCCCAGCCGCAGCACGTCGGAGCGCGCGAGCCGGCGCGAGCCCTGAACCCGCTCGCCGTTCACGAACACGCCGTTGGCGCTCGTGTCGCGCAACACGTAGCCCTGATCGCCCGGGGCGATCTCGGCGTGGCGGCGCGACACTTCGTTCTGGGCCACCACCACGTCGCAGGATGCATCGCGTCCGAGGACGAGTCCCGTGGAGGGGACGGTGTATTCCTTGCCGTCGACCAGCGATACCAGACGTCCGCCGGACGCCGCCGTCGCGCGACTGGCTCCGCCACGCCGCGCACCGGAGAGTGCGGCCATGTCGCTCGAGCTGACGAACTGGGTCGCTCCCGCCCTCGCGTCGTCGGCGAAACGCAGCTCGACTTCCGCGACCTCCAGCCGGTCGCCATGCATCAGCGGGGTGGGCTCGGCGCCGAGCAATACGCCATTCACCTTCACGTGCGCATCCGGTGTGGCGCGCCGGATCGTGAACGCGCCGCCTTCCGTGCCGACGATGAGCGCCTGGAGACCGAGCACCGGGTCGGCCGGCAGGACGATGTCGAGATCGCCACCCGTACCGACGCGAGTCGTGCCCGCACCGAGCGGCAACTGCTGATCGTTGAGTTGGAGGACGGGCATGGCGGGGCGAAGCGCGGTCTGTCTTCGGCGCGGACGACGCGACGGTCTCGCGCCGGCAGCGCCCGGGACCCGGTGACGGCGGAAGCTATCGGACGCCCAGAGGGCTGGCAAGCGCGGCGGAGCTCGCCTGTTCCCTTCCCTCACCCGCCTGGAGGCGGTACAGCCGCTCGTAGAGCCCAGCGCGCGCGCGCAGCTGTGCGTGGGTGCCGCGCTCGCGCACCTCGCCATGGTGCAGCACGAGAATCTCGTCGGCCGAAACGATGGTGCTGAGCCGGTGCGCGATGGCGATCGTCGTGCGACCGCGCATCAGCTCCGCGAGTCCGCGCTGGATCTCCGCCTCGGCCTCGCTGTCCACCGCGCTCGTCGCCTCGTCGAGCACGAGCACGGCGGGATCGGCCGTCAGAGCCCGCGCGAAGGAGAGCAACTGCCGCTCGCCCACGCTCACCGAGGCGCCCCGCTCGCCCAGCACCTGATCGAGCCCGGAGGGCAGGCGGGCGATCACCCGATCGGCACCGACGCGCGCGGCCGAGGCCAGCAGCGCCGCGTCGTCGATCGGGGCGTCGAGCCGCACGTTGGCGCGCACGTCGGCGGCGAAGAGAAAGATGTCCTGCTGCACGTATCCGATCAGTCGGCGCCACTCGTCGAGCGGGAGATCCCGGATGTCGACGCCGTTGGCCGTGATGCGTCCCCGCTGCGGCTCGTAAAACCGGAGCAGCAGGTTCACGATCGTCGTCTTACCGGCGCCCGTGTGTCCGACCAGGGCGATGGTCTCGCCTGGCCGCGCGACGAAGCTCACCCCCCGCACCACCCAGCTCGGCGCCCCGTCCTGCGCCTCGCCGTAGTGAAACCAGACGTCCTCGAACGAGATCGTCACGCGGGCGTCGCGCGCCAGGTGACGGATCGTCGGCGGCGACAGCGCGCTCGCCGGCGCCCACTCGGTGTCGAGCAGCAGGAAGATGCGCTCCGAGGCGGCCATCGCCTGCTGCAGGGTGGTGCACTTGTCGGCGAGGTGCGGCAGCGGGGGGGAGAAGCGGCGCAGCAGCTGGAGGAAGGCCGCCACCACGCCTACGGTGAGCGTGCCGACACCCACCCGTCGCGCGCCGGCGACGAGCAGCACGGCGAGCGCAACCGACGTCAGAAACTCGATCGCCGGAAAGTACAGCGCGTAGATCGTGATCGAGCGGAGGTTCGCGTCGAGGTGCGCCTTGTTCAGCGTCGCGAACCGCTCCGTCTCCGCCGCTTCGCGACCGAACAGCTGGACGACGCGGATACCCGTGATGCGCTCCTGCAGATACGCGTTGATCCGTGCCAGCCGCATACGGATCTCGCGGTATGCCACCCGGACGCGCGTCTGGAACAGGTGCGAGGTGAGGTAGACGAGCGGTATCACCGCGAACGCCGCGAGCGCGAGCCGCCAGTCGGTGACGACCATCATCACGGCGATCGCCAGCAGGGTGAACACGTCACCCAGCCCCGCGACGACCCCCGCCGTGAACAGCTCGTTCAGCGACTCGACGTCACTCGTCACGCGCGTCACCAGTCGCCCAACCGGCGTCCGATCGTAGAAGGCGATCGACAGCCGTTGCACATGGTCGAACAGCTCCTGCCGGAGGTCCCGCATCACACGCTGACCGAGCAGCGCGGTGAGGATCGTCTCGCCGTAGGAACAACCGAACGCGAGCAGGAGCGAGCCGGCGAACAGGAGCGCCGCATGCCAGGCCATGGCCGCGTCGTGCGCCGGCAGGGCGACGTCGATCACCCGCTCGGTGAGCACCGGCCCGACGAGCTGAAGGAGTCCTTCGGTCATGAGAAGGACGAGTGCGCCGAAAACGAGGCGCTTGTAGGGCCTCACGTAGACGACGAGCCGGCGAATCAACCGCCGGTCGTAGCGCCTGGCACCGAGGTCCTCGTCGGAGGCGTGGGGAGAGAGGGAAGCGGCCATGGCGAATGGTAGGGGGGATTACGCGTAGGTGGGTAGGTGGGTAGGTGGGTAGGTGAGAAGGGATTCGGAATTGGCACACCGGAACAGCCCGGTGTGCGTCGTCCTTGCGGTCCCCACCTGCCCACCTACCCACCTACTCACCTACTCACCTACCCCGGCACTGCCGCCCTCATGCGTAGCTGGTACGGCCGTTGCGTTTGACGTGGCGGTCGTCCACTTCCACCTCTGGAGGCAGTGCAATGGGTATCCTCGCTTGGATCGTGCTCGGAC
>JBIOHU010000196.1:0-3588 GCA_044449225.1 Gemmatimonadales bacterium | reverse complement strand
CGCCGGCGGCGCGGCTTGGCCTGCCGTCGGCGCAGCCTCGGTCGGCCGTGTCGCCGCAGGTGCCGACGCGGCTGGCGCGGAAGCGACTGACGTCGGCGCGAACTCGCGTCCCGCGCCGGCGCCTCGCGCGATAGTGATCACGCCCCCGCACACCGAGCAGCGCGCACGGACGCTCGCCGCCGGCACCTTGTCGGGGTCGACGCGAAAGACCGAGCGACACTCCGGACAGACGACGTTCATGCCTTCTCCCCCGCTCCCTTCGTCGACACGCTGGCCGGATCGGCGATCCGTCCGACTCCCGCCGGCTGACTGTCGGTCCGCCGATCGACCGAGAACACGGAACCGGGCAGCGTCTTGGCGTAGCTTTTCATCTCGGTGGCGAGCTCACTCACCTGCGCGGCGTGGGTAAAGTGGCGGCGATCGTTCGTAACGACGCCGATCGAGACCGTCATCAACGGCACCCGATGTAGTTGCCCCCGCCGGTCCTTGCCGAAGAAATATCCCGCGCGCCGATCCTGCTCCGAATACTGATACGGTATCAGCGTGTCGAACACGCTGACCACCTCTGCACAGACCTCGGAGATGCGCGCCGTGGGTATGACAAAGATGAAGTCGTCCCCACCGATGTGGCCGACGAAGCCGTCCTCACCGCACACGCCCTTCACGACGTCGTGCAGGATCTTCGCCAGGATGCGGATGACCCGATCGCCGTCGTAATACGAGTAGCGATCGTTGAATTCCTTGAAATGGTCGAGGTCCGCGTAGCACATCGCGAAGCGAACTTCCTGTTTCAATCGGCGGGCGACGTCGGCCTCGATCTCCGCCGCGCCCGGCAGCCGCGTCGAGGGGTGGACGACCAGGTCGCGATCGGAGCGCCGAAGCATCGCGTCGAGTCGCATGACCAGCTCAGGCACCTCCGTACGCTCCCGCACCACCTCGTCGGCACCTGCTGCAAAGGCTCGCGCGAACGCGTCGTCGTCGTCAGCCGACAGGATCGCCGCCGGCACCACGCCGGTATAGGAGTCGCGCTTCAGGCGCCGACAGGCCTCGTACACCGGGCTGGCGGTCGAGCGTGCGTCGAAGACGACGAGCCGCGGACGGCCACGAAGAGACATGGCCATCAGCTCGTCGATGTGCCGGATCTCGAGCACGACGTCCGCCTGCTGCGCGAGCCACTCGGTCAGCGCGGTAGGCGGCGTGGCGTCGTCCGGAGAAAAAAGGATGGCGCTGTTCTTGACCACGCGGGGGCCCGACGGGGATGGAGGCGGCAAGATAGGGCGCGCGAGAAGTGAAGTCAAACCAAGATGCCGCTGGACGTTGCGCCGTTCATGATGAGGGGCGAACGATCAGTTGAAGATCAATAATAGAAGAAGGCGACGGCGAGTATGCCGTACACCAGCAGAAGGAACGCTCCCTCCAGCCAGTAGGACTCGCGTCGTTCACCACCGAGGTGGCGACCGCGACGGCGAGGGCGACGGACACGACCTCGAAGGGACTGAAGGCGAGGTCCATCGGCTGGCCGAACGCCAGGACGATGAAGCCGAGAAGCGGGGCGACGAGAAGCGCCGCTTGCTCGCTCGAGCCGATCGCGATCGACACCGCGACATCCATTCGGTTCTTCAGCGCCATGAGTACCGCCGAGCTATGCTCGGCGGCGTTGCCGATAATCGGCACGATGATCAATCCGCCGAACACCTCCGACATACCAAGCTGGCGAGTCGCCGCCTCGGTCGACCCAACGAGGTGCTCCGACAGCCAGCCGACGAGGGCCGCCGCCCCGACCAACACGGCGAGCGACCGCCCCTTCGACCAGCGCAGCGGATGGCCGGCCGCCTGCACCTCGCGCCCTTCGCCGAACACGGCGCGATGGGTGCCCATGGTGTCGACGAGGGAAAGCGCATAGCCGACGATCAACAGCGCGGCTACCCCGATGCACGCGCGATGGGTCAGCTCACGCGCCGGATCGGCATGGGTGGCGTGGAAGAGCGCCGGAATCACCAGCCCGATTACGACTACGCCGAGCAGGGAGACGCTGAGACCAGCGAGGGCGATGCTGAACCGCTGGACCTTGTGGCGCAGGCCGCCGAGGAGCTGGGCGAGCCTGAGGACGAGCTGGAGGTGGCCGAGGATCGAGCCGGTGATCGACGCCTTGACCAGGTCGACGAGTCCCGCCCGCAGGGCGCGGATGGCGACGATCAACTCGGCGAGATTCCCGAGCATCGCGTTGAGCCGGCCGCCGACGGTGGGGCCCGTGTAGCTCGAGAGCTCTTCCGTCGCACGGCCCGGGAAGCCGGCTACGGGCACGATCGCCAGCGCGCTGAGGTCGAAAACGAGTACGGGCGCGGCGTGAAGTAGCTCCGCCGCGATCGCCGCCGGAACGAAAATCAGGAGAACGAGGAGGAACGTCACGTCGGCGGGGGCGTCGCGATCAGATCGGAGTCGCCTCGTCGATCAACATGATCGGGATGTCGTCGCGCACCGCGTAGCGCAGGCCGCAGGCGGGACAGATCAGCACCTGCTCCGCCTCGTGGTAGTCGAGTGCGCCCTTGCACTTGGGACAGACGAGGATTTCCAACAGCCTGGGAGAGAGACTCATGCGGAAGGGTCGTCGTGAAGGCGATAGCCGAAGCGCCGGACGGCACTGTCGCTCTTTCGCCAGTTCGGAAGCACCTTCACCCAGAGGTCGAGGTAGACGGGAGCGCCGATGAATGCCTCGACCTTCACTCGTGCCGCGCGACCGATGTCGCGAATTCGCTGTCCCCCCGAGCCGATGAGGATTCGCTTCTGACTCTCGCGCTCGAGGTACAGCACCGTCCGAATGTACACCGGAGCTCCGGTCTCGCGAAACTCCTCGACCTCGCACGCGAGGCTGTAGGGGACCTCCTCGTTTAGCTGCTCGAGGGCCGTTTCGCGGACCAGCTCCGCGACGAAGAAGCGGACCGACGCCGTACTGATCTCGTCCTCGGGGTAGAGGAAAGGGCTGACGGGGAGCAGGGCACCGAGGTCGCTCATGAGCTTCTCGACGCCCTCTCCGGAGAGAGCCGAAATGAAGCGCGCGTCAGGCACCGCGGCAGCGAGCTCCTCGCGCTCGACCGGTCGGATAAGGTCGGCCTTGTTGAGCACCGTCCAGACCGGTGCAGAGGGAGGCACGTCCAGCTGGGCGGCTTCGACGAGGGGCGGCGGAGTTCGTTCCGTCGCATCCGCGAGGTAGACGACGATATCGGCATCCTTTAGGGCGCGGAGCGCGGTGCTGCGCATGGCGCGCTGGAGCTCGTAGCGGGGATTGAGGAGGCCCGGCGTATCGAGGATGACCATCTGCACCTCGTTGGCGGTGTGAATGCCGACGACGCGGTCGCGCGTGGACTGGGGCTTTTCGCTGACGATGCTGAGCTTCTCCCCGACGATGCGGTTGAGGAGAGTGGACTTGCCGGCGTTGGGCTTGCCGACGACAGTGACGATTCCAGCGCGGGGCACGGGGGTTGAGAGAAGGGTTCGACGGACGGGAAAGTGTAGGTGCGTAGGTGGGTAGGTCGGTAGGTGGGGAGGGATTCGGTAGGGGCAACCCGAAACTGCCCGGGTGCCCTTCGT
>JBIOHU010000195.1:0-3592 GCA_044449225.1 Gemmatimonadales bacterium | reverse complement strand
GCCGGTCGCGCCACGCCGCGCGAGCTGTCGGCGCTCGGCGCGTCGCTCGCGCGGCTGCCCGATGTGGAGCGCGCCGCGGCGCGGCTCGGCGGCGCGGGAGCGATCGGCCGGCTGCTGCGCCAATGGGACGGTTGCACCGAGCTCGCCTCCTCGGTGACGGCGACGCTGGTGGAGCGCCCGCCACTGCAGCTCGGAGACGAGGCGACGATCGCCTCGGGCGTCGACGGAGAGCTCGACGAGCTGCGTGCCCTGCGCGACGGCAGCAAGGACTCCATCGCCGCGATCCAGGCGCAGGAGCGGGGCCGGACGGGCATTCCGTCGCTGAAGGTCGGGTTCAACAAGGTGTTCGGCTACTTCATCGAAGTGTCGAACGCCAACCGCCACCTCGTGCCGGCCGACTACCAGCGGCGCCAGACGCTCACCGGCGCCGAGCGCTTCGTCACGCCGGCGCTGAAGGAATACGAGGAGAAGGTGCTGACGGCGGCGGAGCGGATCGAGACGCGCGAGCGCTCCCTGTTCGAGGCGCTGCGGGAGACGGTGGGCCGCGCGATCGGCCGGATGCAGTGCGCGGCGCGGGTCGTCGCCGAGCTGGACGCGCTGGCGGCGCTGGCGGACGTCGCCGCCCGGGAAGGCTACGTGCGACCGGTGCTGACCGACGGCTTCGATCTCGACATCACGGGCGGCCGGCATCCGGTGGTGGAGCGCATGATGCCGCGCGACCGGTTCATCCCGAACGACGTCCGCCTCACCAGCGAGGCGCGAGTCGTCATCCTCACCGGGCCGAACATGGCGGGGAAGAGCACGATCCTGCGCCAGGTCGGGTTGATCGTGCTGATGGCGCAGACCGGGAGCTTCGTGCCGGCCACCGCGGCGACGATCGGCGTCTGCGACCGCGTGTTCACCCGCGTGGGCGCGAGCGACAATCTCGTGCGCGGCCAGTCCACCTTCATGGTGGAGATGGCGGAGACGAGCGCCATCCTCCACACGGCGACGCGGCGCAGCCTCGTGCTGCTCGACGAGATCGGGCGCGGCACGAGCACCTACGACGGCGTGTCGATCGCCTGGGCGGTGAGCGAGCACCTCCACGACCGGGTGGAGTGCAAGACGATCTTTGCCACGCACTATCACGAGCTGGTCCAGCTCGCGGACGAATTGGTAGCCGTTCGTAACTATAACGTCGGCGTGCGCGAGGTCGGCGATCAGATCCTCTTCCTGCACCGGCTGCAGCCTGGCGGCGCCGACCGCTCCTACGGCATCGACGTCGGGCGGCTCGCTGGCCTGCCGGCGTCGGTGATCGGACGGGCCCGGGAGGTGCTCGCCCTCCTCGAAGGCGAGGCGGAGCATCTCGTGCCGGCGCTCGCCACGGTGCCGTCGCGGATCGGACGCCGCCCGCCGCCCGCCGACCAGCTCACGCTGTTCGCCGCCGCACCACCGCACGAGGTGCTCACCTCGCTGCGCGCGGTGGACGTCGACACCCTCACGCCGCTGGCCGCGCTGCAGCTCGTGGCCGAGCTCGTCGCCAAGGCACGGTCGTGAGCGTGTCCAGCACGACCGGCCGGGACTACATTGTCGGCATGCCGCCCACCCGCATCCGGCCTGTCGCATCGTCCCTCCGTCGCGCCGCCGCCGCGCTCGCCCTGCTTCTCGGATTCGGCGCGTGCATGAACGGGGAGACCACCCAGAAGGTGGCGCAGGCGTTCCAGGCGGGAAAGTCGAGGCCGGACGAGGTCCCGCGAATGATCAATCCCGACCTGCCCTTCCGGTATCCCGCGGCGCTGTACGCGCAGCGGGTGCAGGGCAACGTGACCCTCCGCCTGCACATCGACCGCGACGGCCAGGTCAGCCCCGACTCGACGCGGATCGAGGAGTCGAGCGGCTATCCGGCGCTGGACTCCGCGGCGGTGAAAGGCTCGCAGGAGCTTCGCTTCGTCCCCGCCAAGCTGCATGGCGAGCCGATGGCGGTGACGATTCTCTTCCCCGTCTATTTCCGGCACCCGGATGCCCACCCGCTGCCGGGAGACACCATCCTGAACAGCCGGGACAGCGTGCCACCAGGAGAACGATGAGCACCTCGACATCGCGGCCGCGCGCGTCCACTTCGGCTGCCGCCGGCTCCGTCATGCGCAATGCCCGCCCGTACGACAATGTCCTCGAGACCATCGGCTGGACGCCGCTCATCCGCCTGCACCGCGTGACCCGCGGGCTCCGCACGCCGGTGTACGGCAAGGCGGAGTTCTTCAACCCGGGCGGCTCGGTGAAGGACCGCATCGGCCTGCCGATCATCGAGCGCGCCGAGCGTGAAGGGCAGCTCAAGCCGGGCGGGACGATCGTCGAGGGAACGAGCGGCAACACCGGCGTGGGTCTCGCCATCGCCGCCGCGCTCAAGGGCTACAAGTGCATCTTCACGATGCCGGACAAGATGTCGCAGGAGAAGGTCCGGCTGCTGAAGGCGTTCGGGGCGGAGGTGATCGTCACGCCGACCGCCGTCGCGCCCGACCATCCCGACAACTACATCATGATGGCGAAGCGGATCGCCTCCGAAACGCCGAACTCGATCCTCGCCAATCAGTTCTACAACGACGCGAACCCCGAAGCGCACTACGCGACGACGGGCCCCGAGCTCTGGGAGCAGACGGAAGGGCGGATCACCCACTTCGTGGCCGCGGCAGGCACGGGGGGGACGATCACTGGCGTCGGCCGCTACCTGAAGGAGCAGAACCCGAAGATCCGGATCATCGCCGGCGACCCGCAGGGCTCGATCCTCGCCGAGCTGTGGCGGAGCAAGGGCACTCACACGATCGACGGCGCACCGTACAAGGTGGAGGGGATCGGACAGGACAAGCTGCCCGGCACCCTCGACCTCGCGGTCGTGGACGACTACCGCACGGTCACCGATCGCGACGCCTTCGCGATGGCGCGGCGACTGACGCGGGAAGAGGGGTTGTTCGTCGGTGGGTCGGCTGGGCTGATCACTCACCTCGCGCTGCAGGTGGCGCGCGAGGTCGACGACCCGGACGCGCTCGTCGTGACCTTCCTCTGCGACACCGGGGAGCGGTACCTGTCCAAGCTGTACAACGACGAATGGATGCGCGAGAACCAGCTGCTCGAGGCGGATCACGTCACGCTCGGCGACCTGCTGGACCACAAGGGCGACGCTGCGCCAGCGACGCTGGTGAGCGCCGCGCCGGCCCAGCTCGTGCGCCAGGCGCTCGGCCTGATGCGCCTGCACGACGTGTCGCAGCTTCCGGTGCTGGAGGGAGGCGAATGCCTCGGCAGCGTGACCGAGTACGCGCTCACCCAGCGCGGGCTCGAGAGCTCGCGCTTCCTCGACGCCGTGGTCGGCGAGGTGATGGACGAAGCCTTTCCCGTCGTCGACGCGACGCACCACGTGGAATCGGTCCAGAAGCTGCTCTCGAAGGCGACGCCGGCGGTGCTCGTGCGCCGGAACGGCACGATCGAGGGGATCGTGACGCGGAGCGACATGCTGGCGTACCTCATGGCGCGGTGACGGCGCGCCGTCACCGCGCGTGAATGGTGAATGGTGAATGGTGAGAGGTGACTACTCCGCCGTCACCATTCACCATTCACCATT
>JBIOHU010000194.1:0-3595 GCA_044449225.1 Gemmatimonadales bacterium | reverse complement strand
GGCTCATGCAAGTGAAAGATATCGATGTTTACTTGCTCTTGCAATCATGATAATAGACGACTCACAATGTCTTCAGATACTCGATCACCGCCAGCTTCTCCTCCCGCGACAGCCCCGACACCTGCCGCTCGTGACCGCCGTTGGACATCCCGCGCTGCCGAGTGTCGACGAGCTCCGGGGTCGACCAGGGTACGTAGCCGGCCGGATAGCGCAGGCTGCCATCGCTCCCCGGGACTTCGGCGATGCCGAGCTGCGCGAAATCGAGCTCGTGTCCGCCGACGAGGAATCGCTCCGGTCGCTCCGACGGCGTGAGCAACTGCCAGATCGTCGGCACGCTCCCGTTGTGCAGGTACGGTGCGGTCGCCCACACCCCGGACAGGATCGGCGGCACGTAGCCGCCGGTGTGCGCCGCCGTCATGTGTCGTCCATACGCGCTCGACGCGAGATGCGCGAGCGTCGAGGAGTCCACCATCGCCCAGCGCGTCGAGTCGGTGCGGATCACGCTCCCCTTGATGAGCGCGTTCGGGAACGACACGAGCCGTCTCGGCGCTCCCTCGCCGTAGCTGCCATGGCACCGGGCGCATCGCGCGCCGAAGATCGTCTCACCGGCGTGCATCCGCGCCGAGTCGATCGGACCGGGGAAAGGAGGTGACGAGTACCTCGTCGCCAGCCAGCGGAACGCCGGCCTCATGACGGGGAGCACTCGCTCGCTGGCGTCGGGTTGCACTCCCATCGTCGAGACGGTGAAGAAGGCGGCGATGTCGGAGAGTGAGTCGAGATGTGCACGGGTCACCATCGCGCTGTCGATCCGCTCGTCGAACCGCACCGCGCCGATCGGGGCGTAGACGCCGTCGTAGAGCAGCGAGGTGCGCAGGCCGAGCGCGGAGAGGTCGGGGATGGAGGTGAAGCCGACGTCGCTGTGCAGGGTGTGCCCCGTCTCGCGGCCGACCGGAATGCCGAGCATCAGCTTCAGCGTCGCGACGCCGTTGGTACGGCCGGCGCCCCCATTGGAGAAGGGGACGGGACCGTTGCCGGCGTCCCGAAGCTGGGCGATGCGCTTCGCCACCCGCGGCAGCAGCAGGAAGCGCAGGGTGAATCGCTCTCTGCGTCCCATCTCCGGAAAAAGCTCGGCGATGCGTGAGCGGAAGGCGCCGCGGTCGGTCAGCGCCGAATCCAGGGCGACGAACACGGCCAGGCTGTACGCCTCGAGGTTGATCGACGTGTTCGGCAGCCCACCCCAGACGACCTCCGGCACCGGCCGGCCGCGCGAGTCGTATGTCACGCCGGCGTGGCAGGTGGCGCAGCCGAGGTTCACGGCGTCGATGCGGACGAGCGAGGTGGGGCCGTGCAGCTCGCGCGTCACCGTGCCGATCGGCCGATCGAAATGCGGCGGCGCGACGGAAGCGGGCCAGTTGCCGATCCGCTCCGGCGTGAGGAAGCCGAACTGCCGGTAGATCGCCGGCAGATCCGACCGGCCGAGGTGAACTCCACGCCGCCGCTCCTCGCGAAGCAGGAGCGCGGTGGCGACCACCTTATAAGGAAGGGCGTTGGTCTCGAGCGTCGCCTTCGTCACGCCGCCGAAGTCGCCGAGCAGAAAGCGGGGGAGGCCGGCCTCGGGCGGGTCATCGGACTGGAGGGTCTGCGCCAGTACTCCGCCGCCGACCGCGAGGAGGGGCAGGAGACAGAAGAGGAGCGCCAGTCGCGCCCGGCGTGGCGGCCGTGGAGAGCTCGGCATGTGTGTATACGATAGGGGTCGCCCCGACCCCCGCCAGCGGGAGGCCGTGCGCGAATTGCCTCTTGACAAACGGCACTGGCTGTTGAAATATCAACACAGTTGATTTTTCAGCAACGAAGGACCGGACGGTCGGCGCGATGCCTTCACGTTCTCCACGCTCTCTCCACGTGCCATGACCAGGACCTCGGAAGCCGCCACTCTCTCGCGCCGCGAGCGTCAGGTGATGGACATCCTTCATCGCCGCAGCGAAGCGACGGTGGCGGAGATCATGGAAGACCTTCCCGATCCGCCGACCTACTCCGCCGTGCGCTCCGTGCTGCGCATCCTCGGCGAGAAGAAGCTGATCCGGTTCAAGGAAGAGGGCCCGCGTTACGTCTACTACCCGGCGCGGGATACCGAGGCGACGCGCGACGACGCGCTGGCGCACGTCGTGAGCACCTACTTCGCTGGATCTCCCGAGCAGGCGGTCACGGCGCTCCTTCGCATGTCCGACGTCGACATGAAGGACGACGAGATCGAACGGCTGCGCGAGCGGATCCGCCGCGCCCGCCAGAACGGGAGATAGCGCATGCACTCCCTGTCGAACCTCACACTCCTCGTGTTCCTCGTGAAGGCGACGATCATCCTCGTCGCCGCGCTGGGCATCACGCTCGTGATGCAGCGCTCGTCGGCCGGTGCACGGCATCTCGTCTGGCTCGTCGCGCTTGGCGCCCTGCTGCTCGTGCCGGCGCTCACCGCCTGGTCGCCGCTGCGGCTCGCGATCCTGCCCGCGTCGCGCGTTGCCGCCGCGCCGCTGACGGTGGCACCTGCTGCTCCACTCGACGCTCCCGCCGCGAGCCCGACGCCAGTCGATCGTGGCACGGTCGGGCAGATCGACGCTTCCGCCGCGCCGACGCCGGCGTCGCGTGCCGAGCGGCTCGTCGCGTCGCTCGGCGCGATGAGCGGCATCTCGCTGCTCTTCTCCATCTGGGCGCTCGTGGCGCTGGCGATCGCCCTCACGCTGGGCTACGCCACTCTCGCGGTGCGCCGGATCGTGAAGCGCGCCCGCCCACTCGATGCCCCGGCCTGGCGCACGCCGCTCTACGAGATCGCCGACCGGCTCGGACTCGACGAGGCGCCGCGTCTGCTCTGCAGCGACGACGCCAAGATGCCCTTCGCCTGCGGGATGCTCACACCGACGATCGTGCTCCCAGCGGAGTGTCAGAGCTGGACGATCGAGCGCCGGCGGGCGGTGCTGCTGCATGAGTTGGCGCACGTCCGGCGTCACGACCTCGTCGGCCACACGATCGGGCGGCTCGCCTGCGCCACCTACTGGTTCCACCCACTCGTGTGGACCGCCGCCAAGCGACTGCGCTCGGAGAGCGAGCGCGCCTGCGACGACCTCGCCCTGGAGTGCGGGACGAGCGCGCCGGACTACGCCGAGCATCTGCTGGACATCGTCACGTCGGTGCGCCGCGATGCGACCCCTCTGGTCGCTCTCGCGATGGCGCGCCGCAAGGAATTCGAGGGACGCATGCTCGCCATTCTCGACCCGGAGCTCCGCCATGCCGGCCCGAGCCGCCGGCAGTCGCTGACGCTCATCTCCACGCTCGCGCTGATCGCCGTCACCGTCGGCGCGGCGGCTCCGGTGCCGCGCGAATCACAGTCGACCTCCCCGGTGCTCCAGCAGCAGGCCACCGACTCGCTCGCTCCGCGCACCCACGACGAGGCACAGCCGGTCGGCTACGATCGCGACTCGCGCGACCTCGGACCATCCATGCAGCGAACGATCAGCCGGACGGCGAAGCAAACGACGAAGGCCATCGTGCAGAGCCAGCGCTCCCTGCGTCAGGAAAACTGGCTCGATGATCGTTCGATCGC
>JBIOHU010000193.1:0-3670 GCA_044449225.1 Gemmatimonadales bacterium | reverse complement strand
TATCCGCTCCTGCCAGTGCGGGGCACCTTCTCCGGTCCGATCACGGTGCGCGGGACCACCCGACGATGACGCTCGACGCACGCGCGACCGGCGTCAAGTACGACGCCTTCTCGGCCGACGCCCTGACGATGCTCGCCCAGTACGGAGGAGATCGGGCGCGGGTGCAGGCGAACGTGCTGCGGAACGGACGATCGGTCCTCGATGCGTCCGTCGACTATCCGGTGGACCTGACGCTTTTCTCGGCGCGCCCGGTCGGCGATTCGTTGAGCGGCCGCATCCATGCCGACAGCGTCGATCTCGCGCTCGTCGAGCCGCTCTCGGCGAAATTGAAGGGCGCGACGGGCTGGCTCGCCCTCGACCTCGCCGTGAGCGGCACGCCGGCGCAACCGCACGTCGGCGGCGTGGCGAGCGTGCACCAGGGCGCCGTGGAGATTCCGGATGCCGGCATCCGGTTCGCGGACATGAACGGACTCTTTCGCGTCACCGCGGCGGACGACTCGCTGTCGGTGGACCATCTGCGTGTCTCGACACCGTCGAGCGGAGGAACGGCCACCCTCAATGGCTCCGTGGTGTATCGCGATCTGGCCAATCCGCTGGTGGACCTGCGGCTCGATGCCCACGCGCTGCGCGTCGTCGACAAGCGCACGCTCGCCCGCCTCGACGTCTCCACCGGCAGTAACGGGCTGACGCTCGTCGGCACACCGGCCGAGGCGACACTGAGCGGGGCCGTGAACGTGGATCGCGGCACGATCTACATCCCCGAGCTCGTGCGGAAGGATATCGAGGAGCTCACCCTCGATGACTTCGCGATGCTCTTCGACACGACGGACGTGCGCAACCGATCGCTCATGCCCGCGGCGCCCAGCAGGCTGGTGGAGCATCTGAAGCTCGCCGGCGTCTCGATCAACCTCGGCGACGACGTCTGGCTCAAGTCGAAGGAAGCGAGCGTCAAGCTGGCCGGCTCGCTCAACCTCACCCGCGCGCGCGACGATCGAGATGCCTCGCGGGCCTTCGACCGCGACCTGCTGTCCGACTCCACGAAGACCGCCCCGAAGTACCGCCTGGCACTGAGCGGGTCGCTGAGCGCCGACCGAGGGACGTATCTGCTCGACCTCGGCGTGGTGCGGCGCGAGTTCCAGGTGCAGTCCGGACGGATCTCGTTCTTCGGCACGCCCGACTTCAACCCGGCGATCGACGTGACGGCGCAGTACCGGGTCAAGCAGAGTGACCGCGCCGACATCGTCGTGCAGGCGCGCATCTTCGGCAACTTCTTTCCGCAGCCGGCTCTCGAGCTGACGAGCAATGACGCCTCGATTCCCTCCTCGGATCTCGTGAGCTACCTGGCGACGGGACGGCCCGCCTCCGAGCTCACCGACACGCGGACGGCGAGCAGCGTGCAGCGCGTTTCGGAAATCGTGCTGCCGACCATCGGCGCCTCGTTGAATCAGGCGCTGCGCGACCAGTTCGGATTCATGGACCTGTTCCAGATCCAGTCCGGAGTGCTCAACGACCAGCCGGCGGGCGCCAACGGCGCGGACCAGGGGGTGTCGAGCATCTTCAAGAGCACGCGGCTGGGCGGCGAGAAGCAGATCAGCAACCGCCTCTTCCTCAGCTTCAGCACCGGCCTCTGTCCCGTGCTCTCGACGAGCGGCGACGATCCGAACGGCGGGTTGAAGGGGCTCGGCAACTCGATCGAGGGGAAGCTGGAGTACCGGTTTCCCATGACCGGTCCCGACCGGCTGTCGCTGCGGGCCGGACTCGATCCTTCGGCGAGCTCGCTGCGCTGCAGCGCGACGAGCACCTTCCGCGGCTTCGTGGCGACTCCCCAGCAGTGGGGGCTGTCGCTCTTCCGCTCCTGGTCGTTCTGACGACGCGCGTCCTGCTCATCGCGAATCCGGCGTCTCGCCGGGGTGCGAAGCTGGAGTCGGCGTCGCGCGACGCCCTGCGCGCCGCCGGCGCGACCAGCGAGGTCGGCCGCACCGACCGGAGTGGGCACGCTGCCCAGATCGCGGCCGCGCGCGGGCACGAGTTCGACATGGTCTTCACGCTCGGGGGCGACGGCACGGCGATGGAAGTCGCCGGCGCGCTGGCGGGAAGCGGAATTCCTATCGGTGTGCTCGCCGGCGGCACGGGCAACCTGCTCGCCCGCGCGCTCGGGATCCCGCGTCGGATCGACCGGGCGGTGCCGGCGCTGCTCGACGGCCACGTCCGTCGGATCGATCTCGGCCTGGTACACGGTCGTCACTTCGCCGTGGCCGCGGGAGTGGGGATCGATGCGGCGATGGTGCAGGAGACGCCCGATTGGCTGAAGCGGAGGCTCGGCGTGCTGGCATATACGCTCGTCGCCACGAAGGCGGCTCTGCGCGGGGTGCTGTTGCGCCGCTTCTTTCTCGCGAGGGTCGAGGTGGATGGCGAAGTGATCGAGCGACAGGCGTCGGCCGTGCTGTTCGCCAACTTCGGCGCCATCCTGGAGAACCGGATCGCGTTCGGGCCGGACATCGTCGTGGACGACGGGCTGCTCGATTGCTGCATCTTTTCGCCTCGCCACCTGCGCGACGCGCTGCGGATCATGTGGCGGGTCACCCGCCAGGACTTTCGCCCTGACCGGTCGATACTATATAGGAAGGGGAGGCGCTTCCGGATCACGACGGAGCCGGTGCTTTCCCTCCAGGCGGACGGCGAGCTGATTGGCCCGACGCCGGCCGAGATCACCGTCGAGGCGCTCGCCGCTCGATTGCTCGTGCCCCGCCGCTGACGTGGCGGCGTCCGACCCTTCCCATCCTTCTCCGCCGACGCACCGATGACGATCGACCGGAAATCGGATAGCTCGCATCCGACCCCAGACAGGGACGGGCCGACGCTGGTGCGCACGCGCGACGAGGAGACGGTGCTGGCGGCGCTCGCCGAGAGCCAACGGCAGCGACGCCAGCTGGAGGCGCTCGCCGAGATCGCGCGTGCCGTGAGCGGCTCGCTCCGACTCGACGAAGTGCTCCGGCTGATCCTGCGCCACGCGACGGCGCTCCTGCGAACGAGTGGCGGGTCCATCTCGCTGCTGCGCGACGACGCGCTCGAGGTCATCGCCGGCATCGGAGCCGGCGAGGCGATCGTCGGCAGCCGGCTTCCCCTCGTCGGCAGCATGAGCGGCCGCGCACTTAGGAGCGGGGCAAGCATCGTCGGCGACGTCGCCGACGATGGCGACGCGTTCGGACCGGCGGTCATCGCGGCGGGCATCCACAACGTCGTCATCGTGCCGATGTCGTCGGCGCGCGACGGAGCGATCGGTGTATTGTCGGTCTTCAACCGCGATGCGCCGTTCACCTCCGACGATGCCGACGTCCTTCACCGCCTCGCCGATCAGGTCGCCGTGGCGGTGGTGAACGCGCGACTGTACGAGGAGCTCGCGGAACACCACGCGCTCGCCGAGCGCCACCGCCTCGTCGTGGAGACGTCGAGCGATGCGATCGTCATCACCGATCTCGATCGCCGGATCGCGTTCGCGAATCCGGCGGCGATCCTCCTGTTCGGGCACGGAAAGGCCCTGATCGGCATGCCGGTGTCGCGGACGCTGCCGGAGGAGATGCACGACGTCGTCCGGCGTCGCGAGGACCTGGCGATCGAGGGAGAGCCGCAACGGTACGAGGGCACCGTGGTCCGTGCCGACGGCGAGCAG
>JBIOHU010000192.1:0-3738 GCA_044449225.1 Gemmatimonadales bacterium | reverse complement strand
GTGCCGTGGGTGACGACGACGCCAGCGAGCGCCGGTCGCGCGCGCATCCGGTCGGCGATGTGGCGTGACAGCTCGAGCCACCGCGCCGGCCCGATGGAGCCGGACGCGACGTTCCAGAGCTGCTCGCTCTCCACGATCGCCACGCTGTCGATTCCCGGCACCCTGACGAGCTGCCCGATCGGGACTCGCGTCGGGTTGCCGGTCCAGTAGTCTCCCGAGGAGCCGATGGTGCCACCGGTGCCGATGACGAGGACCGTCGGGCGGGGAACCTGGGCGGCGGCCATCGGGGCCGCGCACACGAACAACGCGATGGTGAGGCGACGAAGACGTGTCATGCCGCCGAAGCTACCTCCCGCGCCGTGAGTCCTCCAGCCTTCCACGGGCGAGCTGCCTTCCGGCGCACATCCGGGTGAGGTACAATCATCGCCTGTGTCGTTCGATCGTCCCTTCATTCGCCGAGGTGTGCCATGCCGCACGTCCGGAAGTCGATCGTCGTTCTCGCTCTCTCTGTCCTCGCCGCCGCGCCACTTGCCGCGCAGAGCACCCCACGCGCTCAGGTCGATGCGGTGAACTCGCGGTTCATGGCGACGTTCAACCGTGGCGACGCAGCCGGCGTCGGCCAGTTCTACGCCACTGACGGCGTCCTCATGCCTCCCAACGGCGATGCCGTGAAGGGACGCTCGGCGATTGCCAAGGCATGGGGCGGGATGGGCAAGATGGGTGGCACGAACCTCAAGCTGCACACGACCGAGCTCGTGGCGCACGGCGACATGGCGCACGAGATGGGCACGTACTCGATCGACATCAAGCCGGCGAAGGGCGCCGTGATGCACGATCACGGAAAGTTCATCGTGATCTGGAAGCGCGATCCCAACGCGGGCTGGCAGCTCTATCGTGACATCTGGAACAGTGACGTGCCGGCCGCGACGCACTGAACGGACGCCCGAGCGGCCAACTCGCCGCGGGCGCATTCGTCTGGTTGCTCGGCAGTCTGCGCGACGGGATGCCTTGGCGCGCATGGCCTACTGGCCCGCGACGGACGGATGCAGTTGGCCTGAGTCCGGCGCACCTCGGTGCCGGTCGCACACCTCGTGGAGGAGTCGATGTCGAACCGATGGGAGTACATGGTGCTGGATTCGCGCGTCACGAACGTGCTCCAGCCGAACCTGGACGGTGACGCGCTCACGAGCCATCTCAATGAGCTCGGCTTGCAAGGATGGGAGCTGGTGGGCATGAGCGCCCTCGAGATGGCGACCGGACGCACTCGGGACCTGATCCTCGTGCTCAAGCGCCAGCGAAACTGATCGGTCGAACAAAGCCTGAGGCCCTCCATGTCCTCACAAGCGACGGACGAGACGCGACCACCCGAGGAGCGCATGCACGACGCCTTCCGACGGCGTGACGTCGCGGCAATTCGGTGGCTCTTCCTCGACTACCCGGCACTCCGCGCGCACATCGACGATCCGGTCGCGGCGTTCGACTCGCCGGCGATCGTGGCGTACGCGAACGATCCCGCCATCGTCGAAGTGCTGCTGGAGTTCGGCGCCGATCCCAACCGGCGGAGCAAGTGGTGGGCTGGCGGCTTCCATGCGCTGCATTCCGCCACGGGCGCGGCGGCCGACCGGCTGCTCGCGGCGGGTGCGGTGCCCGACGCCTGCGCCGCGGCGCACCTCGATCGTCTCGACATCCTCCGTCGCCTGCTGCTGGAAGATCCATCCCGGGTCCACGAGCGGGGCGGCGACGGCCAGACGCCGCTGCACTTCGCCCCGTCCCGGGATGCCGTCGAGCTGCTGCTCGCCGCGGGCGCGGACATCGACGCGCGCGACGTGGACCATCGCGCGACCCCCGCGCAGTGGATGCTCTCCAAGCGACGCGGCGAAGGGCGGTACGACCTCGCCCGCCATCTGGTGGACCGCGGCGCATCGGTGGACATCTTCCTCGCGGCGGCGCTCGGCCTGACGGATCGCGCGCTCGCGCTCATTCGTGCGACGCCCGCCGCGCTCGACCTGCGTACCGGCCAGGGCGACTACGGCGAGCAGCCGCCGAGCAGCTACCACATCTACTTCTGGACGATCGGCGCCGGACGGTCGCCGCTCGACGTCGCCGAGCAGTTCGAGCAGGGGGAGACGCTGCAGGCGATGCTGGCGCTCGCGTCACCCGTGCAGCGGCTGCTGTTCGCCTGCCGCCGCGCGGACGAAGTGGAGGCGCGATCTCTCGTGCGGGAGCATCCTCGGCTCGTGGAGTCCATGTCGCCGGAGCAGCATCGCACGCTCGCCGACGCCGCGTGGACTGGTGACGTGCGCGCGGTCTCGCTCATGCTGTCGCTCGGCTTCGATCCGCGAATTCCCGGCCACGACAGCGGTTCGGCGCTCCACCTCGCGGCGTGGGACGGTTCGGTGGAGATGGTCGAGACCCTGCTGCGCGATCCGCGCGCGCGCGGGCTGGTGGCGACGCGGGACGCACACCACGGAGGAACGCCGCTCGGATGGTGCTGCCACGGGTCGGCGCAGGGCACCGATCATGGCGACCATGGCGCCGTTGCGCGGCTGCTGCTCGACGCCGGCGCGGAGCCGGGCGACGACGGGCAGAACGCGTCCCCGGCCGTGCAGGCGGTGCTACGCGGCGAGGACATCGCCCGCTGACCCGGGCGCTGAAATGGGAATGGCCCCCGAGGCTGTCGTCGGTTCACCGCAGCTTTCCACTTTCAGAGGGTACCGGCAATGAAGAAGACCGTGTGGACCTTCGGCCTGATTTCCGGAGTCATCGTTTCCATCCTGATGCTCCTGACCGTCCCCTTTCAGGACGCGCGCTGGTTGGACCACAGCATGCTCGTCGGCTACGCGACGATGGTGCTCGCCTTTCTGTTCATCTACTTCGGCGTGCGCTCGTATCGGGACAACGTCAGGGGCGGCTCCGTGCGCTTTGGTCGCGCATTCGCCGTGGGCGCTCTGATCGCCGTGATTGCATCCGTGTGCTACGTAGCAACGTGGGAAGTGATGTACTTCAAGTTCATGCCGGACTTCATGGAAAAGTATCAGGCGCGTGCGCTGGACAAGGCGCGCGCGGGCGGTGCGACCGAAGACGCGATCGCCAAGCAGAAAGCCGAGATGGACAAGTTTGGCAAGATGTACAAGAATCCGGTCGTCAATGCGGCCATCACGTTCGCGGAACCGTTGCCCGTCGGGTTGGTCATCGCGCTCGTGTCGGCAGGGATCCTGAGCAGAGCGAGAAAGCGTGATGCAGGCGGATTGCCGCCGGATGGGCGAGAAGTGCTCTCGTGAGTGGCTCGCCGGCCCGCTGATTACTTTCACTTCCCATGACACATTCCGGAGGGAAGATGGCGGAACGGTTCGAGGCCGTGAGCGCGGCCGGTCCCTGGCATCGGAGCCCGATGATCCACGACGTCGCACTCTTCCTGCTCCGCGTCGTCGCCGGCGCCATGCTGATGCAGCACGGGGGGCAGAAGCTGTTCGGCTTCCCGGCCGCGGCCGGTCATCCCTTCATGGGCGCACCGGCGCTCTTTTCCCGGGTGTGGATCGCCGGGATGCTCGAGACCGTCGGCGGGCTGCTGCTGCTGCTCGGACTCCTCACCCGGATCGTCGGCTTTCTCCTCGCCGGCGAGCTCGCGGTGGCGTACTTCACCGTGCACGCCCCGCGTGGCTTCTTCCCGATCCTCACCATGGGTGAGCTCGCGGTGCTCTACTGCTTCGTGTTTCTCTTCTTCGCGGCCGCCGGTGG
>JBIOHU010000191.1:0-3798 GCA_044449225.1 Gemmatimonadales bacterium | reverse complement strand
TCGTTGTCCGGATGTCGAGCGCGGGCGTGCTTTGGGCTTCAAACCCCGGCCCGCTCCGTGGCGGGTCGGGGCCGTTTTTCTGTTCCCCTTCGCGCCGGCGCCGCCCCGGGCCCAGCGCTGGAACGAGCCCCGCGCCCGGGCCCTCGTGGAGCGTGCCACCGCGCGGCGCGCGGAGCAGCTCGCCGACACCGGCCTCAAGGACTATCGCGCCATCGCGCACGGCTACGTCACTTTTCTCGCCCAGGTCGGCGAAGGGCTCGCCGAGCCGCCGAAGGTCGTGAAGGCCGACCAGCTCGTGAACGAAGTGTATTGGCTCGCGCCTAACCTGAGCAAGCAGCTCATCCTCGGCCGGCGAGACACCCTCCTCCTGCCGACCGACATCAACTACCACCGCGACCACCTCGGCATCGTCCAGAACAACTTCCCCGCCATCATCAGGATCGGCGAGGGGGACGAGGTCCGCGACGTCCCGCATCCCCTCTCCGCGGCTGGGCTGGCGGACTACGACTTCGCCATCACCGACTCGCTCCCGCTCGAGCTGCCGGGACGGACGATCGTGCTGTATCAGGTGAAGGTGCGACCGAAGGACGACCGCCAGCCGCGGATCATCGGCGCCGTGTACATCGACCGCGACGACGCCCAGGTCGTGCGGATGGCGTTCAACTTCACCCGCGCCGCCTTCCTCGACGAATCGCTCGAGGACCTGTTCGTCGTGATCGAGAATGGACTCATCGGCACGCGCTTCTGGCTGCCCCGCAAGCAGGAAATCGAGATCCGTCGCGGCGGCACCTGGCTCGACTATCCGGTGCGCGGCATCATTCGCGGCCGGTGGGAGATCGGCGACTACCGGATCAACGTCGGGCTGGAGCGCTCGCTGTTCGTCGGGCCGGAGATCACCGCCGCGCCGAAGGCGGCGCGCGACACCTTCCACTTCGCGGGCGGAGTGCTCGACTCGCTCCCTCCGGACGTGCGCGCCGTCACCGACGCCGACATCCGCCAGGTGCAGGCCGAGGCGCGCGACCTCGTCCGTGCGCAGGCGCTCCGCCGTCCGCAGACCCTGATGCTCTCCGCCGCCAGCATCTCGGACTTCGTGCGCTTCGACCGGGCGGAGGGGCTCGCACTCGGAGGCGGCGTCGCGTCGCGCTTCGGCCGCGGCTTCGCCGCACAGCTCCGCGCTCGATATGGGATCGACGATCGTATGGTGAAAGGTCGAGCGATGCTGGAGTGGCAGTCGCCCCGCTACGGCGTTCGCCTGTTCGGCCAGCGCGACTTCCGCGAAGCGGGAGACGTACCGGAGCGGTCCGCCGCCGTGAACTCCCTCGCCGCCCAGGAGTTCGGCGCCGACGCCACCGATCCCTATCGTGTCCAGGGAGCGGGCATCGGGCTGGACGCCAACGGCATCGCCGGACTACGCTGGCGGCTCGATGCCTCGCTCGAGCGGCAGCACTCCCTCGCGATTCGGGCGATGCCGGCGCAGGGCAACTTCCCGCGAATCCTTCCCGCGGCTCCGCTGCGAGCGTTCCGGCTCTCGCTCTCGGCCGAGCGCCCGACCTCGCTCTCCTTTTTCGGCACGGAGGTTCGCGCGTCGGGAGACCTGCGGTTCAGCCGACTCACCTCCGACGACGCGACCTTCCCGATGGCGGCGACGAGCGTCGGCCGAGCGTTCGCCATGATCGACGTCGAGCGCCCCTTCGGCCGGAGCCGCCTCGCGCTCACCACGTGGGGCGGAGCGGTCGGCTCGAACGGCGTGCTCCCACCGCAGGAGCTGCTCTTCTTCGGCGGACCGGTGAGCGCTCCGGGGTACGACTTCCACGAGCTCGAGGCGCGCGCCGGCGTGAGCCAGCGCGTCGAGTGGCGAACGCCGATTCCCTTCGTCGCTGTGCCGCTCGGCCGCTTCGGCAGAGTTCCGGGACAGGCGACGATCGCCCCGTTCATACAGGGCACATTCATTCGCCGCGCGTTCGACGGCGACCTTGCGCATCCGACGGGGGTGTATCCGAGCGCCGGCATCGCGTTGCAGCCGTTCTACGAGATGGTGCGGATCCAGGCGGCGAGAGGGCTGCGGAACGGGCGATGGAGGATGAACGTGGATGTGAGTCGCGAATTCTGGGGGATCTTGTAGGTCGAGTGCGTCGGCGCGCGGGCGAGACATGGGTGGAGTGCGAGCTACGGGCAACCCCGTTTCGAGTCGGTCGTCGCGAGTTTTTCAGACAGTTCCCAGTCCGAAGGCGGCATGTCCTGGTGATATGCCGCCGAAGACTCACGACTCTCCTTCGACTGGCGACCGGTGACCGGCGACGGGGTTGCCCGAACCCGAATGGGCGAATGATCTCCACCCGATGGCAAGCCCGCGAAGTCGTTCTCGCGCGATTCCGCCCCCGTCCGCCGCCATTCGATACCGCTCGTCGAACGGAGCCCGATACGTTGGCTTCATGTCCGCTTCCTGCTCCATCGAGCCCATCGTCGCCGACTTCGGCCACGTCGATCCCCGGGCCGTTGCGTTGCTCGCCGAGCGATGGGCCCGTCGCCATTCGGTGTTGCCGATCGCCCTCGGCGAAGGAGTCCTGACCGTCGCGACGAGCGACCTGCTCGATCTCGATACCGAGCGTGCCGTCGCCTTCGCCACCGGCCATCGCGTCGTCTGGGCCTACGCGCCGCCGGCGGAGTTGGCGCGACAGATCAATCGCTGGTATCCCGACCTCACCGCACGTCGTGATCAGAGCTCGCCGCCCGTCGAAGTCGAGCACATCGGCTTCGCCAACGAGCCGAGCGCGCCCGTCTCTACCGACGTCGGCGCCTCCATCATCCGGCTCGTCGACCAGATCCTCGCCGAGGGCATCCAGGCCGGCGCGAGCGACATCCACATCGAGCCGGAGGAGCAGGGGATCGCCGTCCGCCACCGGATCGACGGCCTGCTCCGGCATGCCCGGCGCCTGCCGCGCTCCGCCAGCCCTTCGCTCGTGTCGAGGGTGAAGATCCTCTCCGGGCTCGACATCGCCGACCGACTACGGCCGCAGGACGGTCGCGCGCGTGTCGCGGTACAGGGGAGCGTCGTCGACCTTCGGGTCTCCACCCTCCCCGCCTCGCATGGCGAGAAGATCGTCATCCGCGTCCTCGACGGCAGCGCGGGCCTCCGCACGCTCGACTCCATCGGCTTCTCCCCCGCCGAGCTGGCGCGCATCCGATCCCTCCTCGAGCAGCGTGAAGGGCTCCTGCTCGTCACCGGGCCCACGGGATCCGGGAAGACGACGACGCTGTACGCTGCGCTGCGCGAGATCCAGGCGCGAGGGGTGAACGTCGTGACGGTCGAGGATCCAATCGAATACCGCCTTCCCGGAATCGTGCAGGTGCAGGTCCACGAGCGCGCTGGCCTCACCTTCAGCGCCGCGCTGCGCTCGATCATGCGGCAGGATCCGGACGTCATCCTGGTAGGGGAGATTCGCGATCGAGAGACGGCCGAGATCGCCATTCAGGCATCGCTCACCGGCCATCTGGTCCTGTCCACCCTGCACACGAACGACGCGGCGAGCGCGGTCACCCGCTTGATGGACATCGGCGTCGCCGGCTACCAGATCGCCACGGCGGTAAAGGGGGTGATAGCGCAGCGGCTCCTCCGCCGGCGCTGTCCCGACTGCAATGCCGAGGGGTGCGCGGCGTGCGATGGCGGGTATCGCGGGCGGCTCGCGGTGGCGGAGATCCTCGTCGGCTCGCCGGAGTTCGAACGGCGCGTCGCCGCCGGCGCCTCCACCGAAGCGATCGCCGAGGCCGCGCGGGGGGGCGGCTGCCTGTCGCTGTGGG
>JBIOHU010000190.1:0-3811 GCA_044449225.1 Gemmatimonadales bacterium | reverse complement strand
GTCGAGTCGCCCGGGTGGTCGCCCGTGTACGGCCGGATGCAACAGGCGAGCGCCGACGAGACGAAGCAGGACAGCGTGCCGGTGCAGTTCGTCGACCAGCTTCTCGTCACCCGCGCCGACCGGGCGCTCGACGACGTCCAGCCTGCGCGTCCTGTCGCCGTGACCACGGCGCCGTACGGCGCGGCGCGCGGCGCGCGGAGCAGCTCGACGCCGGTGGTCCAGGGCGTGACCCTCGGCGGCTCGGAGTCGATGCCGATCCTCGGCATCATCGGCCGCGCGCCGGCTGGCACTTCGTGGATCCAGTTCGTCGTCGACACCACCGGCCGGGTCGATACCACCTCGATCCATCTGCCGCGCGGGACCGACCGGCTCGCGGTCGCCGGCGTGATGTCGGTGCTGCCGCGCGTCCGCTTCTCACCGGCGCGCACCGCGGGCAAGCCGACCTGCGACCTGCTGCGGATGCAGGTGAACTTCAATCCGCGGTAGAGCGACGGGAGATCCCGACAGGCGCTTCGCGCCTGCGGGATGACAACCGGACGCTTCACCATTCACCCTTCACCATTCACCCTTCACCTCTCACCATTCACCCTTCACCATTCACCCTTCACCTCAGCCCTTTCGCCTGTCGTAATCACGGTATTCTCTTCCCCCACGTCGGGCTCGGCGGCTCGTGGGTCGCCCGTACCACCGGATGCTCGCGCTGCAGCCGCATCGCCTCCACCACCGCGCGCTCGAGCTGCGGGTCGTGGCCGGCGATGACCTCCTTCGGCCAGTTCTCCACGTCGATGTCCGGCGACGTGCCCTCGTTCTCCACCGCCCACGTGTTGTTGCGGGTGAAGAAGCCGCCGCGCGGCGCGATCATCGTCCCGCCGTCGACGAAGGGCGGGGTGTCCCAGGTCCCGACCAGTCCGCCCCAGGTCCGCTTGCCGACGAGCGGGCCGATCTTCCGGTGCTGGAACATCCAGGGCATCAGGTCGCCACCCGAGCCGGCCATCTCGTTGATGATCATCACCTTCGGCCCCCAGATTCCCGCCGCCGGCGAGGTGAACGGATAGCGGTCGCCGACCGGATTGTTGAAGTAGCCGTCGAAGTCGCGCTGCAGCAGGTCGATGATGTAGTCAGCCGCCGAGCCGCCGCTGTTGTACCGCTCGTCGATGATCGCCCCCTGCTTCTGCTGCTGGGCGAAGTAGTAGCGGTTCACCGACGCGTAGCCCGGCGTCGAGGTGTTCGGCACGTACACGTACGCCAGCGTCCCGTGCGACAGCGAGTCGACGACGCGCCGGTTGCGCTCCACCCACGCTCGCGTGCGCAGCCCCTGCTCGTTCGGGATCGGCACCACGGTCACCTGGCGCGCGCCCTCCGGCGAGGGACGGGCAGACACCGTGAGCACCGTCTGCTTGTTCGCCGTCCCGTCGAGCAGCCGGTAGACGTTGTCGCTGCCCTTCAGGTCGACGCCGTTCACGGCGAGCAGATACTCCCCCGCTCGCACGACATCGCCCGGCGCCGACAACGGCGCGCGCAGCTCGGGGTTCCACGACTCGGCATCGTACACCTTCGTGATCCGGTAGCGCCCGTTCTCGATCGCGAAGTCGGCACCGAGGAGGCCGGCGGTGGTGCGCTCGACCTCGGGGATGTCGCCGCCGCGGACGAACGAATGCCCGATGGCGATCTCCGCCCCCATCATGTCGAGCAGGTAGTTGAGATCGGCCCGATGGTTCACGCTCGGCAGGAGCGCGCCGTACATCTTCTTCATCGCCGGCCAGTCGCTGCCGTGCATGTTCTTCACGTACAGATAGTCGCGCTGGTTGCGCCACCCTTCGTCGAACATCTGCGCGAACTCGGCGCGCGGATCCACCAGCATCTTCAACTGGAGCGCGAGCTTGCCGGCGTTCGGCGCCGGCACCGCCTTGTCCGCGTCGACGATGAACAGTCCCCCCTGCGGGCCCGGCGTCCGGTAGAGGAGCTTCTTTCCGTCGGCGCTGACCGTGAAGTCGACGACGTTGCTGGCGAAGGGAACGGCCTTGCGCTCCTTCATCTGATACCGGTGCAGCACGCCGCCGCGCGGCCCGGTCGATTCGGCGGTGCCGGTGGCGGGCACCTCCTCGATCCAGTAGACGGTGCCGGCGGGGCCGGCCTCGAGCGCGCCGTAGGGCCGCTCGGCGACACCGGTGACGGGGATGATGCGCTGCGCGATCCCGTCGAAGTCGATCCCGACGACGGGACGCGGGGTCCCGACACTCGCTTCGCTCGTGCGGGATGACAGCGCAGTGCGCGATCGCTGCGGGACGGCGGCGGCACTATCGACCGGTGGCACCGCGGGCATCGCCGCGGCGCTCGCCGCCTTCTCCTCGTCGCTCTCCGGGAGCAGCGGGCTCGGCTCGCCCTTCTTCAGCACGGCGAGGTAGAGCGCCGACGTCACCGGGTGGTCGTAGCTCGTCATGTCGAGCCAGCCGCTCGACGGACCGAAGTTCGTGCTGGCGAGGAACCAGAGATACTTCCCGCTCGCATCCCACGCCGGCGACGTCGCGTCGGCGAGGCCGTCGGTCAGCTGCTGTCGCTTTCCGGTCTGCACGTCGTACACGAAGATCGCCCGGAACATCGACGGCAGCCGGCGCGAGTAGGCGATCCACCGGCCGTCGGGGCTGAACCGCGGCGCGAGGGAGCGGTCGGGCATCATGTACGGATCGGTGTCCACCTGCGTCGCCCTGCCGCTCTCCACGTCGAGCACCCAGAGCCGCAGGTGGGTGTCGTGAAACAGGATGTGCTTCGCGTCGGCGCTCCACTCCGGCGTGTAGTAGTGGCTCGGCTCCACGAGCGCGATCTCGCGCTTCGTCGCGCCGTCCGGCGACGCGATGACGAGCTTGTACTCGCCGCTCGCGTCGCTGAAGTATGACAGCCACCTCCCGTCGGGAGACCAGGCGGGATCCCGGTCCGCCGCGCCGCTGGAGCTCGTGAGGTTGCGCGCGTCCCCCTTCTCGGCGGGAATGGTGAAGATGTCTCCGCGCGCCTCGACGGCGGCGCGTTTGCCCGTGGGCGACAGCGCGAGCGCATTGACCCGCGCCGACACGTCCTTCCACTGTGGCATCATCCACGGAAAGTCGCCGTTCGCGGTGAGGTTGACGACGTGCTCGCGCCCGGTGGACGGATCGAGCTCGTGGATGTACCCCGCCTGCTCGAACACCACGGCGTTCGCCGACGTCGACGCATCGAGAGTCTTCACGTCGAAGTCGCGGAACTTCGTGCGCGGGGTGAGCGTCTTCGACTTCGTGTCGTACGACCAGACGTTGGACACGCCGTCGCGATCGCTGAGGAAGTACACCACGTCGCCGACCCAGGCGGGGTCCATCTCCTTGGAGTCCTGCCATGGCGGGCTCGTGACGTCGTGAGTCGCGAGGTCCTCGATCCAGATCGCCCTGTTCTGGCCGCCGCGATAGTTGCGGCGCTCCTCGTCCCACGAATTGTTCATCCGGTAGGCGATCCGCCGGCCGTCGGGGCTGATCTTTCCCTGATAGGCGCGCGGCATCGGCATCGTCTCGACCGGCCCGCCGGTCACCGACACCAGAAAAAAGCGCGGCACCCCCGTCGGCGCGTCGGTCGCCCGCCCGGAGGCGAACACCACCTGGCGCCCGTCCGGCGTCCACCCCTGCACGACGTCGGCACCGGGATGAAAGGTCAGCCGCTTCGGCTCGCCCCCCTCCACCGGCACCACGTACACGTCGACGTTGCCGGCATACTGCGCGCTGAAGGCGACGAGCGCCCCATCGGGAGACAGCTTGGGGTTGCTGCTCTCGCCCGGCGAGCTGGTGAGCCG
>JBIOHU010000189.1:0-3879 GCA_044449225.1 Gemmatimonadales bacterium | reverse complement strand
CGGCGACCTCGATCTGCACCTCATCTCCCGCGGCGCGCACGCGCACCGAGACCGTCTGGCCGCGCGGGCCGTACTTCACCGCGTTGTCGAGCAGGTTCAGGACGACATGGCGCAGCGTCGCCGGACGGAGGAGGAGCGGCGGCACGTTGTCGGCGCTCAGGGTGACGTGCGTCCCGCACGCCGCGGCGAGGGGCTGGAACTCCTCGACGATGCGCCGCACTTCGGCGGAGGCGTCGACCCGCTCGCGCGCCTCGTCGTCGGGGCGGCCGGTGCGCGAGAAGCGGAGCACCCGCTCGACGAGCTGCGACAGCCGCGTCGTCTCGCGCTCGACGTTGTCGAGCGACCAGGCGCGCTGGTCCTCGGTGGTGAAGCGACCGAGCCGAAGCGTCTCGAGGTAGAGTCGCATCTGGGCGAGCGGGGTACGCAGCTCGTGCGAGATGTTGGCGACGAAGTCGGCGCGGAGTCGCGACAACTCGCCCTCACGGCGGATCTGTCCGAGGGCGACGAGGGCCAGCGCCGCCGAGACGGCGAGGAGGCCGAGCAGGAAGGGGAGCCGCGAGCGCGGCAGACCGCCGATGACCACCGTGCTCGCCATCGACGGCCGGATCTGAGCGCGCACGAGCATCGAGCCGAAATCGGAGGGCAGCCGCGTCGTGTCGTCGAGCGTCCACTCGCTCACCGGCTCCGACTGGAAGAGCAGGTCGCCGCGCGCGTCGGTCACCTGGAGCTGCACCACCTCGTGCGGCGACTTGCCCTTCACGAAGGTCGCCGGCAGGAGACTGCGATCGTACATCACGTTGGCGAGCGCCGAGAGGAGATCGGCGCGCGCGTACTCGGCGCCGTACACCAGCGTGTCGCCCCACGTCGTCGGCATGAGCGTGTAGACGAGGATGCGAGGCAGCGAGTCGTGCATCGCGATGACGATCGGGAAGCGGCCATGCTCGCCGCCGCGGATCTGCCGGGTGAGGGTGTCGTTGATCCAGCGCGACTCGTCGGCCGAATATCCGACTCGCCTGGCGTGCGAGTCGGCGAAGGGCATCGGGCGGTCCATGTCCCATCCCTCCGCCGGGTCCGCGACGGCGAGAGTGTCGGAGCCAAGGGTGTAGCCGAAGAAAGTCTGCGGGCTGGGGCCGAAGCGCGGGCGGTGACAGCTGCAGCTCTCGTTCATCGGGAGGTAGTGCGGCAGGTCGCTTGCCGAGGGCACCTGCGGATTCATGTGCATCTCGGTGCCATGGTTCACGGCGCCGAGCACCTCCTGGGTGGCGAGGCCGAGGACGTCACGCAGGTGCTGCTGGTAGCTCCACGACACGAACCCCGCATAATCGCGGAGCGCGTGCTCGGCAACGGTGCGCTGCGAGCGGATGGAGCGGTTGGCCTCGACGAGGCCGAGCGCGGTGAAGCCGATGCTCGCGACGAGGAGGAGCATCGGCCAGCGAACGGAGGGAAGCCGCCAGCGCCCCATTCGACTGCTCCGGTGTGAGAAAGGAGGGGCGGGACGCCCCGGGGTACGATGCACCGGGCCGTGTCCGGGCGACAGAGGGGAAGGTGTGCGAGAACTGTGAAGGAGTGGTGTCGAACCGCGCATCCGGGCGTAAGTTACGGAGAGCAGGCGAGGGAATTCACGTCATCCCGCAGGTGTCATCCCGCAGGCGCGAAGCGCCTGTCGGGACCTGCCGTGCGTCGCGCCAAAGCCAGCCATTGCGCAGTGAAAGTTGGTCCCGACACTCGCGGCCCTGCGGGCCGCTCCTGCGGGATGACATCATTTCGATGCCTGCGGGCCGCTCCTGCGGGATGACATCATTTCGATGCCTGCGGGCCGCTCCTGCGGGATGACCATACGGTGAACGATTCGATGCTCGACGCCTCCCTCTCGCAGCTCCTCAGCGGCAATCCTGCGCTCGCGTTGCCGGCACTGTTCGCCGGCGGGGTGCTGACGAGCCTTACGCCGTGCGTCTACCCGATGATCCCGATCACGGCGGCGATCGTCGGCGGGCAGACGGCGGCCGACGCCGCCACGGGAGCGGTGCCGTCGCGGCTGCGGCCGGTGCTGCTCACCCTGACCTACGTCGTCGGGCTGGCCCTGGGCTACTCGGCGCTCGGCGTCTTCGCCGGCCTGACGGGGACGCTGTTCGGGAGCGTGAGCACCAATCCGTGGCTGTATTTCGCGATGGCCAACGTGCTCGTCGTGGCGGCGCTGAGCATGCTCGACGTGGTACCGATCCGGCTGCCGGCGGGTATCATGGCGCGGGCGGCGACGATGGGGACGGCGGGGCGGTTTTCCGGCGCCTTCCTCATGGGAGCGATGTCGGGACTGGTCGCCGCGCCCTGCTCGGCGCCGGTGATGGCCGCCGTGCTGACCTGGGTGACGGTGACCCACAGCGCGGTGCTCGGATTCTTCTATCTGCTGACCTTCTCGCTCGGAATGTGCGCACTGCTCGTCGTCGTCGGGCTGTCGAGCGGCGGACTGGCGCGGCTGCCACGGGCGGGCGCGTGGATGGTGACGGTGAAGCGCCTGTTCGCGCTCGTGATGCTCGGCGCGGCGGAATATTATCTCATCAAGATGGGGCAACTGCTGATATGACGACGTCGATTCGATTCACCAGGCTCGCGCTCGCACTCGCCGGCGCCGGCGCACTCTCCCTCGGCATCCCCGCCGCCGCGCGGGCGCAGGACTCCGGCCTCCCGATCGGATCGACGGCGCCAAGCGCGGCGCTGCAGACGCTGGATGGCAAGACGGTGAACCTCGCCGAGGTGGCGAAGGGTCCGGCGCTGATCGAGTTCTGGGCGACCTGGTGCGAGAACTGCGCGCATCTGTTGCCGACGCTGCAGTCGGCGTACGCGAAGTACGGGAAGCAGGTGAAGTTCGTCGGCGTGTCGGTGAGCGTGAACCAGAGCGTGAACCGGGTGAAGCTGCACGTGGCGAAGCATGGCGTGCCGGGACTGCAGCTGTTCGACACCCAGGGCAACGCGACGGGAAGCTGGGACGTGCCGGCGACGTCGTACGTGGTGGTGCTCGACCGCAGCGGCAAGGTCGTCTATACCGGAGTCGGCGGGGATCAGGATCTGGAGGGGGCGATCCGGAAGGCTGGACTGCGGTGACTGGCCGGCGAACTGCTGAACGGCGGTGACGGGCCGGCTAACTGCTAGACGGCGCTGACGGGCCGGGCCGCGTGAAACGTGGCCCTTCGGGGCGCTGCGCTGCCGCTTCGCGGCTCGCTTGCTCACGGGGCGGCGGCGCTGCGCGCCGCCTTACGGGTGGGGGCACACCGTTCCGGCTCCGCGTGAGAGCTGTCTCTCACATGTTCCGAGAGCTTCGTGAGCATGCGTTTCGTCGAGATGATCGACTCGCGCAGCGCCTTCAGTCGTGAGTCGTCGGCGAGACCGACACGGGTCGCCACTCGGCACTGGAACTCCAGCTCGCAGGCTGAACCCATCGCGATCTGAAGGAAGGACAGGAATTGCCTGTCGGTCGATCGCCCGCAGCCTTCGGTGATGTTCGATCCGATCGAGATCGCCGCTCGACGCATCTGGAGGCTCAACCCCGTCCGCTCGTCGAGCGGAAGGCGGCGCGTAACGTCGTAGGTGAGCTCGGCGACCCGCAGCGCCGCTTCGGCTACACGCAGCCGGTTCGGATCCCTCATTCCCCAACGATATCGCTCCAAGGACATCCGCCGAGCACCCTTCCGCCGCACGAGAAATCAGAAGGTGTGTCTTTCCACCCGTCAGGCGGCGCAAAGCGCCGCCGCCCCGTAAGCAAGCGAGCCGCGAGCGAAGCGACGCGGCGACGCAGCGCCCCGAAGGCCGGCGTGGCACGCCGGCCGGCCGGTCAGCGGCCGGCGGCGTGGCCCCCGGCGCGCCCGCCGGACCTGGGGTGGGCGG
>JBIOHU010000188.1:0-3886 GCA_044449225.1 Gemmatimonadales bacterium | reverse complement strand
CGCGATCGTGGCCGAGCATGGCGGACGCATCGAAGTGGACAGCACGCCCGGCGAGGGGAGCGTCTTCCGCATTCTTCTCCCGCGCGCGACCGAGACTGGAGAGATGACGTGATTGACGCGAAGATCAAGGTGCTGATCGCGGAGGACGAGGCGCATCTGGGCCAGATCCTCTCGAACTTCCTGACCGGCCGCGGCTACGCGGTGCAGACGGTGACCGACGGCCGCGCCGCGCTCGACGCGCTGCGCGCCGAGGCGTTCGACGTCGCGCTGCTCGACATCGTGATGCCGGAGCTCGACGGGCTCGAGGTGCTCAAGCAGGTCCGCGCCGACGTCGACCCGCCGGAGGTCATCATCATCACCGGCAACGGCACGATCGAGACGGCGATCAGCGCCATGAAGCTCGGCGCCTACGACTACATGGCCAAGCCGTACCGGATGGCCGAGATCGACGTGCTGGTGCGGCGCGCATGGGAGAAGCGGCGGCTGGCGCGCGAAAACGTGCTCCTCCAGTCGCAGCTCGAACGCGCCGGCGGGGCGGGGGAGATCGACACCCAGTACGCCCCGCTTCTGGCCGTGCTCGAGGTCGTGAAGCGGGTGGCGCCGAGCGACTCGCCGGTGCTGATCACCGGGGAGTCGGGCACCGGCAAGGAGCTCATCGCCCACATGCTGCATCGCACGTCCGGTCGCTCCGGCCCCTTCGTCGACGTGAGCTGCGCCGCGCTCTCCGAAGGGATGCTGGAGAGCGAGCTGTTCGGCCACGAGCGCAATGCATTTGCCGGCGCCGACGAGCGCAAGCTCGGCCTGATGGAGCTCGCCGCCGGCGGTTCCCTCTTCCTCGACGAGATCAGCGAGCTGTCGCCCAAGCTGCAGGGCAAGCTGCTGCGCGCGCTCGAGCAGCGCAGCTTCTACCGCGTCGGTGGGACGCAGAAGGTCGAGGTCGACGTCCGCGTCCTCGCGGCGACCAACCGTGACCTCTCCGACCGCGTGAAGGACGGGATGTTCCGCGACGATCTCTACTATCGGGTCAACGCGATCGCGATCGAGCTACCCCCACTGCGTGAGCGGGCGGTGGACATCCCGCTGCTGGCGCGCCAGTTCCTGCGGCAGTTCGGCAAGGGCGCCGCGCTGGCGCTGAGCGCCGACGCGCTCGAGCTGCTCGGCAAGTATCCCTGGCCCGGCAACGTGCGCGAGCTGAAGAACGTGATGGAGCGCGCGGCGCTCCTCGCCCAGGGGCCGCAGATCCGCGCCGCCGACCTGCCGCTGGCCCTCCCCGGCGTGCACCCGACGCCGGTCTCGATGCCGGCGATCTCCCTCGAGGAGCTGGAGCGGCGGCACATCGAGACCGTCCTCCACAACACCAACTGGCACCAGGGCAAGGCGGCGACGGCGCTCGGCATCAGCTCCAAGACCCTGTACCGCAAGATTCGCGAGTACAACTTCCGGCGTCCCGGCGGCGAGGAGTAGCGCGGCATGCGCATCCTCGTCATCGAGGACGACCCGACGGTCGGCCAGTACGTGAAGCGCGGTCTCGAGGAGCAGCGTTGGGCGGTCGACCTGACGACGGACGGCGAGGAGGGAGAGCGCCGCGCGAGCAGCGAGGCGTACGACCTGATCGTGCTCGACATGCGGCTCCCCGGGAAGAGCGGCATCGAGGTGCTGCATTCGCTGCGCGCGAAAGGGTTCGAGCGGCCGGTGCTCGTGCTCACGGCGCAGGACGCCGTGGATGCGAAGGTGGCGACGCTGCGCGCCGGTGCCGACGACTACGTGACGAAGCCGTTCGCGTTCGAGGAGCTGCTGGCACGGGTCGAGGCGCTGGCGCGGCGGCCGCGCGCGCTGGCGTCGCCGGTCCTCCACGTCGGCGACCTCGAGATCGATCAGGCCACCCGCGAGGTGCGTCGCGCGGGCGAGCGGATCGAGCTCACCCCCAAGGAGTACACCGTCCTCGAGTATCTCGCCCGCCACGCTGGCCGCGTCATGAGCCGCACCCTGATCACGGAGTACGCCTGGGGCTATCACTTCGACCCCGGCACGAACATCGTCGACGTCGTGATCAATCACCTGCGCAAGAAGCTGGATGCCCGGCACGGCCGCAAACTGATCTCGACCGTGCGCGGCGTGGGCTACGTGTTGAAGGAGTAGGATGGCGACGCTGCGCGCGCGGCTCACGGTCGGCTATGCCTTCGCCCTCGTCGGGAGCCTCGTCCTCTTCGCCGGCGCGCTGTACGTCGCGCGGTCGGTGCTCTGGCGGCAGCAGCTCGATCCGATCGTGCTCGCCGAGGGCGATCGCGCCCTCCTCTACCTCCGGGCCGCGACGCTCCAGGGCACGCCGCTCACGACGCTGCGGCCGGGTGGCGAGGGTCCGAACGACGTCCGCGTCGCCGGCACCGAGGAGCTGCGGTCGCTGCTCGAGCGCGTCCCCGGCTACTTCATCGTCTACGACAAGGACGACCGGCAGATCTACAGCTCGATCGGCATCCGCCAGCTTCCGCTCGAGGACCGGGCGGCGATCGACGAAGCGGCGGTGCGGCTCCGGCCGGACGGGGAGGGGGCGCTCGTGTCGGTCAGCGACACGCTGTTCGGCGGCAAGCTCCTCCTCGCGGCGCGACGCGATCCGGCGCTGCTGCCCAACATCAGTCGCATCGTCGCCGGCGTGCCGACGTCGATCGCGTCGCTCGCGCCCGGATTGCTCGTCGGCACCCTGGTCATCGTCCTGCCGTTCATCGTCCTCCTCTCCGTCGCCGCCTCGTACGTCATCGCCGGCCGGGCGATCGAGCCGGTCGAGACGCTGATCAACGAGGTCGAGGCCATCACCGACGGCCGCTCGCTGCACCGGCGCCTGCCGTCGGATCTCGGCAGCGACGAGCTCTCGCGGCTCGGCATCACTCTCAACGCGATGATCGCCCGCCTCGAGACCTCCTTCGGCGCGTTGCGGCGGTTCACGGCGGACGCGAGCCACGAGCTCAAGACACCGCTCACCGTGCTGCGCGCCGACGTCGAGCGGGCGATGCATCCCAACGCCGGAGGCGGCGACGGCATGCAGGCGCTCGAGGAGGCGCTCCACGAGACGACGCGGATGGCCGATCTCGTCGACAGTCTGCTCACCCTCGCTCGCGCCGACGAGGGGCGGTTCGACCTGCACCGCGAGCCGGTGGAGATGGGGCCGCTCGTGCGCGACGTGTACGAGACGGCCGTCATCCTCGGCGAGGAGGCGGGGATCGACGTCTCCCTGTCGGTGCTCGAGGAAGGGACGGTCGACGGCGACGTGCGGCGGCTGCGCCAGCTCTTCCTCAACCTCATCACCAACGCCATCAAGTACACGCCGCGTGGCGGCAAGGTGGAGCTCTCGTCGAGCCAGCGCGTCGGGCATGAGATCGCTTTCACCGTGCGCGACACCGGCATCGGCATCGCGGCGGCTGATCTGCCCCACGTGTTCGACCGGTTCTGGCGTGCCGACCGCGCGCGGTCGCGCGCCAGCGAGCGCGGAGGATTCGGGCTCGGGCTGGCGATCAGCCAGTGGATCGCGCAGGCGCACGGCGGCCGGATCAACCTGCAGTCGCGGCTCGGCCGCGGGTCCGCCTTCACCGTCACCCTGCCGCTGCTCACCGGGGAGAGCGACGGCGCCTCCGACCACCGGCGGGGAACGAGTGAAGGGCACGACATCGGAGACTAATTTCTCCTTCACGAAATCTTAATGCGCCGCCGGTTCCCCCTATCGATGGTCGCGCTAGCTTCCCCCTTGTAGCGGAGTGTCCCGTCCTTCATCCATGGATAGGTTCACGCGGACATGTTCAACAACCTGATCGAATCGAAGCCCAGGAAGCAGCGAACGACCGGCGGCCTGATCTTCAGCGGCGTGGCCCACGCGGTGCTGATCACGGCGGCCGTG
>JBIOHU010000187.1:0-3917 GCA_044449225.1 Gemmatimonadales bacterium | reverse complement strand
GTTGTCGTTCAGCAATGCGCGCGCAATCGCGAGCATCTGCTGCTGGCCTCCGGAGAGCGTGCCCGCACGTTGCGCGCCGCGACCCTCCAGGTCGGGGAAGAGGTCGTAGACGAGGTCGTAGCGCGGATTGCCGCCGCGCTCCGCGAGCCGGAGGTTCTCGGCCACGGTCAGCCCGGTGAACACGTCGCGATCCTCCGGGACGTAGCCGACCCGGCGCTGCACGATGCGGTGCGTCGGGAGCGAGGTCAGCTCGTCGCCGTCGAGCAGCACGGATCCGCGCCGGCCCACGAGGCCGAGGATGGCGCGCAGCGTCGTCGTCTTGCCGACGCCGTTGCGCCCGAGCAGGGCCGTCACGCCGCCCTCGGGCACGTCGAACGACACGCCCTGGAGGACGTGCGATTGCCCGAGATACACGTGCAAGTCCTGCACCGACAGCAGCGTGCGCGTCGCGACTGCGCTCACAACGCTTCTCCGAGATAGGCCGACTGGACGGTTGCGTTCGCCATCACTGCCGCCGGCGTGTCGCATGCGAGGAGCGCGCCGTGGTGCATGACCGCGATCCGCTGCGCGATGCCGGTGACCACTTCCATGTGGTGCTCGACCATGAGCACCGTCTTGCGCTCTTCGGTGTGCACCGAGCGGATGAGCTCGACGAGTTGCGGCACGTGCTCCGCGGAAAGGCCGGCCATCGGCTCGTCGAGGAGCAGCACGGGCTTGTCCGCAGCGAGGAGCATCGCAATCTCCAGCCGCCGCTTGTCGCCGTGCGAGAGGCCGCCTGCCGGCTGCGTGGCTCTCGCCTCGAGCCCGACGCGTGCGAGCGCACCACGGGCTCCGTCCATCGCCTTCTTCACGCCGGACGCACGCTGCCAGAGCCGGAGCGTGCCGCCGAGCGCCGACTGCGCGGCGAGGCGGACGTTCTCGAACGTCGTCAGCAGCGGGAAGACACTCGACACCTGGAACGTGCGGCCGATTCCCTCGCGCGTGCGCAGGAACGTCGGCTGGTGCGTGATGTCGACGCCGTTGAGATGGATCGACCCCGACGTCGGCCGGTACAGGCCGGAGAAGAGGTTGAACAGCGACGTCTTCCCCGCGCCGTTCGGTCCGATGATCCCGAGGAGCTCACCCTCGCTCACCTCGAGGCTGACATCGGCGACGATGGTCGCGCCGCCGATGTCGAGCCCGAGGTTTCGCGTGGCGAGGATCGGAGGGTTCACCTTGATCCGCCGGTCGCCGCTCCTAGGGGAACGGGTGGACCGGAGGCTGGACGTTGCCGGGCGAGATCGTCTTCACGACCTTTGCGACGAAGTGGCCGCCGTTCCCGGGCACGAGCTGCACCTGGAACATCGGCTGGATCATCGCGTGATCGGCTGCCCGGACGTACTGCTTGCCCTTCGGCGCGAGGAACTGCCAGCCCTCGAGCGCGCTGATCTGCTTGCCGGTGTCCGTTCCGCCCTTGCTGATCGCGCGGCAGATCATCTGCGCTGTCACGAAGCCGTCCGGTGTGAACAGATCCGGCACCTGGTGGCGGTTCTTCGCCATCCACTTGATGAGGTACGTGTTCGCAGCGTTGTGCGGAGCCGTGTAGACGTAATGCGAGATCATGGTGACGCCCGGAACGAGCGGCCCGATAGCGTCGTAGCTCGCGCGGTTCGCGAGGCCCGTGATGAGCGTCAGCTTCTTCGCGACGCCCTGCTGCTGGAGCGACTGCCACATTGCTGCGGCGTTCGTCGTGTTGGCCCAGGCGACGAATGCGGCATCTGCCCCCGAGTTGGACAACTGCTGCGCGTACGGCGTCAGGTCGGCGGCGCCGAACGGCGAGAGGATCGACGAGACCGACTGGCCTCTGCCCCCGAAGATGAGCTTCACCGCGGCGACGTTGCCGGCGCCGAACGCCGTGTCCTCTCCGAAGACGACGACCTTCTTGCCCGTGGTCTTGGGCGGGAAGACGTTCGCCGCATCCAGAACGTCCTGCAGCGTCTGCCGGCCTGCCCGGAACGTGTTCCGGTTGAGGCCGGTGATGCCATCGAAGGCGGCTGCGCCGGAGATGTACAGCACGTTGTTCTGCGCAGCGAGCGGCGCGAGCTGCAGCGCGATGCCGGACGAGCCGGTGCCGGCGACGATCTTGATGCCCTGGCCGACCTCGGTCTTGAACGCGTTGATGGCGGTGGCCGGATCGGTCGCGTCGTCGATGTACGTCGGATTGATCGTGTAGCCGCCGCACTTGCCGTTCACGTAGGCAAGCCCGGCCTGGAACCCGTCGAACTCCTCACCGCCGAAGGCGGCGAGACCGCCGGTCTTCGGATAGATGAACGCGACGTTGACGCTTTTCCCGGCGCGCGTTCCCGCGCCGGCGGTGGCCGCGAATGCGGCGCAGAGCAGGGCGGCTGCGCCGAGCGGCATAGCCCGCTTCCAGCCTCGTGCCATGGTGACCCTCCAAGGTCGAGAAATATGAGACCCGATTCAGGTGTCTTATTGCACCTCGGATCCCAGGTGTCAAGGCATCGCTCGGTGCCGACTACCCTGATGCTTGGATGCGGCGCTGATGTCGAGGGTCTGGATGGCCACGCTTGCGGCAGCGATCGCACCAGCCGTCGCTGTGGCGGCAGCCAAGGCTCCTCCGCTGCCGCAGGGAGCCGGACACACCAAGGTGACCGTTGTCGCTCGCGGCGTACCGACCCCGACCGCTTTCGCCTTCTTCGCGGGACGGCTCTTCGTAGCTGGCTACGGCGACGAGAACGACCCGAGCGTCGCGGGTGGCGTCTACCTCCTCCGCGGCGGCAAAGCGATCAGAGTGCCAGGGTCGCCGATGCACGTGTTCGGCCTCGCGGCCACGAAGACCACGCTCTACCTGAGCTCGAGATCGGACCTTCTCGCGTGGAGTGGCTGGGACGGCACGCGCTTTCGATCAACACGCGTGATCAGGACGCGGGCTCCTGTTGGAGGCTTCAGGGGCCTCGCTGTCGGGCCCGACGGGTTGATCTACGTGGGAGCGGACACGACTCCCGTCCCACCGCCGCCAGCCTTCGCCTCGGTCTTGTCCGTCGATCCGGCAACGGGTTCGGCCAGCGCCATCGCCGGCGGGATGCGCCAGCCGTGGCAGTTGCTCTTCCTACCCGGCCACGATTTACCGCTCGTCACCGATCTCAATCAGGATGACCTCGGCCCGAACCGCCCGCTCGATTACCTCATCGCGATCAAACGGGGCGCGAACTACGGCTTCCCGGCGTGCCCGGCGAACCCGCGTACGTGTGCGAACTACTCCCAGCCGCTCGTCAAGCTGCCGGCCCACTCTTCACCCATGGGACTCGCCTACTTGAGTGGCAAGGTCTACGTCGCGCTGTACGGCGGCCTCGGTCGAGGCCCCGTCGTCGTCTCGATGCCACCGGGCGGCGGTCGGCCGACACCCTTCGTCTCAGGGTTCCCGGCAGGCGTGATCGCACTCGGCAGTGCCGGGGGCAGCCTGTATGCCGGCGATCAGAGCGGCGCGATCTACCGCGTCACGCCCTGACCCTTACGCGGACTTTTCGACCGGCTCGTCTAGGTCTGAATCGGCGCCGGCGCTCGTCACGAGCGTGGGCCGGATGCCCTGCGCGATCGTTTCCTTCGTGATCACGCACTTGGTGACGTCGCGCCGCGACGGCAGCTCGAACATCACGTCGAGGAGGGCGCTCTCGATGATCGACCGGAGACCGCGTGCGCCCGTCTCGCGCTGGAGCGCTTTCTCGGCGATCTCCCACAGGCCGTCCTCGGTGAAGACGAGCTCGATGTTGTCGTACCCGAAGAAGCGCTGGTACTGCTTGGCGAGCGCGTTCTTCGGCTCGGTGAGGATCTGGACGAGATCCTCCTTGCGCAATTGGTGCACGGCAGAGATGACCGGCAGCCGGCCGATGAACTCGGGAATGAGGCCGAAGTTGAGG
>JBIOHU010000186.1:0-3920 GCA_044449225.1 Gemmatimonadales bacterium | reverse complement strand
GGTCAGCCGCTTCGGCTCGCCCCCCTCCACCGGCACCACGTACACGTCGACGTTGCCGGCATACTGCGCGCTGAAGGCGACGAGCGCCCCATCGGGAGACAGCTTGGGGTTGCTGCTCTCGCCCGGCGAGCTGGTGAGCCGTCGCGCGGCGCCCCCGCTCCGGTCGGCGACCCAGATGTTGCCGGCGTAGGCGAAGGCGATGTTCCGCGCGCTCACGCTCGGCGAGCGGAGCATGCGGGTCTGCGCGGCGAGCGAGGCGGGGGTGAGCGACGCGAGCGCGACGGCGGCGACGGCGAGAGCACTGACTCGGCTTTTCATGGGATGCCGGGGAGGGAAAAAGAGTCGATCACATTCGTGGAGAAACGATGACGGCGACTGCAACGGCAACGGCAACTTCAACAGCAGCGACGCAGATCAGACGGATCGGGCACGGATCATCACGGACAGTGAGTCGACGGGGTTGAGCTCCTTGCACCGGCGCCGGCGGAAGACATTGTGACTGCAACTGCAACTGCCGAAAAGTTTCGCCAGGCGCGCCCCAAAGCATCAAGGCTTTATCTCTCCACCAGCATCGGCGCGGCGGCGACGAATTCTCTCCGAAGAGGAGCTGTCCGTGATGATCCTGCTCGATCCGCTTGATCCGCGTCGCTGCTGTTGCGGTTGCCGTTGCAGTTGCTGTTGCGGTTGCGGTTGATCCTGTAGTCAACGAAAACGGGGCCGGCGATGGCCGGCCCCACGATACGAAAAATCTCACCGCTCCGTCAGGGACGGCGGCGCTACGGCATCCGCACGATCTTCCCCATGAACAGGATCGTCCCCGACAGCCGCTCGCGGATGACGATGATGAACGGCCGGTCCACCCGCATCGGGATGAGCAGCGGGGCCGACGTGGCGCTGATGCCGACGCTCGTCGCCGCGGCGGCTTCCGTCCCCTCCTCGTTCACGTCGACGAAGGTCTTCTGTCTGACCTCGCTGATGAACAGCTCCCGTCCCCGCGACGACAGCCGGGTGAAGTCGGCGCCGTTCGGGACGAAGGCGTCGTGCATCCCGAGCGCCTCGAGGTCGCCGTTGAGGGTCCGTCCCCACTCCAGCCGGAAGCGCGGCAGGTCGAGTGCGACCTGCTGGTCGTGGAACTGGCTCATCGACGCCGTCCAGTCGCTTCCGCTCAGCGACGCGGCGACCGCGTCGACGCTGGCGCCTGCGCGGGGCAGCACCACCGTCATCGTGAAGGCGGCATTGCCATAGGGCAGGTCCACCGCCTCGAACGCCGGGGTCGACAGATACGCGATCGTCCCCTCCCGGTGCATCAACTTCATCGGCTGGTCGCCGCCGATGCCGTGAAAGGGCGCGTCGCGCGTCTGCGCCGAATCGAACCGGTCGCGCCAGCTTCCCTTGAAGTAGACGGCATCGATGAGGAACATCACGTTGCCGGAATCGATCGCGTCGACGATCGCCGGGATCTTCCCCGCCGTCGCGCCGCTCACCCAGTCGTTGATCGTCTTCACCGACGCGGCCGACCCGAAGTCGAGCGCGGTCACCTGCGCGTCGAAGTAGTTGCGCCCGGCGTCGAGGAATGCCGGCTCGACTGGAAAGCCGCTCCGGTACCAGATGGAGTTGGCGATCCGGAAGTCGACGCCCGGATCGAGCCCGCGGAGGAGGGCGATCAAGCCCTTGTACCCGGCGTCGACGTCGCTCTCCGGCGTGGAGCCGACGGCGAGCGCGCTGCGCATCTGGTCGAGCGTCGCGCCCGCGGCGCCGTTCATCGCCATGCCGAGCGCCATCGAGGCGCTGAGGGGCGAGGTGAAGACGTTCGAGTCCGGCTGCGCCGCGCTCAACTGGCGGAAGAGCGAAAAGGAAAAATCGTTGGCGGCGCCCGCGACGCTCCGTTCGGCGCTCGTGAGCGGCCGCGGCAGCGCGTCGAGGATCGGCGCCTGCCCTCCCGGTGTCGGGTCGGTGGCGCCGCGGCAGCCGCCCGAGAGGGCGAGCCCGGCAGCGACGGTGAGGCGGGCGATCGAACGTCTCATTCATGCCTCGGCGTGTGGGGAGTGCTCTCGCCTTACTCGCGGCGGGCACGCCGAGTCACACCGGGGTCCACGCACTCCCTTCCCGCACCCCGGACGCGCCCTAACTTTCAGCTCATGCGCGATCGAGGTCTTTCCATCACCCATCGGCGGCTTCTGGACTCGACCGATGCCGGCTTGAGCGGGCCCACTTCGGCGCCGGAACGGATCGCCCTCGTCGAGATTCTTACCCGGGAGGCATGGGCGTTGTCGGGGCTGGCTTCTCCCTCATACGCGCGTTGCGAGATTCCGACGAGCATTCGCCCGCTACGAACAATCGGCCCGGATCACGAACGGTGAATCCGGATTTCGTCGAGTTCCTCGGCGCATTGATCGCCGCCCGGGCGCGCTTTCTCGTCGTCGGTGCCCACGCGCTCGCCGCCCACGGGGTGCCGCGCGCCACCGGTGACATCGACGTGTGGATCGACCGTTCGGTCGAGAATGCCGCGCGCGTCTACAGTGCGATGATCGCGTTCGGCGCTCCTGCCGATGCAATTGGAGTGAATGCCAGTGATCTCGCGATGCCGGAGATGGTCGTCCAACTGGGGCTTCCGCCACGTCGGATCGACGTTCTGACCGACGTGAGCGGCTTGACGTTCGAAGCGGCATGGGCGGCGCGAACCGTTCATTCGGTCGGGACGCTCGAGGTTCCATTTCTCGGACGGGACGACCTGGTCCGCAACAAGCGCGCGTCGGGTCGCTACAAGGATCTGGGTGACCTCGAGGCACTCGGCGAGGACCCACGATCGTGAGTACGCGCCACCGCTACTTCCCCCGCATCGCCGCGGCGATCGCCGCGTCGGCGAGCGGCGCCATGATCCGGTAGCCCGCCTCGTTCGGGTGTACCCCGTCGACCGAGAGGTCGGCGCGCATCCCCTGGCGATCGTCGGCCATCGCCGAGTGGTAGTCGAGGTACACCGCGCCCACCGAGCGCGCGTACTCCTTCAGCCAGGCGTTGAGGGCGACGATCTTCGGCGCCGGCTCGAGACCGGGACGCCAGGGGAAGTCGAACGCCGGCAGCACCGACGACAGCACGACGCGGATGCCGTTCGCCCTGGCCGACTCCGCCATCGACTTCAGGTTGTCCTCGATCATCTCCAGCGTCGACGGGCCGGTGTTGCCGGCGATGTCGTTCGTGCCGGCGAGGATGACGACGACCTTGGGCTTCAGGTCGATCACGTCCTGGCGGAACCGCACGAGCATCTGCGGAGTGGTCTGGCCGCTGATCCCGCGGCCGACGTACGGCTTGCCGGCGAACATCACCGGGAAGTACGGCGCCCACCCCTCGGTGATGGAGTTGCCGAAGAAGACGACGCGATTCTCGCCGGCGGCGGGAGGGGAGAGCTGCATGTCGGCGGCGTGGTAGCGTTGCAGGTTGGCCCAGTCGTTCTGGACGCGTGGGCGCTCGAAGCGGATGTCGGTGACGCGTCCCGCCTGGACGGTGAACGACTGCGGCGGCGCGGCGCTGCTGCTGTCGAAGCGGATCGTCACCGGGCCGGAGATCCCGGTGCCGGCAGCGCGGAAGGCGTTGCGCGACGCCGGCACCATCGGGGTGTCGGGAGCGTTGGGGCGGCGCAAGACCGGCTTGCCATCGCTCACGGCGACACGATAGTCGACGCCGAGCTCGTCGCTCCGGTAGTCGCCGATGAGGCGCGCCAGGTCGGAGGCGGCGACGGTCACCGTTCCCGTCGCGCGATCGCCCTGGCTGCCGCGCGACGCGGTCGCCGGCGACGGAGCCGGCGACATCCGGTCGCCGAGATACACCTCGGCGACGTGGCGGGCGATCGGGCCGGGATCGATCGAGCCGAGGTTGCAGGTCTCGATCACGCTCAACTGCTGATCGGGGAAGCGGAGGAAGTG
>JBIOHU010000185.1:0-3946 GCA_044449225.1 Gemmatimonadales bacterium | reverse complement strand
TCTTCGTCGCTGCTCGAGGCATGGAGAGTGGAAAGGCAGGAAGCGGGCCCGCAGCACGAGGCCGCCAGGTCGTCAGCGAAGCTCGCGCGATGCGCGTCGGCGGCCTTGTGCCGGAGGGAACTCCGCCGTTACCTGCTGTCATTACGGATAGCTGCACCGTCGGCGTTCAACTCTTTCCGTGTTTCCATGCTCATCCGCCGTCCGCCCGACGTCCCGTCGTCGGAAATCACTCCCGAGTCCGTGTACCTGCGCCGGCGGGAATTCATCACGCGCGCGGGCGGCATCGGCCTCGGACTCGCTGGCCTCTCCCTGCTCGGCGGGGCCGCCTGCGATGCGGGAGAGGCGCGCACGGCACGGACCTCGGAGGGAGAGGTGGGGAATGAGTTGCCGTCGGAGCCGGACAAGTTGAACTCGTACGAGGACATCACGAGCTACAACAACTACTACGAGTTCGGCACCGACAAGACCGATCCGAAGGACAACGCGCAGCAGTTCCGCACGCGCCCGTGGACGGTGACGGTCGACGGCCTGGTGAAGCGGCCGGCGACCTACTCGCTCGACGACCTCGTCAAGCCGTACAGGGCGGTGGACCGCGTCTACCGGCTGCGTTGCGTGGAGGCGTGGTCGATGGTGATTCCCTGGCAGGGCATTCCCTTCCGCGACATGATCGCGAAGCTCGAGCCGCTGCCGAGCGCGAGGTTCGTCTCGTTCACCACGCTGCTGGACCCGCAGCAGATGCCGGGGCAGCGCCGCGCGATCCTCGACTGGCCATACGTCGAAGGACTGCGGATGGACGAGGCGATGAATGATCTCACGCTGATCGCCACCGGATTGTACGGCAAGCCCCTGCCGAACCAGAACGGTGCGCCACTGCGCCTCGTCGTACCGTGGAAATACGGCTTCAAGGGTGCGAAGTCGATCGTGAAGATCTCCTTCCTCGCCGAGCAGCCACGCACGACCTGGAACATCGCGGCGCCGGACGAATATGGCTTCTACGCCAACGTGAACCCCGAGGTGGACCACCCGCGCTGGACGCAGAGTCGCGAGCGGCGCATCGGCGAGTTTCGCCGCCGCGAAACCCTGCTGTTCAACGGCTACGCCGACCAGGTGGCGGGGATGTATCGCGGCATGGATCTGCGGAGGAACTTCTGACCTCGCGGTCGCATGCGCTGCTTCACCCCGCCGTCCGTGCCGCAGTCTTTCTTCTCTGTCTGGTTCCGCTCGCCCACCTCGCGCTCGACTGGTTGGCCGAGCTCGGAATGGTCGACTGGTGGCGGAGCAGCCTGGGCGCCGACCAGATCACGGCGACCGAGATCCGCACCGGGCTCTGGACGTTGCGATTCCTGGCGATCACCCTCGCCGTCACGCCGGCGCGACAGCTGCTCGGGCTCGGCGCGCTGGCGAAATACCGACGAATGCTCGGCCTCTTCGCCTTCTGTTACGCCGTGATCCACGTCCTGACCTGGAGCTGGGCGGACACGAACTTCGAGCTCGGCTACATGGGACGGGAGATCGCGAAGCACAAGTACATTCTGGTCGGCATGCTGACTTTTCTCATCCTGATTCCGCTCGCCCTCACCTCGACGAAGGGGTGGGTGCGTCGGATCGGCGGGCGACGCTGGAGCCGGCTGCACCGGCTGATCTACCTCGCCGCGGTGACGGGAACGATTCACTACCTGTGGGCGGTGAAGAAGGACACGTTCTTCCCGCTCGTCTACCTTCTCGTCTTTCTCACGCTGCTTGGCTATCGGGCGGCGCGTGCGGCGAGGGCGCGCGCCGTGCGACTGGCATGACCGGGCCGGCCGCGCTGGACTGCTTCGCCGTCGTCGCGCCTGGACTGGAGGGGCTCGCGCTCGCCGAAGCGTGCGCGCTGGGACTGCCCGCCGCGCTGGCGGACGGAGGCGGGGGGATCGCCTGGACGGGCGACGTGGAGAGCGTGCTGCTCGCCAATGCCGGGCTGCGCATCGCGTCGCGCGTCGTCGTGCGGTTGGCAGTGTTCGAAGCTCGATCGTTTCCGGAGCTGGAGCGGCGGGCGCGGCAGATACCGTGGCAGCGCGTCGTGCGCAGCGGCGAGGCGGTTCGATTCCGCGTCACCTGCCGGAAGTCGAGACTCTACCATTCCGACGCCGTGGCGCAGCGGCTCGCCAGCGCGGCGACCCGCGCCGTTCCCGGTGTGCGCGCCGGCGCCGCGAGCGACGCCGACGAGGATGTCGTCGACGACGATGCCTCACAGTTGTTCATCGTGCGGATGGTGCGCGACCGCTGCACCGTGAGTGCCGATGCCTCCGGCGCCCTGCTTCACCGGCGTGGGTATCGCCAGGCGACGGCGAAGGCGCCGCTGCGGGAGACCCTTGCCGCCGCGTTGCTGGCGGCGTCAGGCTGGGACGGGAGTGCTCCGCTGCTGGATCCGCTCTGCGGGTCGGGCACCATCCCGATCGAGGCGGCGTTGATGGCGCGCAACATCGCGCCGGGCATCGGACGGCGCTTCGCCGTCGAGCGGTGGCCCGGCGTGTCGGCAGCCGTGGGCGAGCGGGTGCGGAGCGAGCTGGCGGCCCGCGAGCGAAGCGCTCCGTCACCGCCGATCGTCGGATCGGATCGCGATGCGGGGGCGATCGCGGCGGCCGCGGCGAACGCCGAACGAGCGGGGCGGCTTGACGACATCATCTTCGCCGTCCGCGCGCTGTCGGCGGCCGAATTTCCACCGGCGCGTCGCGGCTGGGTGGTGACGAACCCCCCCTACGGGATACGGGTCGGGGAGGCCGCCGGCGTGCGCGACCTGTGGGCGCGGCTGGGCCAGCTGCTGCGGGATCGGGCGCCGGGGTGGCGGGTCGCACTCCTCTCTCCCGACGCCGGGTTGGAGCGGCAGCTCCGACTGCCGCTCGAGCCGGTGGCGCAGACGACGAACGGCGGCATTCCGGTGCGATTGATGGTGGGCGAGGTCCCATGACCGCGCGGAAAGCGCCGGTCGGTCGGAGCGCAGCAATAACAATTGATATGTTTCCGGGAGCGTACTTCTTGCATTGAAGCCGTCCATGAGGCGGCTTCATCGCTCAGCCACCGACGCGAGCCGGTGGCATTTCACATCCTCTCCCTTCCAAAGGAGCTGACCGTGAGTGTCGGCGAGAGACCTGAAGTGCCCGATCGAGATCAGTCGTCCACGGGGCGCGGCAATGGCCGCGAGGGCGGCAGTGCCCGGGGCAAGCGTGGACGGCCTCGCCGTTCGGCGACGGCAATGCTCGATGCCGGCGTCGCCGCGGCTACCGACTCTCCGGACGCGGCGAGTGTCGAGACGGTGAACGGGTCCGCCGGCGGGAATGGCGGCGGCGATGGGAGCGGGCAGCGCGAACGCGCGTTGCGGCGTCTGCTCGCCGGCCTCCGTGCCGTCGACGCAGGCGACTTCACCATCCGGCTCGAGCCGCTCGGCGACAGCTTGATGGCCGAGCTGGCGGAAGTGTTCAACAGTGTGGCGACGAAGCAGGGCCGTCTCGCCGACGAGCTCAATCGCGTTGCCCTCTCGGTCGGGCGCGAAGGCAAGATGCGCGACCGTGCGACGATCGGGCCCGCCGCCGGCCTCTGGGCCGGCAGCGTCGATGCGCTGAACTCCCTGATCACCGACCTCGTGCAGCCGACATCCGAGGTGGCGCGCGTGATCAAGGCGGTGGCCGAGGGCGATCTGAGCCAGAAAGTCGAGCTCGAGATCGAGGGCAAGACCGTGCAGGGGGAGTTCTTCCGTATCGGCTCGACGGTGAACCGGATGGTGGACCAGCTCAACGCCTTCGCCAGCGAGGTGACGCGCGTCGCGCGCGAGGTGGGCACCGAGGGAATTCTCGGCGGACAGGCGAACGTCTCCGGTGTCGCCGGCACCTGGAAGGATCTGACCGACAACGTGAACTTCATGGCGTCGAACCTGACGAGTCAGGTGCGCAACATCGCCGACGTGACGACC
>JBIOHU010000184.1:0-3953 GCA_044449225.1 Gemmatimonadales bacterium | reverse complement strand
GTGCCGGCGACGTCGCTCGCCGGCACCGCGCGCTCCTCGACCGGAAAGAGAGGCTGGCCCGTCTCGCGGTCGAGGAGGTACAGAAAGCCCATCTTCGTCGCCTGGGCGAGCGCGGGGATGCTCCGTCCGTTCCGGTGGAGCGTGAACAGCAGCGGCTGCGCCGGCACGTCGTAGTCCCACAGGTCGTGGTGCACCATCTGAAAGTGCCAGACCATCTCTCCGGTGGCGGCGCGCAGCGCGACGACGGAGTTGGCGTAAAGGTTCTGGCCGAGCCGCTCGCCGCCGAAGAAGTCGGGACTGGCGCTCCCCGTCGGGACGAAGAGGAGCCCACGCGCCGAGTCGACGCTCATGATCGACCAGGCGTTCGCCGCTCCGGTGCGATGAGCGGCCGGCCCCTGCCAGCTGTCGAAGCCCGCGTCCGACGAATCGCGGGGCACCGGATCCCACGCCCACCGCAGCACGCCGGAGCGCGCGTCGTAGGCGCGTACGACGCCGCTCGGCGCGCTCGCCCGCCGGCCGTCGCCCACGGTGGACCCGACGATGACCAGTCCGCCCACGACCGCGGGAGGGGAGGTAATCGAGTACTCGCCGGCGTAGTCCGGCGAGTTGACGAGCTGCTGGTCGAGCTTCACCTGACCACGATCGCCGAACTGCGCGCAGGGCGTGCCGGATCGCGCGTCGAGGGCGATGAGGCGAGCATCGACCGGCGCGACGTAGATCACCCGATGACACGGCTCGCCGGCGGGGCGCCGAGCATCGACCCAGGTCGACACGCCGCGGTTGGTGAAGTCGCCGTAGCGGCCGGAGAGATCCAGTCCGGAATCGAACGACCAGAGCTCGCGCCCCGATTCCGGATCGAGCGCGCGCACGCCGCCGAACGGCGTCGACGCGTAGAGCACGTCGTCGACGAACAGCGGCGTCGTCTCGTCGCGCGCCATCGCGTCGCCGAGCGCGAAGTCGCCGGTGCGATAGGTCCATGCCGGCACGAGCTGCCGCACGTTCTCCCGAGTGATCAGCGCGGCCGGGGAGTACTTCGTCCCCTGCGCGTCGCGGGCGTAGACCGGCCAGTCGATGGAGACGTCCGCGCCCAGCGGGGTGCTGTCCGGCTCCGGAATCGTCGCGCAGGCGAGCAGCAGGGCGCTGGCGCCGAGCAGCGTACGTGGGATGCGGTTCATGGATCGTCTCCGGTCGTGCGAAGGGGCGTCGCGTCGGTGCGCAGGTGCGCAGGTGCGCAGGGTCAGAAAGGCAGGAGCCCGAACGACAGTCCGCGGGCGTCCAGCGTCACCGTCGCGCTGACGCGCGGGTGGAGCAGGCGGCGGTCGATCGGGTTGTCGGGGTGGTCGTGGCTGTACATCACGACCTTCTGCCCGGAGAAAATGCCGAGGAACGCGCCCATCGCGATGTCGCTCGCCCAGTGCTCGTCGAGATACATGCGGGCGAGCGAGGGCACCGCCGCGCCGGCATAGAGCGCGGCGTCGATGACGTGGCGATGCGGGGAGTCTCGCTGCCGCATCTCCTGGGCGAGCGCCGACGCCACGGCGAAACTCGCCATGGCGTGCATGGACGGAAAGGAGCGGTAGTTGAAGCTCGTGAAGCCGTGCAGCGGCTGGAAGTCGTACGGGTTGCCGTCGTGTCTGCCGCCGGAGTCGTCGATCACGTAGGGCCGCGCCCGACCGAGCGCGCCGCGGACGACCTGAATGAACATCGCCGCCGAGGCGACCGATTCGGTGGTGTGGAGCGCGACGTCGGCCGTGCCGTCGTCCTTGCGGATGCGGGCGATGCCGTAGACGAGGCCGCCGGTGATCATCAGCACCGTCTCGGTCGGGAGGCTGCCGCGTCGTGACGCCGCGCCGAAGCCCGGATGGCGGAGGTGGAAGGCCGAGTCGCCGATCGTGCGCGCGATCGGGACGTCGAGCAGGGAGATCGCCGCGGCGCCGATCGTCGCGCCGGCGACGAGCCCGAGGTCGCGGCCGGTGATGAGGGGCTCCGACCGGGAGGGCCTGGCGACACCCTGACACTTCGACGCCGGCGCGATCGCCACGGTGAACGCGACGACGAGAGCCGTTGCGCGGGTCGCCGTGCCACTGCGGCTCAGCGCGCGGCGCCTCCGGTGCCGATCGTACAGCGCGGCGGCGAGGGCCGCGATCGCGACACCGGCGCACCAGCCGCCGAGCACGTCGGTCGCCCAGTGCACGTTGAGATAGAGCCGACTCATGCCGACGAGCAGGGGCACGATCACGGCAAAGGCGATCGCCGTCGGCCGCCGGACGAACCCCTCGCGCCAGAACACGTACGCCACGGTGCAGCACACCGCCGCCGAGGCCGTCGCGTGTCCGGAGGGGAAGGAGTAGGAGCTGTCCACTCCGCTGCCGAGTCCGAGCGGCCGAGGCCGCGCGTAGATGCGTTTCACGATCTGGAAGATGACGATGGCGACGGCGGGAGCGACGAGCACGCCCGACGCGACACGGCGCTGCCCGCGATACCAGAGGTACGCCGCGGCGAGCAGGGCGAGGACGCACATGCCCGTGATGCCGCCGACGGCGGTGATCCAACGGAAGATCGTATCGAGCCCGCGCTGCTGGTGGGCCAGGATCCACCCCTGGACGGCGCCGTCGAACGGCTTGGACTCGTTCTCCAGCACGTCCTCGCCGACCCTGGCGAATCCGGAGAGCGCCACCGCTCCGAGCAGCACGACGACGAGCCAATCGCGGGCGAACTGCCGCAGCCACCGCGTCCACCCATGACGATTCGTGCGCATACGAAAAAGAGGATAGTCCACGGACCAGGAGGTTGCATTGCGCGTGCTGATGAGTCACGAGACGTGCCACTCGGCGCCGAAAGGAGCTCCGGTTTGCCACTCTCGAGGTCATCGATGTCGTCGCTCCGGCTCACGTTGCTCCTGTCGCTTCTCGCCGCCGCTCCCCTCGCGCCCCTCGCGGCGCAGGAGTCGGACGTCGTCTTCGGCTCGTTCGTATCGTTCCTCGCGCCGGCGGGACGAACGCCGCTCACCGGACTCTCGTTGACGCTGTCGGGCACTCCGGGCTTCGGCTTGCGCCTGAACGGACGGACCGCGCTGCGAAATGGCGATGCCGCGTCGCCCGGTGCGACCACCGTCATGCCGCCCTGGGGACTGGACGCCGACGCGGTGTTCGGTCTGAGCGGGCGTCCCTTCGGTGGCGCGCACCGGAGCGTCGCCACGGTCGGCTTCGTCGGATACGGCATCGCCGCGACCGACAGCGGCGCGGTGCGCACGGTTGCGCGGAACTGGAGCTACGGGATCGGAACGACGATTCCGCTCGGGAGGATGGTCGATCTCTTCGCCGACTCGCGGTGGCGAATGACCCGGTTCGTGCTCCCGACGGCGAGACCGCGGCCATCGCGGACGAAGGAGCTGCGCTTTGGTCTGGCGCTGCATGTGGGCGCGGGAGCGTAAGTCGGAGGTGCGCGGCGCGGCGTCATTCCTGCTTCATGACGGGATGTCCTCTCGACGAACATGACGCCAGCATGACAATCATTCAGCCACACCCCATCGCGCGATCCCGTCGCTCGCGCTTCGCCCGCTCTCACCCCAATGCGTATCTCGGGGTGTACGGCATCGTCGGCGCGCTGGTTACCGGACTCCTCGTCTGGATCTTCACTGCCATCGCCGACGAGATTCCGGAGAAAGGGACGATGGTGCGCGTCGACGTCGCGGTCGCGCGCTGGCTCGAGGCACATGGCACGGAATGGGGCGAGTCGATCTTCTCTTCCGTGAGTTATCTCGGCGCCCCCGTGCTCGAGGCGTCGGTCGTGGCGGCGATCCTCTACTTCTGCTGGCGCCGCAACTGGCGCGACGCGATCGCCCTCGGCATCACCGGCGGCGGCGGCGTAGCGTTGACCACGGTGTTGAAGCTCGTCTTCCATCGCGGCCGTCCGGAGACGGCGACGGAGTTCATCACTCATCAGTCGTGGAG
>JBIOHU010000183.1:0-3965 GCA_044449225.1 Gemmatimonadales bacterium | reverse complement strand
CGCAGGCGCGCGCCTTTCTCCAGCGGCCGGCGGCGGAAGCGCTGGTGCGGGCAAACGCCCGCCTTCGTCCACTCGGCTACGGCCTGCTCGTTCACGACGGCTACCGCCCCTGGTACGTGACGAAGATGTTCTGGGACGCCGCGCCGGTCGACAAGCACATCTTCGTCGCTGATCCCGCCAAGGGCTCGAATCACAACCGCGGCGCAGCGGTCGATCTCACGCTGTACGATCTCGCGACCGGCACACCGATCCAGATGGTGAGCACCTACGACGAGACGTCGCCGCGCGCGTACCCCGACTATCCAGGCGGGACCTCCCGCCAGCGCTGGCACCGCGCGCTGCTCCGCCGCGCGATGGAAGCCGAGCGGTTCTCGGTATACGAGACGGAGTGGTGGCACTTCGATTTTGCCGACTGGCAGCGCTATCCGATCGGCAACACGGTGTTCGAGCGGATCGGCGTTCGATAAGCGGAGTCGATGTTCATCGCGCCGCGTCCTCCGCGCGAACGAAGCGCACGCCGAACACTCTCACCGCGGCGAGGTGCCCCGCACCGTCGGGCAAAAAGGTGACGGTCGCCGGATCGTCGGCGGCGCTGGTGGGAGTGGTGCGGAAGCTGTCGTACTCCCAGGGCGCGAGCACGCCGAGATCGGCGTGCTCGAAGCGCCCCCGGAGGACACCGCCGGCCAGCTCGACGGTCACGATGCCATAGGTGGAGTCGGCGTAGCGGCCGGCGTAGCGCTCGAGCGGCAGCGACGGATGGGTGCCCGTGGCGTGCTTCGACGCGGAAGCCCTCGCGCCGCGCCGCCGTGCGGAGTAGAGCGCGTGCATCTCCGTGCTCCAGTCGCGCGGCGCGGCGCCACGATAGAGATCGAACACGTCGTACATCAGCGCGTGGCGCAGCTCGGCGTGATCGAGGTTGGCCAGCACGTAGACGCCCACCCGCTGCTCGGGGAGCAGCCCGATGATGGCGCTCATGCCGTCGATGCTCCCCGTATGCATCCACACGGTTTTCCCGTGGTAGTCCTGCACGAACCAGCCGAGCGCGTAGCTGAAGAAATGTGGCTGTGTGAGCTCGAGCGCGGGATACTCGCTCATCGGCGCGCGGATCTGCGGCGCGACGAGCTCGCGGAAGGTGGCCGGCGCGATGAGGCGCCGGTCGCCGACGCGGCCGCTGTCGAGGATGAAGCGCATCCACTTCGACATGTCCGACACGCTGGACCAGCCCGAGCCCGCCGGCGCGATGGCATCGGTGCTGCGCATCGGCACGATGCGGAGGCTGTCGCCGACCTCGACGTGCGGCACGGCGACGTTGGGCTTGCCGCGAATCGCCGACACGAGGAGCTCGGTCTCCGTCATGCCGAGGGGCGCCAGGATGCGGCTACGGACGAACGTGTCCCACGGCATCCCCGAGATCCGCTCCACGAGCAGGCCGCCGATGGCGTAGACGACGTTCTGATACTCGAACGTGCTGCGGAAGGACGACGCGGGGTGCACGTAGCGGAGCCGGCGGATCATCTCCGCCATCGGATACTGGTTCTCCGGGATCGCCCACAGCAGGTCGGTGCCCGGCAGTCCGGTGCGATGCGTGAGGAGATCGCGCACGGTGAGCTCGCGCGTCACGTACGGATCGTACAGCCGCAGCTCGGGCAGGTAGTCGATGACCCGATCGTCCCATCGCAGCTTTCCCTCGTCGACGAGCATGGCGAGGGCTGCGCTCGTCATCGCCTTGGTGGTCGAGCCGATGGCGAAGCGGGTGTGCTCGGTGGCGGGGGCCGGCTTGCCCGTCTCGATCACGCCGTAGCCGCGCGCGAAGACGAGGGAATCGTTGCTCACCACGGCGATGGCGAGGCCGGGCACGTGCCAGTCGCGCGCCGCCTTCGCTACCACGCGGTCGAACGCCACCCAGTCCGGCGCGCCCTGTGCGGCGACGGGGAGCGCGCCGGCCGCGAGCAGCGCGGCGGTGCTCATCCCGCGGCGAATGAAGCGGCACCAGCCTGCCTGCTCGATCGATCCCATCTTCGACTCCCGGAAACGGGTCACTGCGGTGACGACGCGGCGTGCCAGCCGGGTCCGCGAACGATGCGGCCCGGCTTCGCGCCGGTGTGACGGCCGTCGCGCACGACCTCGACGCCGTTGACGAACACGGTGCTCACGCCGGTGGAGAGCTGATTGGGCTTCTCGTAGGTGGCATGCTCCTGGATCGTCGCCGGGTCGAACACCACGACGTCGGCGAACATGCCCGGCCGCAGGAGGCCGCGATCGGCGATGCGCAGCCGGCTCGCCACCGCGCCGCTCATCTTGCGCACTGCCTCCTCGATCGTGAGGAGATGCTCGTCGCGAACGTACTGGCCGAGGATCCGCGGATACGTGCCGTAGGAGCGCGGATGCACCATGCCGTGCGTGCTGTCCGGATCGTAGCCGTTCGCGTCGGTCCCGATCACGATCCACGGCTGCCGCAGGAAGAGGCGAACGTTGTCCTCGCTCATGAGGAAATAGATCGTGCCGACGTCGTGCGGTTCGGTGAGCACGAGGTCCATCAACGTCTCCAGCCAATCCTTTCCAGTGGCGGCGGCGACCTCGGACAGGCGATGGCCGGACCACTGCCGGTTCTGGGGCGCGCTCAGCGTCGTGAGCAGGACGCCGGCCGGCGTCGCCTGCTCGCAGAGGCTCTCCCAGTAACTGGTCGGGTGCGCGAACTCGGCGCGGATCTGGGCGCGGATCGCCGGATCGGCGAGGTTCTGCTTCAGCCGGCCGTCGGCGGCGAAGCGCGGCGGAAAGCAGGCGGCGAGTCCGGTCCCTCCCGCGGTGTACGGATACATCGTCGCCTGCACGTCCAATCCGGCGGCGCGCGCGGAGTCGATCTTTGCCACCATCGCCGGCGCCTTGCTCCAGTTGGCGGTGCCGGCGGCCTTGAGATGATAGATCTCGACCGGCACGCCGGCCTCGCGTCCGATCCGGAGCGCCTCGTCCATTCCCTCGAGGACCTTGTCCGCCTCCGAGCGCATGTGGGTGATGTACAGGCCGCCGTAGGGAGCCATCACCTTCGCGATCGCGATCAGCTCGTCGGTGCCGGCGTAGTTGCCCGGCGGATAGATCAACGCCGTGCCGAGCCCGAACGCGCCGTCCTGCATCGCGCGCTGCATCGCCGCGCGCATGGTGTCGAGCGGCGCGCCGGTGGCCGCGCCCATGTGCAGCCCCATCGCATACTCGCGCAGCGTGCTCGCTCCGAGGAACGAGCCGACGTTCGGCGATATGCCGTGGGCTTCCACGGCGCGGAGCCAGGCATCGAATCCGTGCGGGCCCATGAATCGCCGTTCCATCGCGATCGTCGCCGGCGCTTCGCCCTTCAGGTCGGCGATCGTGAGGTCACTGACCGGCGCGTCGGTATACGCCTCGCCCATGATCTCCGTCGTGACGCCCTGGGTGAGCTTGCCGACCGAGCGGCCGTCGTCGCCGACATCGGGACCGCCCGACTGGATGTCGATGAAGCCCGGCGCGACGACGAGACCCGTCGCATCGATGCGGCGGCGCGCCGGCAGCGCGGTCAACTCGCCACGTCGAGTCACGGCGACGATGCGATCGCCGCGGATGGCGACGTCGCCATAGTACCAGGGATCGCCCGTGCCGTCGACGATGCGGCCTTTCGCGATGACGACGTCGTAGCCGCCGGTCTCGGGACCGCCGACGGAATGGACGGCGCCCGCGCCGGCGCAGCCCAGCGCGGCGAAGGCGAGCAAGACGCCCGAACCGCACAGCGGGAGGACACGCATCCGCCCGGCCGCGGTCATCCGACGCTCACCGCGGTCGGCCGCGCCGACAGCTCTTCGGTCCGCACGGTGAGAGAGTCGAGGAAGTCCCGATCGACCGTGATGCCGAGCCCGGGCCGCTCGCGCGGAACGCGGACCATCCCCTCGTCGTCCATCGTCCACTCCGGCGTCACGACGTCGCGATGCCAGTAGCGTGCG
>JBIOHU010000182.1:0-3995 GCA_044449225.1 Gemmatimonadales bacterium | reverse complement strand
GTTCCATGCAGGCAGGCGACGTACGGTCACTGTGACGGTGTGAATTGACACGAGGTCCAGACGGTATGGAGAGCTCGGACGCAGAACTCGTCACACGAGTGCTGCACGGCGAGGTGAACGCGTACGGCGCGCTCGTCTCGCGATACCGGGATCGGTATGCCCGCTACGCGGTTCACATGCTGGGCAACCGGGAAGACGCCGAAGAAGCATTGCAGGACGCGTTCACGCGCGCGTATCGGTCGCTGTCGCGGTGCGAGGAGCCGGAGCGGTTCGGAGCCTGGCTGTTCCGTATCCTCGTCAACCGGTGCCGGACGAGCGGGGCACGGCGTGTGCGTCGGGGACGGACGTTCGTGTACGACGAAACCGCCCTGATGAAGGCGTCGGAGGAGCATCCGGCGGAGCAGACGATGTGGCGGGAGGAGATCGAGCGGGCGCTGGGCGAGCTGAGCCCGGACCATCGAGAGGCGTTCCTGCTCAAGTACGTGGAGGATCTGGGGTACGACGAGATGTCGGAGATCACCGGCGTTGGGGTCTCGGCACTGAAGATGAGAGTGATGCGCGCCTGCGACCGGCTGCGCACCTTGTTGCGGGAGGTTCACAGTGGCTGAATGGGGACGGACGACGCTCGAGATGATCGTCGAGGAGTTGCAGCTTCCCGTCCGACTCGACGAGTCGTTCGAGCGGCGCGTGATGGTGCGCGTCCGCCGGCTGCATGCCGAGCGGCGCTCGCGCGGCTGGCTGGCGATCGCGTCGCGGGTGACCCATCGCCCGGGTTGGGCGGCGGCGCTCGCCGCCAGCGTGGTTGCCGTCGTCACGCTCGGAGTGATGCGGAGCCGGCCGCACGAGATCCCGGGTTCCAGCGCAATTCCGCTCGAGCCGGTCCAGTTCGTGCTCGTCGCGCCGGCGGCGCACAGCGTCGCCGTCGTTGGCGACTTCAACGATTGGGGGCTGAACGACTCGGCGCTCGTCGCGACCAACCACGAGGGCGTGTGGAGCGTCACCGCGCCGGTGCCGGCGGGGGTGCACCGCTACGCCTTCGTCGTGAACGGCAAGCAGTGGGTGGCCGATCCGAGCGCTCCGCGGTCGACGGGAGACGACTTCGGCCGGCCGAGCAGCGCACTCGTCGTCGAGGACAGCACCAGATGATTCGCTCGGCTCGGGGCCTCGCCATCGTCACGCTCGCCGTCGCTGCGCTCGCGCCGGCTGGGGCGCAGGATCCTCGGCTGGGCTACCAGCTCGATGCGCCCAGCAGGACGGCGATCACGGCCATCCTCGATTCCGCCGCCGCGCAGGGGATTCCGCGCGAGCCGCTGATGGAGAAGGTGCTCGAGGGGACGGCGAAGGGAGTCGACGGGCCGCGGATCGTCGCCGCCGTCCGCACGCTCGCGCTGGAGATGGCCAGCGTTCACCGCGCACTCGGCACGGTGGCGAGCGTCGATGAGATCAAGGCGGCCGCCTCGGCGATGCACGCCGGCGTGCCGGCGGTCGAGCTGGGCAAGCTGAAGAAGCAGAGCGGCCTGCGCCGCTCGCTCACTCTGCCGTTCACCGTGCTCGGCGACCTCATCTCGCGCGGCGTGCCGGTGGAAGCGGGGGTGAACGCCATCCGGTCGCTGGTCGGGGCAGGCGCGAAGGACGCCGACATCAACACCTTCCAGCGCAACGTCAGCGTGGACATCGAGAAGGGCGCGCCGCCCGCGGCAGCCGCGGAGACGCGGGCCAAGGCGGTGCCGGCCGGCAAACCGGAGTCCGGAAAGCCGGACGAACAGTAGCGCGCGGATCGAGCATGGACGGGCCGGCTGCTGCCGGCCCGTCGTGCGTTCGGCCCCGTCCGGATTACATTCCCAACCTTTCCGGCCGCGCGCCGACCGACGTCGCTTCGAGGACTCATGCTCCGTAATACTCTCCTCTATCTCTCCAGCCAGCCGCGGGTGTTCCGGTACGTCCGCAAGAACCGGCTGGCGAAGCACTTTGCCCGCCGGTTCGTCGCCGGCGAAACGATCGGCGAGGCGCTCGCCGCGGTGCGCGAGCTGAATGCCCACGGGATCAGCGCGTCGCTCGACCTGCTCGGCGAGAGCGTGAACACCGACGCCGAAGCCCGCTCCGCGCGAGACCAGTACGTGGGGATCCTCGACCGCATCCGCGAGTCGAAGGTGGACGCGAACGTCTCGGTGAAGCTGACGGCGATGGGCCTCGACATCGACCACGAGCTGTGCGTGACGATCATGCAGGACATCCTCGCGCGGGCGCAGGCCTACGACAGCTTCGTGCGGATCGACATGGAGTCGAGTGAGTACACCGACGTCACGCTGAAGATGTTCGAGGAGCGGCTTCACCCGACTTACAAGTCGAACGTCGGCGTGGTACTGCAGAGCTATCTCTATCGCACCTTCGCCGACGTGGAGCACATGGACTCGCTTCGGGCGCGGGTGCGTCTGTGCAAGGGGGCCTACAAGGAGCCGGTGAAGGTCGCGTACCCGGAGAAGAAGGACGTCGACGCGAACTACGTGAAGTGCATGCGCGAGCTCCTGTCGAAGGGCAACTATCCGGGGATCGCCACCCACGATCCGGCGATGATCGCCGAGACGAAGCGGTGGGCGACGGAGCAGGGGATCGGTCGCGACCGGTTCGAGTTCCAGATGCTCTACGGCGTGCGGCGCGATCTGCAGCAGTCGCTGGTGAAGGATGGCTGGCGAGTCCGCTGCTACGTCCCGTTCGGCACGCAGTGGTACCCGTACCTCATGCGCCGACTCGCCGAGCGGCCAGCGAACGTCGCCTTCATCACCGGGAACGTCATTCGCGAGGCGTTCCATCGAAAGCAGTAGCGCGCTCCTCCTCATGGCCGGACAACATCTGCCAGCCGACCACTCGCGCGGCGATGCCAACACCATCGGCGGCTACGCGGCGGTGCACGGCCGGCCGGCGGCGTTCGAGGGGAGCGACGGCTTCTCCTACAGCGTCGAGATCGCCGGATCGCCCACCGGCGATGCCGAACGGCCCTGGGGGGCCTATCTCCTGTTCGTGCGATGGAGCCGCATCGGCGCGACCTCGCCGATCGGACACCTCGAGTCCGATTTTCTCGCCGAAGCGGACACGGAAGAGGATGCGCGCGGCGTGGTCGGCGCGCTGTCGCTGGCCCAGGTGCGCGCCCTCCTGCACGAGCTGATCGCGGCGCGCGAGGGCGGTTCCTCCCCGCCGACGCGCCGCTGGTGGGATGCGATGCGCGACGGACCCGCCGACGGAGAGGGCGAGTGACGGGGCCGGAAGAGGATCAGAACGCCGGCGTGCACGGCGTGGTGCTGAGCGGCACCGGGGGCATCTGGCGGGTGCGCCGCGACGATGGGGTGACGGTCGACGCCTCGCTGCGCGGCCGCGTCAAGAAGTCGAACGCCGGCCGGCGTCCCGACGGCTCGCTGCGCCGCGACACGATCTCCTCGGCCGCCGAGACGCTCAAGCTCGTCATCGGCGACCGGGTCGTGCTGGAGCAGGACGACGCCGATTCGGCGTGGGCGATCGCCGAGATCCTTCCGCGCCGGTCGCGACTGGCGCGCCGCGCGCCCGGCGGCGGGCGGGGCGAGCGCGTCGTCGCGGCAAACGTCGACCAGGTGGTCGTGGTTTTTGCGGCGGCGAATCCGGAGCCGCATCCGCGGATGCTCGATCGCTTTCTCGTCATCGCGGAGGCGAACGAGCTCGCGGCGCGCATCGTGATCAACAAGGTCGAGCTGGTCGGCGGGACCGAGGTGGCACGCCAGCGCTGGACCGACTACGAGCGCGCCGGCTATCCGGTTCACTACACGAGCGTGAAACGCACGGAGGGGCTGGAGTCGCTGCATCAGGTTCTCGCCGGCGTCGTGAGCGTCCTCACCGGCCCATCAGGGGTCGGCAAATCGTCGCTATTGAACTCGATCTTCACCGGCCTCAATCTCCGCGTCGGCGAGATCAGCGAGTCGGTGAACAAGGGCCGGCACACGACGGTCGGCGGCTACCTCCACCCGCTG
>JBIOHU010000181.1:0-4041 GCA_044449225.1 Gemmatimonadales bacterium | reverse complement strand
ATCTCGTTCACCAGCGACGGATCCCACATCGGCGGCAGGATGCCGATGCCGATGCCCTCGATCCGGTGGGCGCCGGGCACGCCGCCGGAGAGAACCGCCGCTTCCGCCGGCTCGACAAAGAGTACCGTGAGGGTCGGCGCGTGCCGGCGGAGCGCCGTCGCCACGCCGCGCAGGGAGTGGCTCGTCCCCACGGAATGAACGAAGGCGTCGATGCGTCCCTCCGTCTGGCGCCAGATCTCCTCGCCCATCGGGAGGTAGCCCTCCAGACTGTCGGTGTTCTCGAGCTGATTGGTCCAGTAGGTATTCGGCTGCCGGCTCATCTCCTTCGCCGTCGCGATCATCGCCAGGATGAGCTGCCTGGTGATCCTCCCACCCTCGGCCGGCACCAGCGTCAGCTCGGCGCCGAACGCCGCCATCTGCGCGAGCTTTTCTTCGCTGAAGGCGGTGGACGAGACGATGCGGATCGGGTAGCCCTTCGCCGCGCAGACGAGCGCGAGCGACGCGCCGGTGCTTCCGCCGGTGTACTCGACCACCGTGTCGCCCGGCTTCAATCGGCCGTCGGCCTCCGGCCGGCCGATCATCGCCAGAGCGACCCGATCCTTCATGCTGCCGCTCGGGTTCTCGCCCTCGACCTTCACGACGATCCTCGCGCAGCCCGCCGGCGCGACGCGATGCAGCTCGACGAGCGAGGTGTCGCCGATGGTGTCGAGGACGCTGCTGCTCAGGGACATTGGTGAGCTTCGTGGAAATGGAGTGACATCGTCATCCCGCAGGAGCGGTGAAGATGTCGACTTTGTCGTCATCCCGCAGGAGCGGCCGAACGCTCCAAGTCGTTGTCATCCCGCCGAAGCGGCCGGCTCCACGTCGTTGTCATCCCGCAGGAGCGGCCGGAGGCCGCGAGTGTCGGGAGCTGGCGTCGCCCGCGCAGTGACCGGCCTCGAGAACGGGACAGGAGGTCCCGACAGGGGCTTCGCCCCTGCGGGATGACAGCGCGTCGCGCAATCTGCGATCCACGATCCGTGGCGACCCTCGAGCCGCAACGCTTGCGACACCCGGTCCGCCCGCGCATGCTCATCCCGATCGTTCACTCGTACCCGGTACTCCGTCCATGGCTCAGACCAACGCCGGCGGTGCCGCAGTCTTTCCCTACGCGACTCACCTCGATGTCCGATTCCCCGCGCTCGAGAAGATCGAGCTCGACCCTCTCATCGCCGCCGTTCGCGACAGCTGGTACAACCAGACGCTGTGCAAGGTGAACGACTCGGTCGTGCGGATCGGTGTGATCGAAGGCGAGTATCACTGGCACAAGCACGATCGCGACGACGAGTTCTTCTTCGTCCTCGAGGGACGGTTTCTCATCGATCTCGAGCCGGCCACGGACGGGACCACGCCGGGCCGGGTGATCGAGCTCCGCCCGCGCGAGGGCTTCGTCGTACCGAAGGGTGTCGTGCACCGTACCCGTGCGCCCGAACGGTCGGTGATCCTCATGGTCGAGACGGCGGCGATCGTGCCGACGGGCGACGACACGTGACACGTGACACGTGAGACGTGAGACGTGAGACGTGACGGCGTGAGAAGTTACGTCTCACGTCTCACGATTCACGTCTCACGTGCAGTTCACGTCTCACGCGCTTTTAAGGAAGTACCGCCAGGTCCACGTAGCTCGCCGCGGTGGCGGCGCGGTAGATCCGCTGCGTGGCCGCCTGGAAATCGCTGTCCTTCGCCTCGAAGATGTTCGGCACGAAGCGCTGCGGATTCCGGTCGATCAGCGGGAACCAGCTGCTCTGCACCTGCACCGCGATGCGGTGGCCCTTCCGGAAGCGATAGTCCTGGGTGTGCAGGTCGATCACGTACTCGCGGACCTGGTTCGCCGGGATGGCCTCCGGGTTGCTGAAGCTCTTCCGGAACCGCCCGCGCAGCACGTCGTTGGCCACCATGAGCTCGTAGCCGTCGAGCGTCGAGTCGGCCTCGCCCTGGTCGGGGTACACGTCGATCAGCTTCACCACCCAGTCGGCATCGGTCCCGGTGGTGGACGCGAACAGGTGAGCGTCGAGCTTGCCGGCGATGACGACGTCGCTGGCGAGGGGCTCGGTCTTCCAGGTCAGGACATCCGGGCGCCCCTCGACGAAGCGCTGGTCGTCCACCAGCCAGCGGCTCCACGTGGAGCCGGCGGTGAAGCTCGGATGGATGGGCCGCGGCCGGTAGGGAACGGGGCTCGCCGGATCCGACACGTACGAGTCGAAGCCGGTGGAGACGGCCTCGCGCGGCGCGACGAAGGAAAGCGAGCGATCGGCGTGGGTGTACAGCCGCCGCGCCACGGCGCGCTTCGGCGGCCACGAGTCGAACGCCGACCAGTGGTTGCCGCCGCTCTCGAAGGTGGTCGCCTCCGGCAGCTTCAGCTCCCCCTTGTCGCGGAGCCAGTGAGCGAACCAGGGCGCCAGGATGGTGCGCCGGTACTCGAGCGACGTGGCGCTGCCGAAGTCCACCTTGCCGAGCTTCTCCCCCGACGGGCCGCCCCACCCGCCGTGATTCCACGGGCCGATCACCAGATAGTTGAGGTGCTTCGTGTCGTGCGGCTCCAGCGTCTCGTAGATCTTCACCGGCCCGTAGAAGTCCTCCTGATCCCAGAAGCCGGCCACGTCGAGCGTCGGCACGCGGACGCGATCCAGATAGGGCGCCACCGCCTGGCGCTTCCAGAACGCGTCGTAGCTCGCGTGCGTGGCGAAGTCGTTCCAGGTGGGCATGGCGCCGTGGAGGTAGCGCTCGTTCACGTGCGCGAGCGACCCGAGCTTCAGGTACCAGTCGTAGAGATCGGGCTGGTCGAAGGCGAAGGGGGTCATCTCCTTGCTCGTCTCCATCGTCGTCACGTACTCGAAGCCGTAGCTGAGCCGGAACGCGCCGTTGTGATGGAAGTCGTCGCCGATGAACATGTCCGCCGGCGACGCCTGCGGCGACACCGCCCTGAGCGCCGGATGCGGATCGAGCATGGCCATGACGGTGAGCCACCCCGGATACGACACGCCGAGCATCCCTACGCGTCCGTTGTTGTGCGGCACCGTCTTCAGCAGCCAGTCGATGGTGTCGTACGTGTCGGTGCTCTCGTCGATCGCCCTGGGATCCTTCCGGTCGCGCATCGGGCGCAGCATCACGAACCTGCCCTCGGAGCCGAAGCGGCCACGGATGTCCTGGAAGGCGAAGGCGTAGCCGTCGGCGGCCAGCTCGGCGTAGGAGGTGCCGAGCACGCGGCCGGCGCTGGCGATGCCGTACGGCGTACGGGCGAAGATGATCGGCAGCGCGTCGGTCCGTCCCCGGGGGACGTACAGGATCGTGTGAAGCTTCACGCCGTCGCGCATCGGCACCATGACGTCGCTCTTGTCGTACTGGGCGGCGATGGAATCGGCGCGCAGGGCCGCCGCGCTGGGCGCGGGGGTCTGCGCGGGGGCGGTCCGCCATGATGCCGCGCCGTGCAGCGCGACGGCGAGCAGCCGGGCACGGGAGTGGGAGCGCGTCAGGGTCTCGTGCGTGCGCGGACGATGGTCTGCCCGTACGCGCGCAGGCTGGTCACGCCGCCGGCGCCGTCGGGCACGAAGGTGAGAGTCGTCGGACCGTCTTCGGGCGTCGCGGGCCGGCTGCGGAAGGTCTCGTACTGCCAGGCGTCGAGGGGACCGAGATCGGCCTTCTCGTATCGGGCGTGCAGCGCGCCGCTCTCCAGCGTCACGTTTATCGCGCCGTACGCCGAATCGACGTACGTGCCCGCGTACCGATCGAGCGCCAGCGACGGCTTCGCGGCCGCGACCTGTGCCGGCGCCGCCGGCCGTGCCGAGCGTCGCGCGGCGAACAGCTTCTGCAGGTTGCCGCTCCAGTCGGCGGGGGGCCGGTCGCCGTACAGGTCGAAGACCTGGTACATGAGCGCGTGGCGCAGCTCGGCGTGATCGAGGTTGGCCAGCACGTAGACGCCCACCCGCTGCTCGGGGAGCAGTCCGATGATGGCGCTCATGCCGTCGATGCTCCCCGTATGCATCCACACGGTTTTCCCGTGGT
>JBIOHU010000180.1:0-4045 GCA_044449225.1 Gemmatimonadales bacterium | reverse complement strand
GCCATATAAGCCGCGCTGTGCAGCGGCCCGCAACTCTCTACTCCGCCCAATCTTCTCCGCCGCACCGAGTCCCACTACTCCGTGCGCAAGACTGCATTCCGCGCCGCGTTGCGCGATAAATCAGTGCGCGTTCGTCGTCGCTGCCCAACCGCTCTTCTGACTCCTCTCCTCCACGTGAGTACGGCGCCGGCAGACGCCGCCGACACTTCTCGCTTCTCTACATCCCTCGCGACCCCAATTCGCCCTTGATGCACCATTCCGGGTGGACAGCCGGCGCTTCGCTCGCTCAGCCTGGCCACCTCCCGTCCGCCATAGCTGGCGGCGACAGTGCCCGCCGGCGGCGAGAGGAGCCGTTCCCTTGGCGTGGAGGGCGAGCCGGCGCGAATACCGATGGTATGGTCGAAGGCGGAGCCCACCACTGTGATCCTCACGGGCAGTTGCTCCGTGTCCGAAAGACTTGCCAGCACGGCGCCCACGCTGCTCGGCACATATCACTTTGCGAATCCGGGCCATGACCTGGTCGCTCTCCCTTACTTCCGCATCCTCGCCTTCAGCTCCGTGAGCCAGTTCTCCGCCACGACGACAGTGGAAGCAGCCGCGGAGCGCTCGCGACGAAGCCGCGCCATCAGGAACCGACCGTCTGCTGCCACGTCCCACGGCGTGTAGTATTCGTATTCGACCGCCAGGAGCTCGTCGGGCAGGTGAAAGAGTGCCTTCGGATCACCGACGGTGATCGGTGATCCGGCGGCAATCGAGACCGCCATCATCTCGTTGCTGTCGTTCACGAAGAACAGCTCCCGCCCGTCCCGCGACCACAGCGGCGCCAGACCGCCGCCATTCGATACCTGCCGCTTCACGGAGTCGGTATTGGGGAACGACCTGATGAACACGTCGGACTTCCCCGTTTCATCGGACGTATACGCCAGCCACTTGCCGTCCGGCGACAGGGCTACCGCCTCCTCGTCGAACGGCGTGACGATCAGGTTGGTCAGGGTGCCGTCGCGGCCGACGCGCATGCCCCTGATGTCGCGGCCTCCGCGGCCCAACCCGAGGGAACCGGCGCGGGTGACGAGCCAATCGGCGTGCGGAGAGAGGACTGCCTCCTCGATGTTTCCGGCGAGCAACAGGGAATCCCGTCCCGTGCCATCCACTCGATGCTCGTACACGCCGCCAACCCGGCGTTGCGAAAGAAACGTCACCTCGCGGCCGTCGGGAGTCCACCGCGGCCTCATCTCCGGTGCGGGATCGAAGGTCAGCCGCGATGCCGGGCCGTTGGGAAGCTGCTTCACCCAGATGTCGTCATTCCCCCCGGCGAAGAGCCCGATGGCAACGCGCGTTCCGTCGGGCGAGAGCGACAGGCTGGCGTCGTTCGCGAACCTCGTGACGTCGAAGTGCCAGCTCGTGTCCACGGGTGTGATGCGGCCGGAGCGATCGACCCAGACCATGTCGAACGGCGCGGCCGTGGTGTCCCCGCTCTCGCGAAGGACCATCGTGCCTGACGGTGAAAGCTCCAGTGGATCGGTGCCGATGGCATTCCGGTCGAGCGCCGTCGGCGGTCCCCGCACGCTCAGCGAGCCGATGTCGAACGCGATCGCCGCCAGTCGGTTTTCCTGCACGAACACGATCTGCCCGCTCGTGGCGTAGCGCGCCCACGTCACGCCGCGCAGCACGAGGTGGGCCTGCCTGGATCGCGTGTCCACCGCCCAGAGATCGCAACTCACGAGCGACCGGCAGCGGGAGAAGAGCAGCGCATGCGCACCGTGAATCGCCGTCGGGAGTGCGTCCCCCAGGCTATCGCTCCTCGACAGGGTGACGGGCGTGCCGCCATTGGCGGATACCTGCGCCAGATAGGGCACGCTACCCGTGCCGGCGCCGGTGGTGTAGACGATGGTGCCGTCATCGAGCCACGCCATGCCGAAGGAGCCGTTCGAGATCGAGTCGACGAGCGTGATCGGCGCGCCGCCGGAGGACGACACCTTGCGGAGCTGGCCATCCGACGCGTACACGATCCACTGCGCGTCGGGCGAGATCGCGAACGAGGTGGGGTTGGTCGCTCCGGCCACGGGGACCGCCTCCTGCGCGTCTCGCCGCTTGAGCCAGAGCTGCGTGCCGAGTCGGGATCCGACCTCCGGTCCAATGACGATGAGGAATGACCCGTCCGGAGCCGGCACCGGAACCACGCCGACCTTCGCCGCGGCCGCCGGGAGCTGCAACGCATACCGGATGACCGGCTGCTCCGGCGGCGAACGGAGCCAGCCGGAGAGCGCGGCTGATGCGAAGCCGATGAACAGGATGCCAGCGGCGGCCATGAGCGCCGGGGTGACGCGCCGCGGTCGCGCAACACCGCTCGCGCCGACATACGTCGCGCTCGTGTACGACGAATCGCCCAGCGCCAGCGCGAATGCCCTTGCCGTCTCGAATCGATCGGCCGGCAGCTTCTCCAGCGCCTTCGCGACCGCGGCCGCGACGTTGGACGGTACGCTTCTCCGGTGCTTCGTCACCGACTCGGCCGGCTCGGTGATGATCTTCATGATGATCTGCTGCGCCGAAGCGCCCGTGTGCGGCGGGCTGCCCGTCAGCATCTCGCACAGCACGGCGCCCAGCGAGTAGACGTCGGAGCGTCCGTCGATGTCCTTCTGCGCGGTGGCCTGCTCCGGACTCATGTAGTGCGGCGTGCCGAGCGACAGCCCCGTCTCGGTCAATCGTCCGCCGGCCGCCGCGCTGATTGCCAACGCGATCCCGAAATCCGCCACCATCGGCCGGCCGTCGTGGAGCAGGATGTTGTCCGGCTTGATGTCGCGGTGGACGACGCCATGGCGGTGCGCATAGTCCAGGGCGTCCGCCACCTCGCAGGCGATGCGCACCGATTCGTCGACGCCAAGCTGCGTCTCGCGATCGAGCTTCGCCCGCAGTGTCTCGCCCTCGATGAAGGGCATGACATAGAAGAGAAATCCATCCGCCGTGCCCGAGTCGAACAGCGGGAGGATGTGGGGATGCTGGAGCCCCGCCGTCGTCCTGATCTCCTGCACGAATCGCTCGGCGCCGAGCACCACCGCCAGCTCCGGCTTGAGCACCTTGAGCGCCACCTTGCGCTCGTGGCGGAGATCGTCGGCGAGGGCGGCATGGCCGTGGTGTACCTCGCCGAGGTGCCGGTCGATGCGATAACGACCCGCGACGGCGCTGTTGAGTCGCTCGGTGAGGTTGGGCACGCCTACCTCACGGAGGCCGAGGTCGACAGCAGCGTATCGCCCCCACGCGGGCCCATGGCGACGATTCGCGGTCCGCGCACGATGATCGTCTGCCCAGGACTGGCCCTTCCCGCGGCGACGTCGATCACGGCTGCACCGACGATGGCGACATCGCGGCTCGGGACCTGGGCATCGACGACCGGGGTCATCGAGCCGATCGCGGCGGAAAGTGCAGCGATGACGAACAGCGAAGAGGGCACGGTGTCGCCTCACGAAAGTGTTCGTCACGCCGGTCGTGCGTGGGCTTCAGCGGGACGCGCGACTCGCTCGGAATTCCTTGCCACGGATGTGGCGCCGGCGACGGAGAAGCTACGCCGCCAGGACGCTGGTCGCCATGCTCGCCAGTTCGATCAGGCGTCGCTCCCTCGCTGTCGCAGTTCCCTGATCAGCTTCGCACGAGCAGGGGGCGGCCTACATGGCCCTCGGTGCGGCCCTCGCGACCGGGCGCCCGTCGGCGTTCGCCGTCGTTCCCGGGCCCGGCACCTGATGCCGGAGCACCGTTCGTGGCGTGGCGGGAGCGGTGTGCTCCCAGCGTGGTTCGTTAGCCCGACTTCGTTGGTCGACGCTCCGGATCCTTCGACCGGCGTTCGAGCGTCGATCGCGACCGGGCCGACTCGCGGAGGCCTTCCAACCTTCGTCGCCGGATCACCGTCCAATCGGCAACTCTCTCGCGAGCTTGCCATGCCACTGCGGTGCTCGATCGGACTAGCCTGCTGTATGCCGCCGGCCTCCAGGCGCAGACGCCTGATCGCCCCACCGGTTTCCCCGCCGTGTGCCGTCCAGACGAAGTCCAGGTC
>JBIOHU010000179.1:0-4105 GCA_044449225.1 Gemmatimonadales bacterium | reverse complement strand
TCGTGGAACGATCAGGTGCTCCACGAGCCCCTCGCGCTTCGCGTTGCGCGTGCGACGAATCACGCCCGCGAGACGCTGCGCGCCGGCTTCACGACGGTGCGAGACCTCGGCACCGAGGGCGCCGGCTACGCCGACGTCGGCCTCAAACGCGCGATCGAGCAGGGAATCATTCCCGGACCGCGGATGCTCGTCGTGACGCGCGCCATCGTCGCCACAGGGAGCTACGGACCGCGCGGGTTCACTCCGGAAATGGACGTCCCGCAGGGGGGCGAGGAAGCCGACGGCGCATCGCTGCCGCGGGTGGTTCGCGACCAGATCAGCCGCGGCGCCGACTGGATCAAGGTCTACGCCGATTACCGGTGGGGCCCGAATGGCGAGACACGGCCGACCTTTACCCTCGACGAGCTGAAGACGGTCGTCGAGATCGCGCGCAGCTCCGGACGCCCGGTGGCGGCGCACGCGACGACGGCGGAGGGAATGCGCCGCGCGATCCTCGCCGGCGTGGAGACGATCGAGCATGGCGACGCCGGCACGCCGGAGGTATTCCGGCTGATGAAGGAACACGGGGTGGCCCTCATTCCGACCGTCGCCGCCGGCGACGCGTTGCTCCGATACCGCGGCTGGAAGCCCGGCGATCCCGAGCCGGCGCGGATCAAGGAAAAGCGCGCCAGCCTGCGGGCGGCGATGGATGCCGGCGTGACGATCGGCAGCGGCAGTGACGTCGGGGTGTTCACTCACGGCGAGAACGGCCGCGAGCTGGAATTGCTGGTGGACTACGGCTTCACTCCAGTCCAGGCGCTCCGCGCCGCGACGAGCATCGACGCGCGCATCCTTCATCTGGACGACCAGTTGGGGAGCGTGAAGCCCGGGTTGCTCGCCGATCTCGTCGCCCTGCACGGCGATCCGACGCACGACATCCACGCCGTGCGCGACGTCGCGTTCGTCATGAAAGGGGGAGCGATCGTCCGGCAGTAGACAGGCGGTTTAGCTTCACCGCATGGCTCACCCGATGATTCCACGCGGCCGGCGCGCGCTGCCCGAGGACCAGCGGCCGAAGGGATGGCGCGAGCGCCTGGCGGCGCTACGGTACCTGCCTGCGCTTCTCCGCCTGGTCTGGTCCACCCATCGCGGCTACACGCTGGCGATGATCGTGCTGCGTCTCGTGCGGGCGTTCGTGCCCGTGTCGACGATGTGGGTCGCGAAGCTGATCATCGACGAGGTGATTGCACTCACCCAGCGGCCCGGCGCTTCGCTCGGGCCACTCTGGCGTGTCGTGGCGCTGGAGCTGGGCATCGTGGTCGTGGGGGAAATTCTCGCGCGCGCCTCGTCGCTCATCGAATCCCTGCTAGGCGACCTGTTCTCCAATCACATCAGCGTGCGCCTCATGCGACACGCTGCCACCCTCGACCTGGCGCAGTTCGAGGACCCCGAGTTCTACGATCACCTCGAGCGCGCGCGGCGACAGACGACCGGACGAATCGGCCTGATCGCGATGCTCCTCTCCATGGGACAAGATCTGCTGACGCTGTTCTCCCTCGCCGCGGCGCTGGTCGTCTACAACCCATGGCTGATCGTGCTCCTCGCAGTCGCGATCATCCCGAGCTTCCTGGGCGAGACGCATTTCGCCTCGCTGAGCTATTCCCTGCTCTTCCGCTGGACCCCGGAGCGGCGCGAGCTCGACTACCTGCGCTACGTCGGTGCGAGCGACACGACGGCGAAGGAGGTCCAGATGTTCGGCCTGGCGAACTGGCTGAGCGATCGATACGCCGTGCTGGCGCAGCGCTACTACGACGCGAACCGGACCCTCAGCGTACGCAAGGGAATCGTCAGCGCGCTGCTCTCGATTCTCGGTACCCTCGGCTACTACGGCGCGTACGTGACGATCCTCATCCGCGCCGTGGCCGGCACGATCACCATCGGCACGCTGACTTTCCTCGCCGCCGCCTTCTCACGCAGTCGGGACCTGATCCAACGGCTGCTCCTCTCGGCGAGCGACATCTACGAGCAGAGCCTCTATCTCCGCGACCTGTTCGTGTTCTTCGACATGGTGCCGACCATCTCGTCGCGACCCGGTGCTGGCCGGGTGCCCGTTCCGATCCGGTCCGGCTTCGTGTTCGAGGACGTCGGATTCCAGTATCCCGGCAGCGATCGGTGGGCGATCCGACACGTGAGTTTCACGATCAGTCCCGGCGAACGCATCGCTCTCGTCGGCGAGAACGGCGCCGGCAAGACGACGATCACGAAGCTGCTGGCCCGCCTCTACGACCCCTCGGAAGGACGTATCCTGCTCGACGGGGCGGACCTGCGGGAGTACGACCTGGGCTCGTTGCGCGAAGCGATCGGCGTGATCTTTCAGGACTTCGTCCGATACGACATGCGCTTCGACGAGAACGTGGGCGTCGGCGAGATTCAGGGGGTGACCGCCTATCTCGAAGCGGCGCGCGACGCCACGACGGAGATGCCGGGCGTGCCCCCGGTGACGCTGGTGGAGGCCGCCGAGCGCTCGATGGCGTCGAGCCTCCTTCCTCGCTTTCCCGCCGGCTATCGGCAGATGCTCGGCCGCCGGTTCGACGACGGGGTCGACCTCTCGGGAGGTGAATGGCAGAAAATCGCGCTCGCGCGGGCGTACATGCGCTCGGCACAGCTGCTCATCCTCGACGAACCGACGGCGGCCCTAGACGCGCGCGCCGAATACGAGGTGTTCGTGCGGTTCAACCAACTCATGGCCGGCCGGATGGCAGTGGTCATCTCCCACCGATTCTCGACAGTGCGCATGGCCGACCGGATCATCGTGCTGGCAGGGGGCCGGGTGACGGAGGAGGGGACTCACGAGCAGCTGCTCGCCGGTGACGGATTATACGCAGAACTGTTCGAGATGCAGGCCGCCGGTTACCGGTAGTCGGGCGACAACTTGGCCTGTTTAGACGGTTACTCGTGACGTCGGATCCCCTCGCCAGTCTTCGTGACACAGGTCACTTCGGGAAGCGAGCCCGGCAGAGTAGCGTTTTCAGGTGCCGAGCGATGCAGCCGGCGTGACCGCTGTCTCGTCGTTGGAGGACGCCATGAAGGGTAGTGTCCGTCTGGCCCTGTCGTCATATATCGTCGTCGTTGCCGGTTGCACCCCGTCGTCGATGTCCAACCCGACGCCCAAGATCGGGTCGCCGCTCCGGATCGAGGCCTCGCCGGAGGAGCCGCCCGCTGGAACGTTTCAGCTCTCCCCCGCCCGTTCGGCACCCTCGGAAACTCTGAGCGTCAGAATCCACGGACCGGGTGAGATGAGATCGATCGGCACCGCCCAGTTCACCGCTGCGGTGAGCAACGGGGCATCGTCGTCGCGCTACTACTATTGGTGGTTCATGGCCTCCTGCGGCAAACGCGACGGCTGCTCTCCCACGTCGTATGTCCTGGTGGCCGAGGGGCTGAAGCAAAGCGCCGTGAGCGTCCCCTTCAGCGCGACGAGCTCAGAAAGGGACCTGGTGGTTCAGGTCGCGGAGGTCGACGGCGGGCACCGCACCGGCTCGAGTGTCGAGTTCCCGGTGATGGGGCCGCTCGAGCGGATGGGCGGGGCCGCCAATGGGTTCACTGGCGGCGTCTGCGATTGGTTCGCCGGGAGCTTCTATCCCCATACGGGTGAGTTCACCGACCCGTTCACCGGCAAAAGCTGGGAACGGCGGTTTCGTCGCGACTACTGTGGGAACCGCGTGTCGTGGGATCCGGAAGGCTGACAGCGGCCAAGGGGTCGATGTGCGTTTCGACGCGAGCGTCCCGAGTGATCTCAGGGATTCTTGGTGAGCACTTCGATGACGCCAGCGGTCTTGTTCATGCCGAACTTCGTGGTCGCCTCCCACGCGCGATACATGCGAATCGACGACACGTGGTCCGCAGGAATATTGCGGAGGGAGGCCAGCGGACCGTATTCGATGCCGTCGAGGTAGACGACGGGGAGCGGCGAAGTGTCGCCGAGGATCGTCGTCGTGCCACGATTGCTGAGGAAGTTGGCCCTCAGCTTCTGCACGGCATCGTAGGCGGTGATCGACTGGGACCGGGCGATCTCGGCCTCGGTGATGACGTCAGCGGACTGGGCGGGGCCCGAATCGGCGGGGGT
>JBIOHU010000178.1:0-4154 GCA_044449225.1 Gemmatimonadales bacterium | reverse complement strand
GGTGAGAACGGCCAACATGCCGCAGGCGCGGGAATGCTGTCAAGACGACGCCCGCCGTCAGAGCTGGGCGCGACACCAGTAATAGAGCGCATCCATCGTCCGCGTTCCGACGGTGAGCGAACGGAGCGTCGCCGCGGTGACCGGCGTGCTTCGTGCGAGATCGGCCGAAAAAACCCGTGCCATCTCCGCGGCCAATCCGCGGTCGGCGACGACGATGCCGCACTCGGCGTTGAGTGAGAAGGAGCGCGGATCGAAGTTGATGGAGCTAACGAGCGTCACCGCGTCATCGATCACGAGGGTCTTCGCATGTACCATCGCCGGTTGGAATTCGTGGATCTCGACTCCCGCCGCGATCAGCTGGCGCCAGGTGTGGCGGCTGGCTCGTCGCACGAAGGGCTGGTCGATGTGCGGTCCCGGTGTGATCACCGCGACCTCGACGCCGCGTGCGCGCGCCGCGCACAGCGCCTCGACGAACGCCGGGGTCGGCACGAAGTAGGCGTTGGTCACCCGCAGCGACTTCGTCGCGGCGGCGAGGCACGCGGCGACGACGCGCTGTGCAGCCGAACTGCCGCCGGACGGGGTGCTGATGATCGTCGTCACCATCATCCGGCCGGCCACGTCGAGCGCCGGGTAGTCGCGCTCGTGGAGGAGCAGCTCGTTCGTGCAGCGGTTCCAGCTGTCGGTGAAGCCTGCCTGCAGTCCCTCGACCGCCGGACCGATGACGCGCGCGTGGGTCTCGCGCCAGTGCGCGTCATTCTCGGCGTGACCTTCCCACTGGTCGGCGATTCCCACGCCGCCGGTGAAGCCGATCGTGCCGTCGACGACGAGGATCCGCCGGTGGCTGCGCCGATTGTACTTGGTCAGGTCGAACCAGTGGGCGCGCCGGTACCACGCGAAGTGGCAGCCGGCGTCGCGCAGACGGCGCACGTCGTCGCCGTCGAGGTCGTCCGACGATCCCTCGCTGTCGACGATGATCCGTACCATGACCCCGCGCCGCGCCGCCGCGGCGAACGACTCGATGAAACGCTCGGCGATCCTCCCCGACCAGAAAATGTAACTGGAGAAATGCACCGTCGATCGGCTGGCGTCGATCGCGGCGAGCATCGGCGGGAAGATCTCGTCCCCGTTCTGGTAGAGGGTGACCTCATTGCCCGAGGTGGACCGTTCTCCCGCCGCGCCGTGCAGGGCGCGCATGAACGACGACGGATCGTCGTCCACCCGCGGCACTCGATCGACCCGATCCTGATGGCTGGCGACGAAGTTGACGGCAATCGTCAGGTAGGCGAAGCCGAGCAGGGCGGTCAGAAGGAGCGCGCCTCCGACGAAAAGAAGGGTCGTCACACCGTACAAGGTGCGCGCCGGCTGGCGTAAGGACTACTGGGGAGGACTACGGGTGCCCCCGCCCCCGTCCCGAGCTCGTCCCATTGCCGTACGACCCGCCGAGGCCGTGCGAGCCGCCGCCGAAGGTGCTTCGCAGCTGCGCGATCGCCGAGCCGGCATCCAGATGGCCCAGATACGGGAAGACCGTGCCGACGCCCATGACGAAGCTCCAGCTCGGCGCGGCGCCGCTCACACCGTGACTGGCCAGGACGTTGAGCGTAAGCGGGCCGTGCAACGCGACGGCGAGCCCGCCATTCACCGAAGTCGACCGACCCATCGTCGTGTCGATGGAGCCAAGGTCGGCGCTGTAACCGCCGCTCACCGACAGCCGGTCCGTGAGCGAGACGCCGGCGCTCGCGTCGCCCCAGCCCGACGCGCCGGTGAAGGCGGATTGCACCGAGAGCCCATTGAACGATCGACCGGCGCCCAGCTGCAGCCAGATTCGTTCGGTCGGCGAGAAGCCGAATCCCGCGCTCGCCGAAAAGCCGACCTTGCCCGTCCCGAACCCGCTCGCCGTATCGCCGAGCGGTAGCGTGAGGGCGACGCCGCCGCTGACCGTCGGCGTCATGCGGGCGTGAAGGGTGTGGGAGAGCGTTGCCTCGATGGGAAGATCGGTCAATCCGCTGTGGCTCGCCGGTGCCACGCCGGCGATAGCCGAAGTGCTCGCCCGGACTCCCGCCGGCGTGGCGGCGAGACTGAACCAGCGGAGCGGCGCCCAGCGGATCATCGCGGCCAGAGACTGTTCGTTCCGTCCCTGGTTGTAGTGCAGCGCGCCGCTCGCGACGCCGAACTGCAGCCCGAGAGGAACTCCCTCGTCGTCGGCGCGGCCCTCGGTGTCCGCGGTGTCGGTCTTGCTGGTCGTGTCGGCTCGCGCCTGCACGGGGCTGGTCTGTGCGTGCAGGTTCGGCGCGGCGAATGGCGTCGAGGCCACGAGCAGCGCCGATATCCAGAGTTTGATCGGCATCATGTGAGGTAGGGCGTGAGGGCGAGCTCCAGCTGAAGACGCTGACCGCCTTCCGCTCGTCACGCGCGATTCGGTCGGTGATCGAGGTCACGAAGGGCGCGCGTGGTTACCTTCGGCGTCGAGCTCCGACGCATCTTCTCCTCTTCCATGCCATCGTCCACGCACGGCCTCGTCGGTTTCGCCGCCTCGTCGGGTTACGCATTTCTCTTCCTCCTCATTGCGGCGGAGAGCTTCGGCCTTCCTTTGCCCGGCGAGACGGCGCTCGTCACGGCCGCCGCCTTCGCCGCGGCGGGTCGGTTGAGCATCGTCCTCGTCATCGCATCGGCGGCGGCCGGCGCCATCGTCGGCGACACCCCCGGCTACTGGATCCGGAGGAAGGGCGGCATCGCCCTGGTGCACCGATACGGACGGCGCGTCGGTCTCACGGACCCGAAGCTCGACCGGGCTCACGAGTTCTTCCGGCGGCACGGCGGGAAGACGGTCTTCATCGGCCGGTTCATCGCTCTGTTGCGAAGCTGGGCCGCCGCGCTCGCCGGTGTCTCCGGCATGCCGTACGGCTCCTTCACCCTTTACAACGCGGCAGGCGGAGTGGCGTGGGCGTCGCTTTTCGGCACGCTCGGGTACCTGTTCGGACGCAATCTGCCCAGGCTCGAGCGCGTGACGGGGCAGGCGACGCTGGCGCTGGCCTTGCTCGTCACGCTCGGCATCGTGCTCATGGTCGTGTTCCGGCACGCGAAGAGCAGGTGAGAGGTGCCCTTGGGGACACACTGGAACGGGCCCGTCTGTCCTTCATCATTCCGCACCTGCGTAGCTGCGCGGTTACGAGACGGTCAGCGTCCCCCCCGTCGCGTCGTACGTCACCGATCGACTCACCAGCGGCTGATTCGCCGGCGGGTTGAGCACCGCGCCGTTGCTCGCGAAGCGCGAGCCATGGTTCGGGCAGACGAAGCCCTGACTCACGATATCGATCTTCGTGCCCTGGTGCGTGCAGGCCATGCCGAGCGCGATGAAGGTGCTGGCGCTCATGCGCACCGCCGCGACGCCGGCGCCTCGTCCGCTCGAGCTTCGTAGCTCCACCGGCTGGCCCACGGTGGCCAGATCGGGATAGTCGGCGATGTTCACCGTCAGCGGTCCGCCTGGAAGGGGTCCGCCGCCGACGCCGGTCAGGTCATTCGCCGAGCCGCCGCAGGCGGCGACCATCAGCACCGCAGCTGCCGCTCCGACCCGGGCGAGAAAATCCCGGCGGCTGACGCAGCTCGCACAGTCGACCGCTTCGCTGGCCGCTCCATTCGATAAGACGATCTGTTTCATGAGTCCTCAGGCGGCGACGAACGCGGTCGCCCATTCGTTCGGGCTGTCGTCGTTCTGGTAGAGTTTGTCGATGTCGACGACCAGCTCGGCGCCGTCGCGGCGCACCGCGAGCCGGTCCATGTTCCGCGTCGCGCGGCCTTCGATGAACGTTCCGTCGTCGCGGTAGTGGGAATGGTGCTTCGGGCACTGGAACTCGTGGTCGTCCGGCTCCCACCGCAGCGCCGTGTTCTGGTGCGGGCAGGCAAGGGAGAAGGCGTACACCTTTGCGCCGACCCGCGCGACGATCACCGAGTTGTCCCGGTCGATCGACACCCCGTCTGCGGCGGGGAACGGGTAGCGCTTCTCCTCCGCCCGCGCGCCGCGCCGGCGCGCCAGCGTGTTGATCGCGCCGATCGGCATCGCTTCGGCGCTGCGGGAGCCCAGCCCCAGCAGGCCGAGCGAGGCGAGCGCCAGCCCGGCGACGCGGAAGAATTCGCGCCGCTCGATCGCAGCCGGCGCG
>JBIOHU010000177.1:0-4165 GCA_044449225.1 Gemmatimonadales bacterium | reverse complement strand
GGTCATCATCTTACCGCTTCTTCCCGCACGGCGCGACCGATCGTGAGCAGCACGACCTCCCCACGGCATCCCGGAGCAGCCTAGCGCCGACGGCCGAATCCCGGATCGGTGAGTCAGAAGGCAAGAGGCAAAGGCCGTACTCGGTCTCGGCGCGTGGCGCGAGAACTCCCGCGGGGTAGACGGCGTTCGGGTACGGTCTAGACTCATGGGTAACAGATCAGTCTAGGGACATGGGTAACACTCGCACATCCCAGGGCATCCTGCGAGGTGCCCGATGCCCAGTGTCCGGAGGCGCCGGGCGACTGGCAGACGAAGGCGATGTCGAGCCGCCTTCCAGAAGACGCGCGCGAACCACGGAGAGCGGATTGACGAGGCTAGCGAGTCCGCCCCGTGAACTGGAACACGTAGCTTCCCTTCACGAAGAACGAATCGCTCGTCCGGGTCAGCCGCTTGAACGCGAGCGGGTCCTCCTCCGTCATGCTCCCGCCGTAGCCGACGAAGAACACCGTGCCCGGCGCCGGCCGGTACGAAAAGAGCCAGTCCGTCCGCAGTAGGTTGCTGGACGTCGCCGTCGACGGGCCCGACCCAAGCACGATCACCGCGCCGGTGCGCGGGTCGAGCAGCGCCTCGCGCCGCGTGGCGGTGTACTGCGACACCACCCGCACGAAGATCGGCCGCGCAATCTGGTACTCCACGAGCAGCCGCGGGATGCGCGCGAACGCCGAGCGCTGGCCGTCCGCCCGTCGCGTGACCGACGTCGCCTGATACGTCGTGCTCACCCGCAGCCGATCGCTCGGCCGCAGGTCCAGCGACGCCGTGTAGTCCAGCCGTCGCACGCGTGACGTCTCGAGGAAGTCGACGTCGTTCCCCACGTTGGTGGAGACGCTCGCGTTCAGCTTCTGGAATTGCGGCGTGGCAATGCTGAAGGTGCTCGTGCCGACCGCGATGCGATCCGACGGCGTGAACCCGCCGGCGTAGCTCTGATAGTCCGCGGGATCGAAGGCGTAGCTCCCGATCTTCGGCGTCATCCCCACGCTCCACCCGCCGCGCAGGGTGAGCTGCATGTTCGCCGACGCCGCATCCTCGAGCAGCGAGCGGGCGTGGAGGAAGTCGTCGTACCGCCAGATCGCATTCTCGTTCAGGAACACGTTGAACCGCTCGACGAGTGCGCCCGGACTGCCGTACCAGGTGAACCGGTTCATGGCGTTCGGCTTCACGTAGCCCACGCGCGGCAGGAATCCGTTGTCGGTGCGGAAGTCGGGATGGATGCCGATCACGTTGTAGTGGAATCCCCAGCCGCGATTGGTGGCGTCGACGACTGCCTCCCACATCGGCCCCGACGTGGACACGCCGTTCTCGGTCGTCACGCTCTGCACCGCCTGGAGCTGCGCGAAGTAGATGCGCCCGAACACGATCTTCGTGTCCATCCCGACGACATGGTTGTTGCGCCCTTCACCAGTGCGGCCGCTGTAGAGCAGCCCCACCTGCGACTGCTCGCCGATCGCCTGGCGCAGGCGCATGATGTCCACGAGTCGTCCCTGGTCGCGCGCCGAGAGGAGTGCGACGTCCGCGCGCGCGATCTTGCCCGTCAGCTTGCCCGCCGCGTCGGGCTGCGTGACCGTGCGGGTGTACACGAGCTGGTTGGGGACGTTGAACTGGTCGAGCGCCTCGACGAAGAAGGGCCGCTTCTCCGGATAGAAGAGCGCGAACCGCTCGTCGGCGGCGACCTGCGTCGCGTCGGCCTCCACCTGCGAGAAGTCCGGCTTGATGGTGCCGTTGAGGACGAAGTTGCTCCCCATCGCCCAGCGCACGTTGCCGCCGACCTGCGGCTTCGATGAATACGCCCACCGGTCGAACGCCGGCGCGCAGCACGCGGCGCCGAGCGTGGTGTTGGTGAGCTCGGGGTTGAGCTCCACGTTCTGGCCGTGGACCATCCCCGTGAGTCCCGTGAGCGTCCCCGACTGCGCGATGAACGACGCCGAGGCTTTGCGCGCGGGAGTCCAGGTCTCCTCGTAACCGTTGCGCTGCACGTGCCGATCGATCTGCAGCCCCCACGTCTGGGTCGCCGCGGAGGAGTAACGAAGGGTAGCGAATGGTATGCGCACCTCCACCTCGTAGCCCCACGAGGTGACGCGGCCGCGCGAGTCCCAGCGGAAGTCGGCGCTCAGGTCGTTCTGGCCCGGCCCGACGTTCGAGCCGGGGATGAAGCCGCCTCCCTCGCTCTTCGTGCCGTCGGCCTGGATGCCGAGCGGGTTGACGATGAAGACGAAGGCGCGGTTGCGCTCGTGGAAGGTGTCGAGATGGATCTCGACGTTGTCGTCGCTGCCGATGCGGTCGCGGTCGGCGAGCGTAGCCGCCACCGTGCTCGGGTCGGCATACGCACGGATGCCGAAGTACATGGCGTCCGGGGAGTACCAGACGCGAACCTCGGTGGAATCGGGTGCCGGCCGTCCGTCGGCGGGGGCGTATAGGGAAAAGCCGTTGAGGATCGCCGCGCGCGCCCAGACGGGTTCGTCCAGCCGGCCGTCAACGGCAACGGTCGCCTCGATCCGGGGCGGCGCGACGCTGGTCTGGCCGAGCTGGCCGTTATGGACGGTCGCCGGGCCGAGGTCCTGCGCGGTGGCGAGCTGGAAGGCGGAGAGGAGGGGAAGCAGCACTGCGGAAACCTAGCAGGTGCGCGGCTCCCCTTTGGATGATCGCGCCGCCAGGTCAGCCGGGCGGTCGAGGACGCGGAAGGGCCGTCGGCGGCAGGATGTTGTTCAGCCGCATGTAGTTCGCGAGCTGGCTGTAGTGATCCACCATGTCGGTGAGGTGTCCGATCGCCGCACTAGCGCGCGTCACCGTGCGCGATTGCCCGTTCGGCAACGCCATGGTGGTCTGGTCCGCGAGCTTCGCATCATCGAGCTGCGCCAGCGCATCCTCGCAGAACTTGAACGACTGCTTGAGGTGGGTGACCAGCTTGTCCTTCGGCCACGTCGCCTTGATCGAGTCCGCCGTGGACGTCTCCTCGGCGGCGCGCTGCGCCTTCATCGCCCCGAACTGGTTGCAGTAGAAGTAATTGTCGTCCGCCAGGTGCTGCGCGATGTAGCCGATGGTGAGCTGCGCCGGTGTGGGCTTGTAGCCGAGGAGCCGCTCGGGAATCGAGTCGAACGCCTGAGCGAGGCGCTGCTGATACGCCATCGTGCGCTGCTTCACGACGGCGGTGATCGGGTTGGTCGGCGGCGACGGTTGCTGCGCCCCGAGGGCGAGGGGCACGACGACGACGACGAGTGCTGCGCGCGAGAACCTCATAGGGACCTCGACGAAGGAAAGAGGATGCGGGGGAATTGACTGGTGTGGGCGATCCCTGGCAATGCCCGTCACGCGCTGGTCCGCGCAATCCCGTCCCGGATCGCCACTTCCAGCACTGAGAGGAACCACAACCGGCCATCCGGGATCAGCCTCAACATCATGTCGTGCAACGTCTGCATGTCACCGCGCTTGCGCTCGGGCTGAGCGGCCAGGTAGTCGCTGATCTGCGTGTGCACGGTCATGTCTCACTCCGGTCCTGCTCGAAGGTCAGAGTGCCTGAGCCACATAACGGACGCATCGCTCTTCGCGGCCACCCCTTGCCATGCGGCAATGCTTGCGTTACATACTGAACCATATGGTTCAGTATATCACGACCCGACTTGATACTTCGTTCGCCGCGCTCTCGGACGCCACGCGGCGTGGCGTTCTGGAGCAGCTCGGGCGAGCCGACGCTTCGATCACGGACCTTGCCGGGACGTTCCACATGACGCTCACGGGCATGAAGAAGCACGTCGGCGTTCTGGAGCAGGCGGGGCTCGTCACCACGAAGAAGATCGGGCGCGTGCGAACGTGCCAGCTGGGCCCGCGCCGATTGGAGGAAGAGACGATGTGGCTGGAGAGGTACCGCCAGAGCTGGGACGAACGTTTCGACGAGTTGGACAAGGTTGTCGAGGAACTCACACGAAAGGAGAAGAGCGATGAACGCAAGAAGCGAAAGTAAGCCCGGCCCCGTGAAGAACCGCACCACGGTGGAACGGAAGTCGGACCGCGAGGTGATTGTCACGCGGACCATCAACGGCCTGGCGCGCTTCGTGTTCGAGGCATTTACCAAGGCCGAGCTGCTCAAGCGGTGGTGGGTGCCCAAGTCGATGGG
>JBIOHU010000176.1:0-4178 GCA_044449225.1 Gemmatimonadales bacterium | reverse complement strand
GATCGAACTTCTCCATGTGCGCCCCGGGGAACGACGCCGTCATCGCGTTCACGAAAGCACCGATTGCCGCCTTTCCAACGATCGGCTTCGTGGAGGGGAGAAGGCTGACTCCGTCGTCGTTCCACAGCGCCAGGGTGGCGGCGTTGTCCATCCGGCGGGTCGCGTCGGCGAGGGCCCGATTGAACGAGTCGATGTCGGGGTGGGCGGATTGCGACGGCGCCGCGCTCTGCGCGTGAAGTCCGGCGGGCGCAAAGGACAGCGCAGCGAGGAGGACGAGGAGGGCGCGGATGCGATTCATCGGGGCTGGGTGATCATGAGAATCGTGGCATGGCCAGCGTCGTTCACTCACCCAATCTCGACCGTCAGCCATCGCGGGTCGAGGAGGACTCGCTGGCGGAGGGCCGATTCGCTCGCTCGGATGCGGCGCGAGCCCATCCCTAACGGCCAATCCCCGGTCAAGCCAGTTCAAGTCCCGACTCCACGAATCGCTCGAAGTCGGCGACGTTGTTCGTCGCGAGCGATGCGGACGCGTTGATCGCCGCAGCGGCAATCATGCAGTCGAGAAGTGTTCCACGCCGGCGGCCCGAACGATTGAACAACCATGCCGCCGTGTTTCCGTCGCCGGCGGCAAACGGCATCGGCTCGCCAATGATCGTCCCGGCCAATCGGATATCCTCCGGACGTACCGGACCACAGAGGAACTCGGCCCACGCGACGGAAGATGCACGTATGATCCGCCGGCGAGCCACCCACTCGCGAATGCGCCGTTGCTCGAGCGAGAGTGGGTCGAGCGCGCCGATCAGAAAGTTGGTGTCGAGGTAGATCACGAGGAACTACCGTCTCTTCGGGCGCTTCGAGCCCTCTCGCTCCGCCCGGACATCGCGCATCCACTTCGCCGCGGTAGCTGGCGTCAATGCCATCGACTTCTGGAGCGCGTCGAGCGCAGCGAGCTTCTCGGCGGGACTCGCCTCCCGGACACGCGGTGCCGCGCGCGAGGCGCCAGCTCGCTCCCGAATGAGCACGCGCAGCGTCTCGGACTTGGACATGCCCCACTCTTCCGCCAGTCGCTCGAGCGCCTGGGCCGTCTCCACATCAAGCGAATACGTCGCCTTGATCTTCGGTATGGCCATAATGCAGAAACTATGGCCATACCGGGCAGCTCGCAATGATCATGCGGCCGGACATCAGCGCCCTGCGAGGCAGGCAGCCGCCTCCGCCTCTTCAGCCGGCACCTGGCGCAACGCGTCTGCGGCTGGCAAGGCAATCGCCGGCGCAGACGCGACGCCTGGATTCATGGAGCGAAGCCGTATGTCCCGTTCCATGCGAAGATGTTTCCGCCCAGCGGCGAGACGGCGACGCTACCGTGGAAGTGGGTGAACTTCCCTGTTCCGCCCAGAAAGTGGCACTCCCCGACGCCGGTGATCAGACTGAGCGAGCAGTGGCCGAACGCGACGTTGTTGCCCGGACGCGGAGGGTCGACGATCACGTCGGAGTCCAGAAACCCGTCGACGGCGCCGCTCCGATACGTGACGATCGAGCCTTTCGGAACTTCCTTGAGGCTGGACTCGACGATCAGGCAGGTCTCCCCCGCCCTTCCATTGTACCCTTGACAGTCTTTCCGCACGGTGAACCCGCCACTTCGCGCCGACGACTGATCTGCACGTGACGCCGTTGTTGCGGCGAGTGTCCTGGCGTCGGCGTTCATCGAGCCCGTCACGTCAGTTCCGCCGCACCCGTTGGCCACGGTGAGCATGAGCAGGGATACGGCCATCTGGTATTTCATATCGTCTCCATCGAGGGTGGACTCCTACTTCGCCGGACCGAGCGTTGTTGACCCGGCGACCATTGCCGCCCATGATAGAGGCGCTGCCTCACCGAAAGCTCACCCGGACATCACCGGACTGGCCCGGCGACCAATGTTGGTGCTCGAGCTGCTCGGAGCTCTCTCGCTACGTCGTGATGACGGTCCGGTGCCACCAGCCGCCCGCCAGAAGCGGCGCCTGGGACTGCTGGCCGTGCTCGCGCTTGCCGGAAAGCAGGGGATGTCCCGGCATCGCCTCGAGGCGTACCTCTGGTCCGAGAGCGATTCCGCGCGCGCGCGCCATGCGCTCGACCAGACCATCTACGCGCTTCGACGCACGCTCGGCGGCGAGATCATCGTCATGACGGGGCAGGAGCTCACGGTGAATTCGTCGCTCCTCGGGGCTGACGTCTGGGAGTTCGACGCGGCCGTCCGCGCGAGTGAATGGGCTGCGGCCGTCGATCTCTACAAGGGCGATCTTCTCGAGGGCTATTATCTGGGCGGCAGCCGGGAGCTCGAATCATGGATCGACGCGGAGCGGGTGCGACTACTGCGGCAGTACCAGTCGGCTGTCGGATCGCTGGCCGACCGCTCCGCCAGCGCCGGCGACCATTCGCAGGACATCGAGTGGCGACGCAGGCTCGCCAGCTCCGACCCGTTGTCGGCCGACTCGACGAAGAAACTCATTCGCGCGCTGGCCGCGTCGGGCGACCGCGCCGGGGCCGTCAAACAGGCGCGGCAGTATCAGGCGTTCGTGCGGCGCGAGCTCGACATGGAGCCCGAGGTCGAGATCGAGCGACTCGTCTCGGCGCTGAGCCATGCGTCGCCGGGCGAAGAATCCAGCGAAGCGACATGGCCTGCACCGCCACCGGTCGATGCGATGGCGGTCGAGGGCCCGGCGCCATTCGAGCCTGAAGCAGAAAGTGCGGAAGCGACAGCCCTCGGCGAGCGCGCGCACCACGCACCGCCGTGGACCAGGTGGATGAGAACGGCGTCGGTTGGATCGATTGCACTCGCGACGCTGATGGTGCTCGGTGCGCTCACACTGGCGAGGGAGGGTCCGGCCGGTTCACTCTCCGGAGCTGCGGCACGCGATGGAGCTCGTCCATCGAGAGTCCCGCTGCCGGCAGCGCGCGAGGCCTACCTCCGCGGACTGAGTGCGTGGGAGGATCGGACACAGACGGGAAGCGACAGCGCGATCGTGTACTTCCGCCGGGCCACGGAGCTCGACCCCGGGTATGCCGCGGCGTATGCCGGACTCGCGGAAGCGTACGTGCGCATCGGCTACTTCGGATACCGGCCGGCGGCGGCGATGTTTCCCAAGGCAAAGGAGGCCGCGCAGCGAAGTATCCGGCTCGACAGCACGCTTGCATCGGCCCGCACCGCTCTGGCGACGGAGCTGATCTGGGAGCACGAGTTCGCGGCAGCCGAGTCGGAGTACCGCACGGCGATCGCCCTGGATCCGACGAATGCGACGACGCACCAGTGGTACGGCGTGCTGCTGATGATCCTGGGCCGCGTACGCGATGCCGTTGCCGAGGAGAAGCGCGCATCGGAGCTGGAGCCGCTCTCGCTGCAGATCCAGAACAACTACGCCACCTTCCTCGACGTTTCCGGAGATCGCGAGGGCGCTCTCCGTCAATTCCGAAAGACGGTGGATGAAGAGCCGGATTCGGCGTGGGTCAGCAGAAATCCATGGCTGCTCGCCAACATGTCGCGAGTCTATGCGGAGAAGGGGGAGTATGCCGCCGCGATGCGGGCGATCGACCGGGCCATCGAGATCGTTCCTCGCATTCCGCGCGCGCTCTACACCCTCGCCGTGATCCACGACGAAATGGGGCGGCCTGACCTGGCTCGCCAGGCGTTCGCGCGGGCGGATACATCGAACGAGCAGTATGCCGCGTTCCGCGGCATGCTGTACGCCGATCAGGGCATGGCGGATTCTGCATTCTACTGGTTCGCGCGCCAGCAACGATGGGGCATCCAACCGATGTTGGCCCTGCAGGCCAATCTGTATCTCAGTCCGCTCCGCACGGATCCGCGATACGCAGCGTTGTTGCATCGGCTTGGCATCAGCAAGTCACGCTAGCGTCGCCGCCCGAACGTCAGCCGGTCCAGGCTGAATCGTCCACCACCGGCGGCCGCGAAGAAGAGAAACACGAAGCAGTAGAGCACCGCGAGCTCGCCCATGTTGAGGATCGGGAAGAAGCCACGCGGGGCGTGCACGGTGAAGTACGCCACCGCGAGCTCGCCGGCGAGGAGAAAGCCGACGATCCGGGTGAGGAGTCCGAGCAGCAGCAGCCCGCCGACGGTCTCGAGCATCCCGGCGATCCACACCCGGGAAAAGAGCGCCGGTGCGCCCGCGAAGGGATGACCG
>JBIOHU010000175.1:0-4197 GCA_044449225.1 Gemmatimonadales bacterium | reverse complement strand
GCTGAAACGCTTCGAGCAAACGTTGCTGCAGAAGAACACCGAGCTGCAAGATAGCAGCCGCATGAAGTCCGAGTTCCTCGCAAACATGTCACACGAGTTGAGGACGCCGTTGAATGCCATCATCGGCTTCTCCGAGGTGCTCAAGGACGGCATGCTCGGCGAGCTCACGCCACAGCAGCGCGGATTCATCAGCGACATATTCGGCAGCGGGACCCACTTGCTCTCGCTGATCAACGACATCCTCGACCTCTCCAAGGTGGAGGCCGGGAAGATGACGCTCGATCTCGCGCCGGTGCAGATCTCGACGCTGTTCGAGAACAGCCTGTCGATCATCCGGGAGAAGGCCGCGGCGCGCAAGATCCAGCTCGCCATGCACGTCGTCGGCGAGCTCGGCACGGTGCAGGCGGATGCCCGCAAGCTCAAGCAGATCGTCTACAACCTGCTCTCGAATGCCGTGAAGTTCACCGGCGAAAACGGTCGGGTGACGCTGCGCGCCGGGTACGTCCCGCGGTCGCGCGTCGGGCAAACGACCGAGCGGTCGCACGGCCGACGTTTCCCACTGGCGAGTGACGAGTTCGAGGATTTCCTCGAGATCAGCGTGCGTGACAGCGGCATCGGCATCGCGCCGGAGAGCCTGGCGAATCTGTTCATGCCCTTCAGCCAGATCGACAGTGGATTGGCACGGAAGTTCGAGGGGACGGGCCTCGGGCTGGTGATGGTGAAGCTGCTCGCCGAACTTCACGGGGGAGCGGTCGCCGTCGAGAGCGAGGTGGGCCGCGGCTCGTGTTTCACGGTGTGGCTGCCTATCCGCTCAGCAGTGGCCCGACCGCATACGCCGTCGAGCGTGTCCCAGGTCCGCCGCGTGATCACGACGCCAGGTCGGACGGCGCTCGTCATCGATGACGATTACAAGTCGGCGGAGCTCGTTCGGCTGCAGCTCGAGTCGGAGAGCTTCGACGTGCTCCACGCTTCCACCGCCGAAGCCGCCCTGGTCCTGGCGGAGAAGCAGCCGTTGGCGCTCATCATTCTGGACATCTACCTGCCTCGCATGGACGGCTGGGAGTTTCTGACGCAAGTCAAACGAAATCCCCGGCTGCAGAGCGTGCCGGTCGTGATCGTGTCCATCGTCTCGGACCGCGACAAGGGGTTCGCCCTCGGCGCGGCGGCAGTGATCCAGAAGCCGGCGTCGCGGGAAGCGCTGCACCGCGCGCTCCAGGAACTGAACCTCGCTGCTGCCCCACCGAGCGAGGCGATCGTCTGACATGGCAGCCGTGCTCGTCGTCGAGGACAACCCCGCGAACATGCGGCTTGCACAATTCCTGCTCGAGTCGGCTGGACACAGCGTGCTTACCGCGAGCGATGCCGAGGCGGGGCTCGCGCTGGCCCGACACGAGCAACCCGACCTCATCCTGATGGACATCCAGCTTCCCGGCATGGACGGACTGGAGGCCACCATGCTGCTCAAGGGGGACGAGGCGACCCGGGCGATACCCGTCATCGCCCTGACGGCGCTGGCGATGAAGGGAGACGAGGAGCGCATCCGGGCCGCGGGTTGCAACGGCTACATCGCCAAGCCGATGCGCTACCAGGAATTTCTCGCCACGGTGTCCGACCAGCTGAGCGCGGCGAAAGCGTGAGCGCAACGGAGCACGCTCTCGTTCCGGCGGCCCGCGTCCTCGTCGTCGACGACGAGCGCAAGAACCGGCAGCTCCTCGAGGTGATGCTCGGCGCCGCGGGTCACGTGGTCGTGACGGCCGAGTGCGGCGCGGATGCGCTGACGCTGGCGGCGCGAGAGCGCCCCGATCTGATCCTGCTCGACGTGATGATGCCGGGCATGGACGGCTATCAGGTGGCGGGCCGGCTCAAGGGCGAACCGGCGACGCGACACATTCCGGTCGTGCTGCTCACGGCGCTCGACGACCGGAACTCGAAAGCGCACGGGCTCGCCGCGGGCGCCGACGCGTTCCTCACCAAGCCGGTAAATCAGGCGGAACTGGCCGCCGTGGTGGGGGAGTTGCTCACCAAAGGGTGAATGGTGAACGGTGAACGGTGAATGGTGAACGGTGAACGGTGAATGGTGAATGGTGAATGGTGAATGGTGAGGCGTGACGGCGACTCACGGCTCACGGTCGAGCGTCCGGCAGGCGTTGTCGCAGAATGGGGCTCTCGCGCTGCGACCGCAGGCGCAGAGCGCCGTGCGGGTGTCGCGACGCAGGACGGCACCGCTCGCGTCGCGCACTTCGACGTCGCCGCGCAGATACAGCGGGCCCACCCCGGACGGTCTGGCGGTGGCTGGTTCGTCGGGCGTCTCCTGCGCTCCGCCGTCATGACGGACGAAGTGCAGCGCCCCGGTCGGGCAGCGCAGCACCGCACGGGCGAGATCGTCCACACTCGCCGCTGATGGATTTACCCATGGGCGGCGACGCGGATCGAACACTCGCGGCAGGGCGCGCACGCAGTTCGCGCTGTGGATGCAGCGCGTCGCATACCACTCGACCGTGATCCCTTCCGCCAGATACTCGCGGGTGAGATCCGGAGCGCGGTTCGTCCCCGCCGGATCGGGTGGCGCGCCGGCGCCGCCCTCGCTCGCCGCCGCCTCGCTGGATCGTATCGGGCTCACCTCACCTCCGTGACGTCAGCGCGGTTCGCGTACCATAATTCGCCGAGCGGCGCCCGGTCAGGGTGGCCGCCCGACAGTGGACGGGACCGCTTCGCCGGCGCCTGCCCACCGGTTCTTCGTACCGACTTGCCGCGGTGGAGCGAACCGTGCAATGGTGCGCCCCGACTCAACCGGACCTCCAATGATACCTGTCGCGCTCCTCCTCGGCCTGCTCGCCGCGCCGGTGGGGTCGGCCCCGAATGCCTCCGTGACACCGCGGGCGGCGAGCGATACGGTTGCCCCCGCCGATCCACTTGCCGCCATCGACACGACTCACCCGCGCCGGCGCGCCGTCGAGGTCAGCGACGCCTACGAGCTGCGCCTTCGCGTGCACCGCTACGCGTCGTACACGATGATCCCGCTGTTCGTCGTGCAGTCGGTCGCCGGCAACCAGCTCTTCCAGGCCGACAAGTCTGGTGCCGACCGGCCAGGCTGGGCAAAGGCTACTCACGGCGCCGGCGCAGCCGGATTGGGGGCGCTCTTCACGATCAACACCGTAACCGGAGCCTGGAATCTCTGGGACTCCCGCGGCAACGACGTCGGCCGCACGAAGCGCTGGATCCACTCGGTGCTCCTCCTCGCTTCCGACGCCGGCTTCACTTACGCCGGCGTGAAGCTCGGCGGCGAAGCCAAATCGTCGCAGTCCTCGCGCGACCAGCACAAGCGCATCTCCTACGTCTCCATGGGCGCGGCGCTCGCGGGGTATGCGGTGATGCTCGTCGGCAACCATTGACCTCGAGCCACGAAATGATATTCGCGACACCCGAAGCGCTGGCCCGCCTGGCGGAGCCGTGGAACAAGTTCTACAGCCACTCCAAGACAGCGTCGACGATCGTCACCTTCCTTCATATCGCCCCGCTCGTGATCGGCGGAGGGATCGCGATCGCCCTCGATCGCGCTTCACTGCGACTCCGGCACGACGAACCTGGCGCGCGAGAGCGGCACCTCGCCGAGCTCGGCTCGGTGCATCCGCTCGTGATCGCGGCGCTCACGATCTCCATTCTCAGCGGCCTCGCGCTGCTCGCCTCCGACCTCGACACCTTTCTCGGCTCGTGGGTGTTCTGGGTGAAAATGGTGCTCGTCGCTGCCCTGCTCGCCAACGGCTTCGTCATGACGCGGCTCGAGCGCCGCCTCGCCGCGACGGGCGGTGGAACATCGGACCAATGGGGCCGGTTGCGGGGTATCGCCATCACGAGCCTGACACTCTGGCTCACCATCACGCTTGCCGGCGTCGTCCTCGCCAATATCTGACGAGCGCGTCCGGTCTCCCAACGAGGGGGCGAGCCGACTGATGGCGGAGCGGACCCCACACCGACGATGACGATGGCGAACAGGGACGACAAGGCAGAGGGCGCGGCGGACGACTGCGCCGGGTGCCCATTGCACGACAGGGTGTCCGCGCCGGCTGCGATCGAGCGGCGCGAATTCTTCCGCGTCGCCGGGCTGGCGCTCGCCTCGCTCGGCCTGCTGGGGCTGGGCTCCCGCAGCGCCGAAGCGATGCCGATCGGCGCGATCAACACGCTGGCGCGCCGGCGCGG
>JBIOHU010000174.1:0-4210 GCA_044449225.1 Gemmatimonadales bacterium | reverse complement strand
TCGTGGAGCTCGGCGCGAGGATTCGCCGCGCGCGCTTCGGCGACGATGACGGGGTTCGCCAGCGCATCGGCGGCGATCGCATCGCAGCTCGCGAGCAGATCGCGGGCACGAACGGTCAGCAGCCCCGGATCGCCCGGCCCCGCGCCCACCAGATAGACGATGCCGCGCGAGGGGACGCGCTCGACGCCCATCAGCGCTCGGTGCTCCGTTCCAGCGCGGCGATGCGGGCGAGCACGCGTCGTCGCCGCACGACGAGACTCACGGTGTAGAGCAGGTAGAGCGCGCCGGCGACGACGTACGCCGCGTGGTAGTAGCCCGCCGTCTGAGCCATCGTCAGCGTCCTCCCTCGACGTCGCCTTCGAGCAGGGCGAGCCGCGCTCGATCGGTGCTCAGCCGGTAGCGGGCTCGCACCAATGCGACGTAGACCAGCAGGAATGCGCCGAAGCTGAACATGAGGGTGTGCAGCATGTCGTCCGGCAGCGAGGGGCGGCTCGGCTTGAGCACGATCGGCATCGGGTGCAGGGTGCGGAACAGATACACGCTCATGTGGATGAACGGGATGAGCAGGGCGCCGAGGATCCCGAGCACCGCCGAGTAGCGCGCGCGCGTCGCCGGTTCGGGGATGGCGCCGCGAAGCACGAGATATCCCGCGTAGATGAGCCAGAGAAAGAGCGTCAGGGTGAGCCGTGCATCCCACGTCCACCAGGTTCCCCAGATCGGCTTCCCCCAGATCGGTCCAGTGGTCAGCACGACGGTCGTGAACAGCAGGCCGACCTCGGCCGAGCTCTCGGCCACGCGGTCGGCTCGCTCGTCGCGCAGCCAGAGGTAGACGACCGACGTCACGGCGACGACGCCGAACGCGATGTAGGCGTTCAACGCCGCGGGGAGGTGCAGATAGTAGATCTTCTGCGCCAGTCCCTGCGTGGCTTCCGGAGGAGTGAACCAGATGGCGCGCACGTACGCCGCGGCGACGGCGATGGCGGCGGCGATGATCCATCCGTCGATCAGCCGTCCTGCGGGACGCCGGATATCGTCGCGACGCGTTGGCGGTGTCGTCATTCGTCGAGTGTATAGGGGAACGCGATCGCGCACGCGACCACGAACACGAGGTCGAAGCCAAGCAGGATGCGCAGCCAGGGCCACGCTTCGGCAGCCGGCCGGCCGGCGAGGAGCCGCGAGGTCGTCTGCGCCGCCGCGGTCACGATGGGCACGAAGAAGGGGAGCGACAGCATCGGCAGCAGCAGCTCGGCGAGCCTGGTGTTCACGGCCATCGCGCTGAACAGCGTGCCCACGGCGACGATGCCGAGCGCGGCGAGGACGGCGATGCCGGCGAGGGGAAGCCAGATCCCGCCGAGGGGCACGTTGTAGAAGAGGGCGACGGCGGGAATCGCGACTACCTGCACGCCGGCGACGAACAGGAAGTTCGCTGCTGCCTTGCCGAGGTAGATCGCCTCGCGCTCGACCGGCGCGGCGAGCAGGGCGTCCATGGCGCGGTCCGCCTGCTCCACCCCGAACGAGCGCTGGAGGCCGAGCAGGCCGCTGAAGGTGAAGATCACCCAGAGCACGCCCGGCGCGAGGTCGATGGCCGCGACCGCCGTCGGGTCCCAGGCGAAGTAGAAGATCGTCAGGCCGAGCAGCGCGAACACCAGCGCCGAGAAGAATGCCGTGCGGGTGCGAAACTCGATCGCGAGGTCCTTTCGCGCTACCAGCCACGACGCGCGCAGCAACCCGGGCAGCGCCGGCGTGCCGATGCCGGGGATCGCGACGGTCGGCGCGGCGTCAGGCATCGGCCGTCACCAGCTCCCGATACGCCGAAGCGTACGACGAGCCATCCACCGCCGAGCGCTCCTCGTAGCGGACGAAGCGGCCGCGCCGCATGATCGCCGCGTGGGTCGCCAGCGCCAACCCTTCGGAGAGATTGTGAGTGACCAGCAGAAGCGCCGCGCCGTGGGCCCGACGCTCGCTGAGCGCCTGCGTGAGCGCGGCGCTCCCCGCCTCGTCCAGCCCCGTGTACGGCTCGTCGCACAGCAGCAGCTGCGGCCCGTGAACGATCGCCCGCGCGATGCTCACCCGCTGCTGCAATCCCCGGCTCAGCGCACGCACCGGCGCGCCGGCGCGATCGGCGACCCGCATCGCCGCCAGCGCCCGCATCGCGGCACCGGCCGGATCGGGGACGCCATACATGCGCGCCGCGAACTCCACGTTCTCCCGCGCCGACAGGGCGCCGTAGAGCATGCTGGCATGCGAGACGAGGCCGACCTGCGCCCTCGCCGCGAGGCCGTCGCGCAGCGACACTCCGCCGACGAGACAGCTGCCCGCCGACGGGGTGAGGAGGCCGGCGAGCAGCCGGAGGAGCGTGGTCTTGCCGGCGCCATTCGGACCGAACAGGGCGAGACACTCGCCTTCGTGAAGCGACAGCCCCACCCCGTCCACGGCGCGGCGCCCGCCGAACGAGCGCACGAGACTCTCCGCCTCGACGACTGGTCGGAGGGAAGTCATGCCGGCGGTGAGCCCGGCGATCGGTGAGGGATGGGCCGTGCCATGCCCGGAAGATACTACCTCGCCAGCGTGTCGCTGCCGATGTCCACGTCCTTCGTCTCGCGCACGAACAGCAGTCCGATCACGAGGGTGATGGCGGCGACGATCACCGGGTACCAGAGTCCCGAGTAGATGCTTCCCGTCGCCGCCACGATGGCGAAGGCGATCGGCGGGAGGAAGCCGCCGAACCAGCCGTTGCCGATGTGGTACGGCAGCGACATCGAGGTGTAGCGGATCCGCGTCGGAAAGAGCTCCACGAGCATCGCCGCGATCGGACCGTAGACCATCGTCACGTAGATGACGAGGATCCAGAGCAGGAGGAGCAGCATCGGGATGTTCATCGCCGCGCGATCGGCCTTCGCCGGATAGCGCGCCGCATCGAGCGCCGAGCCGAGCGAGGAGTCGAAGGTCGCGGCCTGCGATTTCGCACCGGCTGACGCCGCGTCGTAGGAGGGCATCGTCGTCGCGCCGACGCGCACCTGCGCCGGACTGCCGGCCGGCCCGCGCTCGTTCGTGTAGGGGACTCCGCGCTTCACCAGCGCCGCCTTGGCCACGTCGCAGGGCGAGGTGAACTTCGACTTGCCGACGGGATCGAACTGCACCGAGCAGCCGGCCGGATCGGCGATGACGGCGACGGGCGCCCGCGCCTGCGCCCCCTCGAGCGCCGGATTGCCGTAGTGGGTGATGGCCCGGAAGATCGGGAAGTAGGTGACCACCGACAGGGCGAGGCCGGCCATGATGATCGGCTTTCGTCCGATCCGGTCCGACAACACTCCGAAGACGAGGAAGAAGGGAGTTCCCAGCAGCAGCGCGCCGGCGATGAGGAGATTGGCCGTTTGCGCGTCCACCTTCAGCGTCTGGGTGAGGAAGAACAGCGAGTAGAACTGGCCGGTGTACCAGACCACCGCCTGGCCCGCGGTGAGCCCGAAGAGCGCGAGCAGCACGACCTTCAGGTTCGGCCAGCGGGCGAACGACTCGGTGAGCGGCGCGTTCGACCCGCGCCCCTCGTCCTTCATCGCCTGGAAGAGCGGCGACTCGGCGAGACTGAGCCGGATCCACACCGAGACGCCGAGCAGCACCAGGGAGACGAGAAAGGGGATGCGCCATCCCCAGGCGTCGAACCGCTCCGTGCCCAGCCAGAGGCGGCAGCCGAGGATCACGAGGAGCGAGAGAAACAGACCCAGCGTCGCCGTGGTCTGGATCCAGGACGTGTACGCGCCGCGGCGGTCGCGCGGTGCATGCTCGGCGACGTACGTCGCCGCGCCGCCGTACTCCCCGCCGAGCGCCAGCCCCTGCAGCAGGCGAAGCAGGATGAGGATCGTCGGCGCGGCGATGCCGATCCGCGCGTAGCCGGGCAGGATGCCGACGACGAAGGTCGACATGCCCATGATGAGGATCGTGACGAGGAAGGTGTACTTCCGGCCCACGATGTCGCCGATGCGCCCGAAGACCACGGCGCCGAACGGCCGCACGGCGAACCCCGCCGAGAAGGCAAGCAGGGCGAAGATGAAGCTCAGCGACGGGCTCACGGCCGAGAAGAACTGCCGCCCGATGATCGACGCCAGCGATCCGTAGAGATAGAAGTCGTACCACTCGAACACCGTCCCGAGCGACGACGCGAAGATCACGCGGCGGATCTCTCCCGGGGCGAGGATGCGGGGGTGAGAGAAGT
>JBIOHU010000173.1:0-4273 GCA_044449225.1 Gemmatimonadales bacterium | reverse complement strand
CCGATGATCGTGCCGCCGCGGGGGAGGATGCCCGACACCTCCTGGACGCCGAGGTCCTGGAAGCGGCCCTCGACCATCCCGCGCCACCCTTCGAGGACGGCTACCGAGTCCCAGCCGGCGGCGTCGGCGCTGCGGACGACGGCCCGGATGACCGCATTGAGGCCGGGGCAGTCGCCGCCGCCCGTGAGCATGCCGATCGTCTTCGCCATCGCCCTAGTCATAGCCGCTTGGACCGGGCCGCGCGTCCGTAATCGACGGTTAATGCGGCGGGTGGGACTCGAACCCACACGTCCCGAAGGACAATGGCTTTTGAGGCCATCGCGTCGACCAATTGCGCCACCGCCGCGGGCGAACGACGCATTGTAGGGCCGAAAACCTGACCCACCCTCCTTGAAACCCGGGCAAGACCGCGAAATACTCCCCGGACGCAAGGCAAGAGGGCAGGTAAAGGCTCTTCCCGCGGAACAGACACATCGGGTCGGACAATGGAGGAGGGAGCGTTGAATAAGAAGTTTTCGCTGTTGGCGCTCGGCGTCGCGGTAGCCGTGATCGCCGCTGTCGCCGGACATACGGGCTCTGCTCGAAGCGCGACGGCCAGCGTGACACCGCTGCCGTCGTCGTCGTGCGGCCCCGTCGTCTACAAGGGATCCGGTTCGCCGGACTACATCATCGCGTCTGACCTACCGCTGCAGGGCGCGGTCCGGCACCAGACGGTGCAGGTCTCGCGTGCTGAGATCTGGGCGCTGGCGAACGCAGGCTGGAAGGCCGGCTCCTACAAGATCGGCTATCAGTCCTGCGACGACTCCACCGCTCAGACGGGCGGTTGGGACACCGCGAAGTGCGCCACGAACGCGCACCTCTACGTGAACAACAGGTCGGTCATCACCGTCCTCGGGACGTTCAACTCCGGTTGCGCCAAGATCGAGGTACCGATCGAGAACCGCGCGTCACTTCTGATGGTCAGCCCGGCGAACACGAACCCGGGGATCACGAAGAAGTGGGACGTCGGCGAGCCGCAGAAGTACTACCCGACCGGCGTTCGCAACTACGCCCGCGTGGTCGCGACCGACGACATCCAGGGCCCTGCGGACGCGATGTGGTCCAAGGCGCTCGGCTACAAGAAGGTGTACGTCCTGAACGACAAGCAGACGTACGGCTTCGGCGTCGCCTCGACGTACCGGACGGCAGCTGGAAAACTCGGCATCAAGGTTGCCGGCTTCGAAGGCTGGGATGCGAAGGCGTCGAGCTACGAGGCGTTGGCGACCCGGATCAAGGCATCGGGCGCGCAGGCCGTCTTCCTTGGCGGCATCATCTGCAACAACGGTGCGAAGCTCATGCAGGACATCAAGGCCGTGGATCCCAAGATCCAGCTGCAGATGCCTGACGGCTTCAGCGATCCGAACTCGAACGGCGCCGTCGGCAACGGCGCGTACATCAGCGTCGCCGGCGAGCCGCCGAAGGCTCTGACGGGTGCAGGTGCCACCTTCGTCTCGAGCTTCGGCAAGCAGATCGGCACCACGCCGAACCCGTACGCCGCATACGGCGCGCAGGCCATGGACGTCGCCCTCCTGGCAATCGCCAAGGGCGCCGGCCAGCGGGCTGCGGTCACGAAGTCGGTGTTCGGTCTCACGGTGACCAACGGCGTCCTCGGGACGTTCACGATCAACTCGAGCGGCGACACGAACCTGACGCCGATCACGATCTACAAGCAGGCCGGCAAGAACCTCAACCCGGTCAAGACGCTCGTGCCTGGCGCGAGCCTCATCGGCGGGTAACGCAAGAGGACAGATCGATGATGGACCGGGGGAGGCGGCAAGCCTCCCCCGGTCCATCAACACCCTGATGGCAACCCACGCTCACACGGACGTTCCACTGCGGCGCAGGCGCTCGTTCAGCTCCTACGTGACGCCTGTCGCTGCAGCGTTGTTCGTCATCGCCCTGGTCTTCTGGCTCGCGAAGAACATCGAGCACGACGGCACGGCGTACTTCATCACCATCGCGTTCATCGGGTTGACGCAGGGCGCGCTCTACGCTCTCGTCGCACTCGGGTACACGCTCGTGTACGGGATCCTCGAGCTGATCAACTTCGCCCACGGCGACGTGTTCATGCTCGGCGGGCTCGTCTCCGCGACGATGGTCGTCTCAGTCTTCGGTCTTCACGCCGGGATTGGGACCGCCGGGCTGATCGGCGGAATCGTCGGTTCCCTCCTCGTGTCGATGGTGGCGTGTGGCCTTCTCAACGCCGGAATCGAGCGCGTTGCCTATCGGCCCCTTCGCTCCGCGCCGCGACTTGCGCCGCTGATCACCGCGATCGGGGTCTCGTTCATCCTCGAGGATGTCGCGATCGGCTGGAAGGGGCCGGGATACACGGCAGTGCCGAACGTGCTGCCGACCGGGAACGTCTTCTCCATCGCCGGTGTCACGTACACCTGGGAGAAGCTCATCGTCGTCATCATCACGGTCCCGGTGCTGCTGCTCCTGGTGTGGCTCGTGCAGAAGACGCGTCAAGGAAAAGCGATGCGAGCCGCAGCCCAGGATCGCGACGCCGCGGCGATGATGGGCATCGACGTGAACCGAACGATTTCGTTCACGTTCCTCATCGCCGGTGCTCTGGCCGGCACAGCCGGCCTCGTCTTTGCGCTGTACGAGCGCCAGATTCACTACGACAGCGGATACAGCCTCGGGCTCATCGCTTTCACGGCAGCAGTCCTCGGTGGCATCGGCAACCTTCCCGGCGCGGTGCTGGGCGCAATGCTGATCGGCTTCATCCAGGCGTTCAACGAGGGGCTCACGTGGCACACGCCCGGTGCTCAGTGGACGCAGTCGATCGTCTTCTCGATCCTCATTCTCATCCTCGTCTTCCGTCCCGAGGGTCTCCTCGGCGAACGAACGCCGGAAGGCGCCTGACGTGCGCCGCCGGCTTCGCGCTGCCGTGTCGGGCACGTGGTGGCAGCTGCTCGGCGTCTTCGGTCTGACGCACGAGCGCTGGAACGCGCTGCCGAGCATCGCCCGCCGCGCGGTTAAAGCGCTCGTCTGGACGGCGATCTCGCTGCTCCTCGTCGCCTTCCTCGGCGTGTGGCAATGGTCTGCACTCGCGATCGCAGCGGTTGTCCTCGTTCTCGTCATCCCGCGCTACGACCGGCTGAAGATCGGCAAATGGCGCGTCGGCCGCTTCGCGCTGCCGCTCGCGGTTCTCGCAATCGCGTTCACGTATCCCTTCTATGCGTACTCGTCGAACGGTGTCAGCCCCGGACTGCCGCAGCTCCCGATCTTCGGCACGTTCCCCCTCATGAGCACGATGGTGAACATGGGGATCTTCACGATGATGGCCCTCGGCCTGAACTTCGTCGTGGGCTACGCCGGACTGCTCGACCTCGGGTACGTGGCCTTCTACGCGATGGGCTCGTACATGGCGGGGTGGCTCGCGTCGGGGCAGTTCTCGCAGGTGAACGTGCGCTTCGGCGGCATCGGCGTCATCCAGGGTTTGACCGGAATCCACATCTCGATCTGGCTCGTGCTGCTGCTCGCTGGGCTCGCGACTGCGTTCATCGGCGTGGTCATCGGACTCCCGACGCTGCGCCTACGCGGCGACTATCTCGCGATCGTCACGCTCGGTTTCGGCGAGATCCTGCCGCAAGTCGCGCGCAACGGCGACAACCTCGGCGGGTTCAACCTGACCAACGGGACGGGCGGCATCACACCGATCGACCCGCCCGGATTCGGGAACTGGGCGCACCAGCACCTGGGCCTGCCGGCGAACTACGGCGCGCTCGGGACGACCTTTGACCGTGACTACTTCTGGACGGTGCTCGTGCTCGTGCTGCTGACCATCTTCTGCAGCGCGCGCCTGCGCGACTCGCGCCTGGGGCGTGCATGGATCGCCATCCGCGAAGACGAGATCGCCGCGTCGGCGATGGGTATTCCGCTGATGCGCACGAAGACGTGGGCGTACGCGACCGGAGCGTTCTTCGGCGGCGTTGCAGGCGCGTACTACGCGAGCTACAACGGGAGCTCGAACCCCGACGAGTTCTACTTCCAGATCTCGGTCTTCATCCTCGTCATGGTGATCCTCGGCGGGATGGGCAACATCTGGGGCGTCATCTTCGGAGCGTGCTTCCTCACATATCTGAACTCCGAGGGCCTGAACAACATCGGCGCGTGGCTCAACGGCCATTTCGGGCCGGGCGGTTCCGACTTCGAGATCTGGCGCAAGCCGCTCGACGTTCCGCTGTACAACTTCGGGATCTACGGCGTCATCCTCGTGGTCGTGATG
>JBIOHU010000172.1:0-4364 GCA_044449225.1 Gemmatimonadales bacterium | reverse complement strand
CTGCCGCTGTCGTACATCGCGAACCTGAAACTCGCCAATCCCGCGGAAGCATCAACCCTCGAGACCACGCATCCGTTCCGCGACATGCGGGCGGACGGCGTCACCTCGTGGCAGGACATCGAAAGGGTCGATGGCCGCTTGATCCAAAACGAGCACATCGTGCTCCTGACCGGAAGCTGGTTACTCGCACTGCTTGCCATCGCGAGTGTCGCCGTACTCGTCGCCGGGCGCCTCGCAGACCAGACCCGACGAGCCGGAGTGCTCAAAGCCATCGGAGGAACACCACAACTGATCGCGACGGTGCTGCTTGCCGAGCACCTAGCGCTCGCCCTGGTCGGCGCAGCCGCCGGACTCCTAACCGGATGGTTGACCGCGCCGCTTCTCGGAACAGCAGGCGCGGCACTGATCGGCACCGCCAGCACACCTACCGTCACGCCCATCGACGTCGCGATCGTGATCGCGGCCGCCCTGCTCGTCGCGATCGCCGCCACCCTCTTCCCCGCAATCCGCTCAGCGCGAACGAGCACCGTCGATGCCATCTCCGACTCGAGCCGCCAGCCGAAACGCCGCCCCCTTCTGATCGCAATCTCCCGAAGACTCCCCGTGACCCTGCTCCTCGGCCTCCGCCTGGTCGCTCGGCGTCCGCGTCGCGCACTACTCAGCGCGATCAGCGTGCTGATCACGACCACGACCCTCGTCGCGGCCCTCACGGTCAAGGCTCACCAGTTCCAACAGCTCAACCCAGGCCTGTCGTCGCTACCTGACCCCCGCACCGCCGCCGTCAACGAAGTCCTCGCCGCCATCACCGGCGTCCTCGTCGTACTCGCTGCCATCAACGCCATCTTTATCGCCTGGACGACCGCCGCCGACGCGCGCCGCACGCTCGCGATCGCGCGCGCACTCGGCGCGACACGAGACCAGATCAGTGCTGGCATCATCGCCGCCGAACTCCTTCCCGCACTACCCGCCAGCATCCTCGGAATCCCAGCCGGCATCACACTCGTCCACGCAGTCGGCCACGGCACAAGACAAACCATGCCACCGATACTCTGGCTCGTCGCCGCCGTCGCTGGCTCGCTCGTCGTGATCGCGTTACTCACACTCATACCCGCCCGGCTCAGCGCACGCCGACCCATCGCCGGAATCCTCCAAGCAGAACTCGCTTAAGCGGTTCCACCACTGATGGAGTGCCGGATCCGGCGCCACGGTATGGAGCATTTATGGAGCCAAGCGGGCGCAACCGATGGCAAGCGGTCGCAAGTCGCCCGGCTCTGAAAACGGCTCAAATACGCGGACGGCGGCAACCCCTTCGCAGCGCATGGTAAGGAGGGGGTCGGGTTCGAGTCCGTCAGAGGGCTTCAGAAAAGCGCTGTACCGGGACGGTTTGTCGTCGACCTCCACTTGAGTCGCATCGTCTTTCCGGGCAACGGCAGGCTCCGAGGGTGGCCGAAGCTATCGGGACTGCGAGGGTATGGGCGTTCGAAAAGGGACGCGCCTGTTTCGGGGCTTAACTGGGGGTTTGCCGGATCGACGGGTGCATGCCGACGGAGCATGCTGGGCTGATGACCGAGACAGCGTCGTACAGACAACTCCGCCGAAGCCGCTCGGACCGAATGCTCGCCGGTGTGTGCGGCGGCCTCGGCAGCTACTTCGACGTCAATCCGCTGTTCTATCGCATCGGGTTCGTCGTCTTGTCCTTCCTCGGAGGCGCCGGCTTCCTCGTCTATGGCGCGGCGCTGCTGGTGATCCCCGACGAGGGCGCTCAGGATTCCATCGCCGCAGATGCGCTGCGAAACCATCGCCGGCGGCCGGGCGCGCTCGTCGGGTTGTTCCTCGTCGGCGCTGCCGGGATCGCCTTGCTCTCACGCATCTCCTACCACCTGCACAGCGAGGTGTTTTGGACGATCGTCCTGCTCGGTGGCGTGCTCATCCTCGCGTCGAACTACCGCAGTCGGGAGCCGTTGGCGCAAGTTGACGTTGGCGTCGCGGCGCCTCGCCGGCGGTGGCTGCGCCTTCGGTACGTGCTGATCGCGACCGGCTTCGTGCTCCTCATACCGCTCGTCGTCGGGATCGTCGTCGTCAGCCTGTACGCGCACCTCGGCGACGGGATCGGCAACCGGAACTACCAGCCCGTGTCCGCGGCCGCCCGCACCGACTATCGCGTCGGCGTCGGCAACCTCCAGCTCGATCTCTCGCGGGCGGCGCTTCCGGCGACGCAGACGAGGATCCACGCGCACATCGGCATCGGCCACCTCGTGCTCCTCGTTCCGCAGGGGATGGCCGTGCGGATCAACGGCCACGTTGCGTGGGGCAGAGCAGATGTACTCGGCTACGAGGAAGGCGGCCACGACGTCACGGACAACGTCGGCTCGAACGCGGCCCAGCTCGTGGTCGACGCGGATGTCGGCATCGGCCAGATCGATGTCAGCCGCGTCGTACGATGAGCTCGATGCCCTTCGCAGCGGTGCGCCGCAGCACGGACGACCGCGTCCTTGCCGGAGTCTGCGCCGGCATCGCCGAAACGATCGGCGTCGATCCGACGCTCGTGCGCCTCGTCTTCACGCTGCTCGCGTTCGCAGGCGGCGCGGGGATCGTCCTGTACGTGGCGATCTGGCTCTATCTCAGCGGCAAGGGCTGGCTCGCCGTGGTCGCTGTACTTGCAGCGGCGGGGCTTGCGTTGCGAGCACTCGGCCTCTCCGCCCAGACCGCGGCCGCGCTCGTGTTCATTTCGTGCGGGCTCGCGCTCATCTGGCGCCGCGGCCGCACGCGGCGACCCGGCGCGCCCTTGTCGGTCGCCGGGCTCACGCTCGCCGCCGGTGGGGTCGCACTGCTGTTCTTCCGCGGCAGCTCGTCGATCTCGTTCCTCGCACCAGGAGCGCTCGCAGGCGCGTTCCTGTTCGTCATCGGCCCCTGGATGTGGCAGCTGGCGCTCGAGCGCGATGCCGAGCGCACCGCTCGCATTCGCAGCGAGGAGCGCGCCGACGTCACGGCGCGCGTGCACGACTCCGTCCTGCAAACACTCGCGCTCATCCAGAAGCACGCCGGCGAGCAGACGCGAGTCGCATCGCTCGCGCGCCGGCAGGAACGCGAATTGCGCGGCTGGCTCTACGACGCCCCCAGCTCCGACGAGACGCTCGTCGGAGCGCTCACGACCGCGGCCACCGACGTCGAAGAGCTGTACAGCGTCCGCATCGAAGTCGCGAGCGGCGGAGACTGCACCGTCGACGGCGACGTGAACGCTGTCGTCCTCGCAGCGCGCGAGGCGATGCAAAACGCTGCAAAGTTCTCGGGCGCCGACGAGATCTCCGTCTACGCCGAAGCCGACAACGCACACGTCGGTGTGTTCGTGCGCGACCGCGGCAAGGGATTCGAGCGGAGCGCCGTTCCGGCAGACCGGCGCGGGCTCGCCGACTCGATCGAAGCGCGCATGGCCCGGGTGGGAGGTACGGCACGAATCGTCACCGCACCCGGAGCCGGCACCGAGGTCGAGCTCCTCCTGCCACGGAAGGCACTGTGAAACCGCGGGTCGTCCTCGTCGACGATCACGCCCTCCTGCGCGCCGGCGTGCGAGGCGAGCTCGGAGCGCGAGTCGAGATCGTCGGCGAAGCCGGAACGCTCGCCGACGCGATCCCGCTGATCAAAGAGACCGACCCCGACGTCGTCCTGCTCGACGTCCACCTCCCCGACGGCGGCGGCGAAGGCGTCATCGCCGCAGTCGCGCCCGAGCGGCCGGGCGTCAAGTTCCTCGCGCTCTCGGTCTCCGACGCAGCTGAAGACGTCATCGCCGTCATCCGTGCAGGCGCGCGCGGCTACGTGACCAAGACCATCTCGGCAGACGAACTGGCCGACGCCGTCCTCCGAGTCGCCGAAGGCGACGCCGTCTTCTCACCCCGCCTCGCCGGCTTCGTCCTCGACGCATTCCGCGCCGGCGAACGCACCCACTCCGACACCGACCTGAACGAGCTCACCGCCCGCGAACGCGAAGTCCTCCAGCTCATCGCGCGCGGCTACCGCTACAAGGAAATCGCCGCCCGACTCCACCTCTCGGTCAAGACGATCGAGAGTCACGTCACGAACGTCCTGCGCAAGCTCCAGCTGACGAGTCGACACGAACTCACGCGCTGGGCCGCCGAACGCCGCCTCATCTAAGAGCTTCCGACACATCACGACAACAAGCTCTCGAGCGCGTTGAGGAGATCGGCGACGAGATCGTCCGTATCCTCGAGGCCCGCGGCAACCCGGATCAGTCCCTGACTGACACCGGCCGCCGCGAGGGCGTCGTCGTCGACGGTTCCGGCCCACATCGCGGCCGGGCGTCAAGTTCCTCGCGCTCTCGGTCTCCGACGCAGCTGAAGACGTCATCG
>JBIOHU010000171.1:0-4378 GCA_044449225.1 Gemmatimonadales bacterium | reverse complement strand
GAATGGCGAAGAACGCCAACACCGGCCGCGTTGCGTCGCTTGGCAGACCGGACGGCGTGGTGAGGCGAATGCCGGTGAAGCTCGCGACGTCGCCCTGCAGCGAGTGTTCGGCGGTGGCGGCGAAGCGCGTGGTCAGGCCGACGAGCTCCGCCTGCGCGGCGTCGCGCGTCGCGCTCGGCGCAAGACGTCCAACCAGCTCGAGCCAGCCCGATCCGACTGACGTGAGAAGACTGCCCCCGGGCCGGATGGTGGGCTGCAACGCCATCGGCACCCAGGCGTCCGTTCGCAGAATGGGGTAAAGTCCTGAGAAGCCAGTGGGGGCGACGCCGATCACCGTGAACGGCTGCCGGTTCACGAGGATCGTGTGTCCGACAATCGCGCTGTCGCCGCTGAAGCGACGCTCCCAGAGCGCGTGGCTGATCACGATCACCGGTTTCGGCGCGCCGGCGACATCCTCGTCGGAGGCGAAGAAACGGCCGAGCGCGGGCCGTGTGCCGAGCACGTCGAAGTAATTGCCGGTGACCAAGCCCGCCTGCGTGAGGAGGCCTTCGCCGCCGGTGCTGATCGTGAGCGTGAGCATGTTCCAGGCGGCGATGCCCTGCAGCTGCTTCGATTCCTGCGCGAGGTGCTGGTAGTACGGATAGGAGACTGAGGTCGAACCCGGCCGGTCGCGGTGCACGCGATCGATGATCACCAGCTTGCCGGGACGCGCGACCCCAGGGATCGCGCGGAGGACGACGGCGTTGGCGACGCTGACGATGGTGCTCACCGCGCCGGTGCCGAGCGCCACGACGGCGATCGCCACGAAGGTGAACAGCGGATGCTTACGCAGAATGCGTGTGGCGTATCGAGCGTCCTGCGAGATGGCGGTGATCATGTCTCCCTCGCGTTCGTGAACGGCGGTGTATACCAGATCTGGAATGGTGCGGAGCCAGAGCAGCAGAACTCCCCGAATGCCGGCGCGGCGCCGCTCGTCGCGCAGATGATCGCGGAACAGGTCGCGCATGTCCGCGCCGTAGGTCTCGCGGATGTCGCTCGGCAAGAGGCGCAAGAGCAGAGCGTAGGCGCGCTCGCTGAGCGATGGGCGGGGGGACGTCATGTTGCACCGAGCTCGCGGACGAGCGCTCGCAGCGCCGGGGTGGCGACGAGCGCGCGGAGCCGCTCAGCCTCGGCCACCGCGACGCGGGCCCCAAGGCGCGTGAGCCGATAGTAACGCCGGCGCTCGTTGTCGAGCTCCGCGACCTGCCGCGGATTGCCGGCGACGATCAGCCCGTCGCCGACGAGGCGCTTGAGCACCTTGTACAGGTTTCCCGGCTCGAGTCGAACGGTGCCACCGGTGCGGTCAGCGATCGATTGCGTCAGACCGTAGCCGTGCTGCTCCTGTTCGGCGAGGGCGACGAGGACGAGAAGCTCGACGGGACGGAGTGGGAGAAAGCGCTGCGGGTCGGTCGGCATGAAGGCCCTGGTATGATCCAACGGATCATACGGGGCGAGACACGCCAGGTTTCAGCCCAAGGCCGCGGGCGTTCTCCGGGCGAGGAACGCCGCCGCCGCCGCCGCGCAGACGATCGACGCGGCCAGCCCCGCCATGGCCGGCGTGAGCCAGCCGATGGGCGCTCCGCCGCGGGGGAGCTGCACGGCCAGCATCACGATCATGCCCCCGACGACCGCCGCGAGCGCGTCGCGCCGGCCGACGCGGCGGAGATAGAGGCCCCCCACCACCGGCACGAAGAGACAGACGCCGAGCACACTATAGAAGAAGGAGAGGGCGCTGATGATGGTACTGGCGCCGATCGAGAGCAGCACGGCGAGCACACCGCCGCCGGCGGCGGCCAGACGCGCCACGCGTAGCACCCGCTCGTCGCTCGCACCCGGGTTCACGACGCGTCGATACAGATCCTGCGACAGCGACGTCGCCAGCATGAAGAGGATGGCGTCAGCCGCGCTCAACTCGGCGGAAAAGATCGCGGCGAGTCCGAGGGCGCCGACGGCGAAGGGCAGATCGCGGACGAATAGTGTCGGCAGCGCGAGCTGCGGATCGGCGAGCCCGGGATGGAGCGATCGCGCGATGACGCCGAGCACCGGCGGTACGAAGGCGAATGCGAGCAGACCGAGCGCGTTGAGACCGGTGCCAAGGCGCACGGTTCGATCGTCGCGCGCGCCGAAGATCTTCTGGAGCAGCCCGGGCGAGACGACGAACGCGGGACCGAGGAGCACGAGGTACATCCACCCCGCGTTGCCGTTCCGCCATACGCTCCAATACGCATCCGGCGCGGAGATGCGCGCGACGACGGCGTTCCAGCCGCCTCCGTGTCCCAACGCGAGCGGGACGGCCAGGCCGAAGCCGACGAGCTTGACCGAAAGCTGCAGGACGTTGACCCAGGCGCTCGACGTCAGGCCGCCGGCGGTGAAGTAGATCGTGACCACGACGCCGCCGAGGACGCAGCCGAGCCACTTCGGCGTGCCGGTGACGGCGGTGAGGACCACGGAAAGGGAGATGAGCTGACCGGCAAGGATCGCGAGCGTACCGAGCCAGAGCAGTGCGGCAACAACGGTGCGCACACCGGGCGAGTAGCGATGCTCGAGATAGTCGCCGACGGTGTTGAGCCCATGCTCCGCCGCTTCGCGACGCATTCGCGGACCGATCCAGAAGGCGAGCACGAGCGAACCGATGCCCGCCGAGCCAACCCACCAGCAACCGGCGAGGCCATTGGTGTAGCCGAGGGCCGTGGCGGCGACGGTGGATCCGCCGCCGATGTTGGCGGCGAGCAGGGTGGCAAAGAGCAGCCCGGGCCCGAGCGCGCGCTTGGCGACGAAGAAGCCCTGCGTGGTCTCGACGCGACGGCCGGCCGCGGCGCCGAGCAAAACCATCAGCGCCGCGTAGGCGATCAGGATCGCGAGCAGCGCGCTCAATGAGAGGCCGGCTGCCTACGGTTTCGCGAGATCGCGTACGGCCGGATAGCCGGGCAGGCCTTTGGACGCACGCACGGCGCGCAGGATCGCTTCGGACATCATGTCCGCCGCGAGCGCGCCGACGAGCGAAACGTCGGCGGCCTCGGTGCGAGTCCCGGTGGCGAGGGCGAAGATCGCGTCGCCATCGCTCATCGTGTGCGACGGGTAGATGGCGCGGGCGATGCCATCGTGCGCCATCTGCGCGACTTTGGTCGCCTGCACCTTGGTGAGCGCCGCGTTGGTGGCGACGACGCCGATGGTCGTGTTCTCGCCGGCGCGACCGACGCCTTGCGTGCGCGACGCGAGGTCGCGCACCAGCATGCGCGGGTCGGCGAGCGATTTGCCGTCGGGGGTGCGCACTCCGGCGACGACTTTGCCAGTCGCCGGATCGATGACGTCGCCGACGGCGTTGACGGCGACGATCGCCGCCACGGTCAATCCATTGGGCAGCGTGATCGACGCGGTGCCGAGCCCGCCCTTCATGGCGCGCGCGGCGCCGTACAGCTTGCCGACGGTCGCGCCGGCACCGGCGCCGACGTCGCCTTCGGCGATCGTACCCGTGGTTGCCGCGGCTGCCGCCTTGTAGCCGCACGATGCGTCGGGATGGATCTTGGGATCGCCGACGTTCAGGTCGAAGAGGATTGCGGCGGGAACGATCGGCACATGCGTGACGCCTACGTCGTAGCCAATGTGGCGCTCCTCGAGATACTTCATCACGCCCGAGGCGGCGTCGAGGCCGAACGCGCTGCCGCCAGAGAGGACGATGGCGTTGACCTTCTGCACCAGGTTCACGGGATTGAGCAGATCGGTCTCGCGCGTGCCCGGTGCCGCGCCGCGGACGTCGACGCCAGCCACCGCGCCTCGCTCGGCGAGTATCACGGTGCAGCCGGTTGGCCGCGAGGAGAGCGTGAAGTGCCCAACCTCGAGGCCGTCCACGGCGGTGAGGCCCTGGCGAGGGGAGGGGGATTGTGCGGCGAGAGGCATGGCAATGAGCGCGGCACATACCGCAGCGCGGGGAAAGCGTGAAGCCGCGCGTGCGGCGAGTCTGTCGATCATCCGTGGAAAGCTATCGAGGCCCGGGTTGACGCGGCGCAATCATTCCTCGCGGAGGGCGGCGTTCGGATCAAGCGCCGCGGCGCGACGTGCCGGAAGCCAGCAGGCGAGGGCGGCGACGATGAGGAAGAGCACGACCATCACCGCGAACGTGATTGGATCGGTAGGTCGCACGCCAACGAGCATGCTCGTCATGACGCGGGTCGCGGCCAGTGCGGCGACGAGGCCGATGACGACGCCGGCGGTGCTGAGCTTGAGGCCCTCGCCGATGACGAGCCCGAAGATGCTCGATGACTCGGCGCCGAAGGCCATGCGTATACCGATCTCCGACGTCCGCTGTCGGACGACGCTCGAAAGCACACCGTAGAGGCCG
>JBIOHU010000170.1:0-4396 GCA_044449225.1 Gemmatimonadales bacterium | reverse complement strand
GGTGAATGGCGAGAGGTGAATGGTGAATGGTGAATGGTGAATGGTGAATGGTGAATGGTGAATGGTGAATGGTGAGTGGTCAACGGACCACTCAGCGCGATCCGTCGGTCTGGCCGTAGTACGCCGCCGGACCGTGCTTGCGCAGGAAGTGCTTGTCGAGCAGCGCTGATGGGAGGGGATCGGCTGCAGCGTCGAGGGTCAGCGTGCCGTACGCCATGTGGGCGATCTCCTCGAGAAGATCGGCCGTCTCCACCGCCGCGGCAACCGTGAGTCCCCAGCAGAAGCTCGCATGACCGGCGACGAGGACCGCCGGCATGTGGACGGGATCGAGATTGGCGAAACGGCGCACGATCTCCCGACCGGTGTTCGCCTCGTACTCCGATTCGATGTCGCCAGGTGCGAGATGGGCCGTCACCGGTACCGGGCCGTGAAAATAGTCGGCGTGGGTGGTGCCGAGACAGGGAATCTCGCGCTGCGCCTGCGCCCAGATGGTGGCGTAGCGCGAGTGAGTGTGCACCACGCCGCCGATCTGCTCGAACGCGCGATAGAGCTCGAGATGCGTCGCGAGGTCCGATGACGGCCGCAGGCTTCCCTCCACGACGGTCCCATCCAGGTCGACGACGACGAGGTGTGCGGGACGCATCGTCTCGTAGGGCACCCCGCTCGGCTTGATCACGACGAGCCCGGCCTCGCGGTCGATCGCGCTCGCATTCCCGAAGGTGAATCGTGCCAGCCCGCGTTCCGCGAGCTCCTTGTTGGCGGCGCAGACGTCGCCGCGCAACGCGCTGAGCGCGTCGGGGCGCGCCATCACGGAATGCCGGCTCGCTGCTTCGCGCGCTGGATGATCGACGTCATCACGTCACGATGGGTGGTGAAGGTGTCGTCCACGATCTGGAGCGTCGGGATCGTGTTCGGGTAGAGCCCGAGGGTCTCGGTGTCGAACCGGCCGAAGCCGGATTCGTGGACTCCGCTGCTGCCGCGGCCCGGCGCCGGACTGCTGAGGTGCGAGAACGACCGGCTGTAGCGGGACCAGCGCGGACCGAGCCCGACCTGGAACATCGGAATGAATCCGTGCAGCGCGTCGTACGGCATCTCGCCGACGCAGGCGACGTGCGGATATCGCGCTCGCAGGCTCTCGACGAGCCGCCTGGTGCCCTCGTGCATGTCGCCGTTGGTGCTGTTCACGTGGCCGCCGACGATGTCGAGGAAATACGCGTCGACGCCGAAGCGCTCGATCATGTCGGCGATGCGTCCCTCGAGGTGCTCGCGCCAGGCGTCGGCGCCGAGATTCATGTACGCGAGCCAGCCATCGCCGTGGCGGTCGTTGTTCCAGTCCACCCAGTCGAGGTTGTACACGTTCCCGTCGATCTTTCTCGTCACGGCGCTGGCGATCGTCGGCCAGTCCGGGAGCTTCGTGTTCGCGGCATTGGTGCCGTACATCGGCATGAACCTGAAGCCGAGCTTGTGCCCCTCGTCCACTAGACGGTGGAAGCCGGCCTCGCCTCCCATCCGCTCGGAGACGCGGTAGGTCGGATAGTCCCAGTAGTAGCGCCCGTCCCAGGCCGGCACGAACACCATCACCCGGTCGGCGGGGATCTGCGTCGCGATCCAGCGCAGGATCTCCAGCATCTTCGGGAAGTCGTTGAACATGTAGCCGGTATAATGCATGCCGTGCAGGGTCGTCACCATGGCCAGGCTGCGCATCCACGCCGGCACGTCGGTGCGCGCCTCCCACGTCTTCAGGCCGAATGCCTGCTCGACGTGCTGGATGTGCAACGACTCGGCGGCGTCGCCGGATGCGGCACGGCCGAGTCGCCAGGTCGGAACGGGAACGCGACGGTCGTCGCGCCATCCGTCGTGCTCGTACACGGCCTCGACCCGATACGTGCTTGCTCCCGGCGCGAGATAGAAGCGCTTGGGTCGCATGCGTTCGTCGAGCGAGGAGACGAAGAAGACATCGGTCGGCCCCTGGATCATCAGGAGCGGAGTGTTCATGCTCCCGCCGGGACCATTGAGGTCGCCGGCGCCGAAGGCGTAGCCGGCGAGCATCTCGTTGTCGCGCGGATCGTTGAAGCCCCCGCCGCCGAGCGAGACCTTGCCGCGGGGAACTCCGCGCACGATCGTCGTCACCGCCTTGATCGGCTTCTCCATCTCGACGATGGCATCCCACTCGATCGTCGTGCCGCGGCGGCGAAGCGACGCGGTGAGCCGTCCCGGCGCGGTCTGCTGTCCACCCGCCCAGACGAAGCCGTCGCAGGCGAGGGTGAGCGCGTCGCCGTTGCCCGTGATCTTCATCCTGGATCGATCCAGCCCGTAGGTGTTCTCGCCGGTGAAGACGAGAAAGCCGAAGGTGTAGTCGCCAAAGGCGACCGAGGGCTCCGGAAAGTCGAAGCTGAACTTCTGGAAGCCGCGGCCGCGCGGTGGGATGAAGATGTCGCTCGTCGAGACGAGGTCGACGATGGTTCCCGGATCATGGCGGGCGACGACGGCGGTCGAGACGGCGGAGCGGCCGGCGGGCGCCGCCACGGCGGCGAGCGACGCCGGAAGGTCGAACGCATCGGATGTGACGAGGGCTCCGGCGCCGACCGCGCCGAGGGTCTTCAGCCAGTCGCGGCGGGAGAGGGAATCGCTCATGGCTCGATCCGCGGCATCGGGTCCTCCTCGAAGTGGTTGCCGGCGTCGCGCTTGCGCCCGCCGGAGCGTTGAATATTGTATCCGATCATGGAATCGGCCGCCAGCCGGAGCGCCGCCCACCCGGTTCCCGCCGCGCACGTCGAGTGCCCCACCGACCAGTCGAATCACGAGGAGCATGCAATGACGCTGTCCCGCCGAAATGTCCTGAAGCTCGGTCTCGGAGCCGGCGCGGTGACGCTGCTCGACGCCATACCCTTCGGTACGGCCGGGGCCGCGCCGGCCGCCGCGCGTCCGCTGGCGGACGGCCTGTTCGCGCCGGCACGAAAGCGGAACCTGATCGCACGTCCGCTCCCGCTGCACGACGTACGACTCGCGGGGGGGCCGCTGAAGACGGCGCAGGAGGCCGACATCACCTACCTGCTCGAGCTCGAGCCAGACCGGATGTTGGCCTTCTATCGCAAGACGGCGGGCCTGACGCCAAAAGCCGAGGGCTACGACGGCTGGGACGGTCCGGGACGGAACCTCACCGGCCACATCGCCGGCCACTACCTCTCGGCGATCAGCGCGATGTACGCGGCCACGGGCGACAAGCGCTTCAAGGATCGCGTCGACTACATGGTCCGCGAGCTGAAGACGGTGCAGGACAAGAATGGCGACGGCTACCTCGTCGCGCTGGAGGGCGGGCGCAAGTGCTTCGCCGCTCTCTCGAAGGGGGAGATCAAGGCTGCCGCCTTCGATCTCAATGGCGAGTGGTCGCCCTGGTACACCCTGCACAAGACCTTCGCCGGCCTGCGCGACGCCTACCGCTTCACCGGCAACCGCACGGCGCTCGACGTGGGGACGAAGTTCGCCGGCTGGGCGGACGGCGTGCTGAAGCCCCTGACCCACGAGCAGATCCAGCACATGCTCGAGACCGAGTTCGGCGGCATGAACGAGGTGCTGGTGGACCTCTATGCCGACACCGGCGATCCGCGCTGGCTCAAGCTGTCGTACGACTTCGAGCACGAGGCGTTCATCGATCCGCTCCAGCGGCATCAGGACATCATCGGCGGCACGCACGCCAACACCGACATCCCGAAGCTCATCGGCTCGGCGGAGCGCTACGTCTACACGCAGCAGGCGGCCGACCTGATGGCCGCGAGCTTCTTCTACGACAGCGTGGTGCAGCACCACGGCTTCTCCACCGGCGGCCACGGTACCGACGAGTACTTCGGTCCGGCCGACCACATCGGCGAGCGCATCGACGGCCGCACGGCGGAGTCGTGCAACGTCTACAACATGCTCAAGATGTCGCGCACGATGTTCTCGATGGCGCCCGACGCCCACTACGCGGATTACCACGAACGCGGCCAGTTCAATCACGCGCTGGCCTCGTTCGATCCCGACGCGCGCCGCATGTGCTACATGGTGCCGGTGGGCCAGGGGGTGACGCACGAGTATCAGGACATGTTCCACAGCTTCACCTGCTGCGTCGGCACGGGGATGGAGAACCACGCCCTCGCCGGCGACGGACTGTACTACGAGTCGGGCGACAAGCTGTGGGTGAACATCTACGCGCCCTCCACCGCGAAGTGGACGGCGGCCGGCGTGTCGCTGCGCATGGACAGCGACTTCCCCGAAGGGGAAACGGCGAAGCTGACGCTCACCCTCCAGAAGCCGAAGCAGTTCACCCTTCTGATGCGCCGGCCCTACTGGGCGGGCGACGGCTTTGCCATCTCGGTCAACGGCAAGGCTCTCGACACTGCCAACGGCGACTCGACGC
>JBIOHU010000169.1:0-4415 GCA_044449225.1 Gemmatimonadales bacterium | reverse complement strand
CGTGGGACGGCGCCTGTCGCGGCTGTCGGTGGACGCGATGAAGATCCTCGTCACGGCGGCGGCGATCGGGCGGACGTTCTCGCTGCCGCTGCTGGCGGAGTCGGCGGGGGTGACGATGGACGCGGTGCTCGACGCGATCGATGCCGGCCTCGCGACGTCGGTGCTGGAGCCGGCACGCGACCGGCGCGACGATGTCTACCGGTTCACCCATGCCCTGCTCGTCGACGCCGTACTGCGCTCGGTGAGTGCGGCGCGTCAACGGATCATCCATCGACGGATCGCCGATCTGCTGGCGGCGAGCGATCCGGACGCAGTGGAAGAGGTGGCGTCGCACTATGCGCGCAGCGGCGCCGGCCAGCAGACGTACACCTGGTGCCGAAGCGCCGCATCGCGCGCGATGGCACTCCACGCCCTCGACGAGGCGACCGAGTTCCTGAAGCTGGCGCGGGCCAACGCCGGAGCGGACGACCAGCGCGTGGCGGCCGAGGACGAGTTGGCCCGCGTCGCCGAGCTGTCCGGCCGCTGGGCCGACGTGGCGCGCTGGTGCGACGCGATGCTCGCCACGCCGCTGCTCGCCGGTCAGATGGCGCGAGCCCTCCCGGTGAGACACCGCCGGCTCCATGCGCTGGTGCGGCTCGGCCAGACCGCCCCGGAGACCGAGGCCGAATGTCGCACGCTGCTGGCTGTCGCGGAGCGCGACGGCACCCGTGCCGACGTCGTGCAGATCAGATCCCTCCTCGTGCAGTCGCTGGCGCGCATGGGACAGACGCAGGAGGCGATCGTGATCGCCGAGGAGTCGCTGCAGATCGCCGAGGTGGGCGACGACGAGACGCTGGCGTGCGAGGCGATGCACCGACTGGGCATCACCTTGATCTCCGTCCGTCCGGTGGAAGCGGTGGGAGTGCTGTTGCGCCTGGTGGCGCGCGCACGCAACCGGCGCGACCGGGCGATGGAATCGCGCGCCTTTCTCTCCCTCGGCGTCGCCCGCACCCGCACCCGTGACGAGCGCGCCGGCGCCGAAGCGTTCCGCGCCGCGCTGGCCATTGCGCGAGAGGCGCACGCCGTCGACGTCGCCGCGAGCGCCTCGATGAATCTCGGCGTGCTGGAGCTGCGGCGAGGCGACTACGCCGCCGCACAGGATGCCTGCAAGGACGCGCTCCGGCTGTACACGACCCTGCGGAACAACGCCAACCGGCTGGCGGCGCTGTACAACCTCGCCCATCTGGAACGCGAGCGCGGCGACGCCGAGGCGGCTCTGGCCCTGTATCGTGAGACCGCGGCGCTGGCCGAACAGCTGGGCGCCGCCGACATCGCCATCGGCGCCCACGCCGGGGCCGGCATCGCCGCGCTCCGCCTCGATGACCTCCCGGCGGCACGCGTTGCGCTCCGAGCGGCTGAATCCGCACTCGGCGACCGTACGGATTGGTGGTTCCAGGGGCGGGAACTGCTGGAGTCGCTCGCCGTCCGCCTCGCAGCACACGACCACGATCTGGCGGGAGCAAAACGGCGATTTCATGCGGCCGTCGCTCGACTGGAGCTCGTCGAGCTCTACGCCGCGGCCTGGATGGTGGCCGACAGCGGCGCCGAGCTGGCCGCGCGGGACGAAGGCGTCTGGAAAGTGGTCGACCGCTTGGCCAGCCACTCCGCCGTCCAGGAATTCGCTCCTCTCGCGGCGCGGTTCACGGCGCTCCGCGACCTTGCCGATCGACCCACCGGCGCTCACGCGGTCATCCCACTAGGTCGACTGTCGCGTGACAAGACGGCTGTCGCGTCGAGTTGACGCGAATGGCCCCGATGACCGAATCGGGACGTTTTTCCCCCATTGTCCTTTCGACGTGTATCGCAAAATGCTCGAAACGTTGCTGTTTGCACGATTCGAGCTTCGGCATGACCCGGTCTTTTGAACTGAATCGATCGGGCAACCTGGCCGCTTCGCGGCTCCGTGGCTCGCGGGCGAGGACACTATGACAGGTGCAAAAGTGCGCGACGACTGGTCCCGGCATTGCCAAAGAGCAAGCGCCACGACGTCCCTCATTTGTCGTGGGCTGGGTGATGGGACGGCGGGTCATTCCGCTTCCGCCGCCCATTGGATCCCCTCCCCTACTTGAGAGCCCCGGGCTCGAGAGGTTTCGAATGCGATTGCCGATGATGGCACGCTCGCGAATGTCGCTGGTTCCGTTGCTCACCACTGTCGCAACCGCGAGTCTCCTGCTGGCCGGTTGCGCGGGTGAAGCCACTGCGCCGAGCGCCGCCCCGCACAGCCGTACTTCCAGCCTGCGCACGTCGCCCTTCGTCCCCAGCGGCGCCCAGCGGGCGCTCGTCGGGGTGTCGGATGGCTCCTACACTTTCATGATCGACCCGAGCCAGGCGCAGTCGCTGGCGCTCGGCGCGAGCCACCTCGACATCCCGGCGAACGCCATCTGTGACCTGGCGACGTCGAGCTATGGCGTCGGGACGTGGAACGATGCCTGTACCCCGCAGACCGACTCGCTCACGATCACGGCGGTGGTGAAGGATGCCGCGACGGATCACCCGAGCGTGGAATTCCAGCCGGCGCTGCGATTCGATCCGCAGGCGAACGTCAACCTGTATCTGTACGTCACGGATCAGGCGACGCTCGATGCGACCAAGATCATGAAGTACTGCAATGAGACGGGCTGCGTGGACGAGTCGCTCACCGACCCGGATCTGCGCTCGAACGTCGATGTGGAGAACAAGGTGGTGTTCCGCCGGATCAAGCACTTCAGCGGGTATGTCGTCGCGGAGTTCAGCGCCGGCGACCTGGACGTCTCGTTCGGCTTCTAGAGCGATCACGCTCCTTCTTGATCCTTCGCGAATCCTTGATTCTTCACACGGGCAGCGCGCGAGGCCGTGCGTTGCCGTTCAGGAGCCCACTACCATGATCCGTCGCATTGCATTGACGCTCGGCATGGGCGTCGCCGTCTTGACCCTGGGTGCTCGCATCGCGCCGTCATCGACGGCCACCGATGCCGCAGCGTCCCTCACGCCGGCCAGCCGCACCTTGCTGGTGGAGACCCATACGCCGCGCGGACCTCACCGCTCGGGTTACATCGTGGCCTCGAGCTGAGGTCAGTCGTCATACCGCAGGACGGCCCGCTTCGGCGGGCCGGACAGTGCCCGGCGGCCCGCGCTGCGTGCGGCCACCGGGCACTGTCCACCTCCAGCTCCCTCTCCTCCGATCCCGGTCCCCTCCCGTGGCATCGACCTCCGAGAACAGCGCGCGCGCGGTGCATCTCCGCCTGGTCGACTCGCCGGCGGAGCACCCGTCGACGCGGGCCCTGATCGAGGACGCCCGGGCGCTCGACAAGCTCGGTCGGCGGTCGGAGGCCCGGGCGCTCTACGAGCAGGCGCTGCGCTGCATCTCCACGCCGTCCCCGTCGCTCGCCTCGATGCTGATGCGATGGATCGCTCGCTCGTACGAGGTAGATGCCGACTACCAGGCGGCCGAGGACTGTGCGACGGCGGCCGTCGCCACGGCGGAGCTGGGCGACGAGCGCAACGCACTGGGCCACGCCCTCAACGTGCTCGCCGCCGTCCGCTGGCGACAGGGTGACCTCGACCACGCCGAGCTGCTGTTCCACGAAGCGCTCGAGCGGGGCACGAGCACCACCGACCCGCGGCTCCAGGTCGACGTCATGACGAATCTCGGCACGCTCGCCAGCATTCGTGGCGACTTCCGGGAAGCGCTCCGCTACTACCAGGACGCGCTGGCACACGGCCGGCTGTATTCCCTCCTCGACAACATCCTCGTCGCGCTGAACAACCTCGGCATGGCGAACATGGCGCTCGGCCGTCACGACGCCGCCGACGATGCCTTTACCGAGGCGTTGACGATCGCCAACGCGCTGGGCGGTCTCTCGACGCGCATCCAGCTCGAGGTCAACTCGGCGGCGCTGCAGATCGAGAAGCGCGATTTCGCCGAGGCCAAGCGACGCTGCGACCGCGCGATGGCGCTCGCCGAGCATCTGGACGACGCGCGTGCCAACGGCGAGGCGGAAAAGGTCTACGGCATCATCGCCCGCGAGACCGGCGACCTGTCGGCGGCCGAGGAGCACCTGACCGGCGCCCGGTCGATGGCCGCCGCGGCGAACGACCTCGCGCTCGAGGGGGACACCAATCGGGAGTTGGCGGAGCTGTACCAGCGGCTCGGCCGGAACCGCGAGACGCTCCAGGCGCTCAACCGCGCCCATTCCTGCTTCACCCAACTGCGCGCGCGCCACGAGCTCGCCGACGTGGGCCGCCGGATGGCCCGGCTGGAAGGCGACTTCCTGGATGTCGTGCGGAAGTGGGGCGAGTCGATCGAATCGAAGGACATCCACACCCAGGGTCACTGCGAGCGGGTGGCGGACCTGTCGACCGCGCTGGCGGCGAAGGCGGGGCTGGACGAGAACTCG
>JBIOHU010000168.1:0-4427 GCA_044449225.1 Gemmatimonadales bacterium | reverse complement strand
GTGCGTAGGTGCGTAGGTGGGAAGGAATTCGGTACGGCCACACCGGAACAGCCCGGTGTGCCCGTCGTCGTTGCGGTCCCCACCTACGCACCTACGCACCTACGCACCTACGCACCTACCCACCTACCCACCTACCCACCTACGCGCAAAGGGCCGGATCTTGCTCCCTCCGATCCCCGATGCGCCTCTCACTCTCCCGCTCCACCCTCGCCGCGACCGGCGCCGTCGCCGCCGTAGGCGGCGCCCTCCTCTGGCACGAGCTCCAGGTCAGGCAGGCTGCCGAGCGCATGGCTGCCGCCGCCCTCGAATCCCTGCTCCGGGCGATCGACGCAAACGATCCCGATACCGGGATGCACGTCCGTCGAGTCGCCGAGTACGCGCTCATCCTCGCCGACGCGGCGGGCCTCGACGCGCACAGGAAGCGCAGCATCACGCGCGTCGCCCTCTTTCACGGCATCGGCAAGATCCACGAGGCGCTGTTCGACATCATTCACGACGTGAAAAAGCTCACGCCTGAAGAGCGGCGCGCCGTCACGACTCATCCTCGCCGCGGTGCCGACGTGCTGCAGCCCCTCACCGGCTTCTATCCCGAGCTCGGGGATGGTGTCCTCTCCCATCACGAACACTGGAACGGATCGGGCTACCCTCGCGGACTCAAGGGGCGGCGCATCCCCCTCGCCGCGCGCGTCGTCGCCATCGCCGATAGCTTCGACGCCATCACCCACCGCCGCCAGTACGGCGCTGCACGCTCGGTGGAGCAGGCGCGCCAGGTCCTGCTCGACGGACGCGGAGCGCAGTTCGATCCCACCCTCGTGGATCTCTTTCTCCTTCCTCCGGTGTGGAAGCAGGTGATGACGGCGCACCGCCGCATCGCCCGGTGGCGCGAGCCCTACATCTCCCGCCAGCCTGGCCGCGACGAGACCCACGTCCCCGACATCATCTTCCGCTGGCGTCCAGGACGGCGCGGAGCGCGCGCGCGGCCTGCGTCGGGTCGCTCGCACCGAACAGCGCGCTGATCACCGTCACTCCTTTCGCCCCCGCGTCCATCAGCGCCGCCGCATTCGCCGGCGAGATGCCGCCGACCGCCACGGCGGGAACCGGGCACGCACGCGCCAGCTCGGCGAACCGCGGCACCCCGAGCTCGAAGCCGCTACCCGCCGAACGACTCGCCGTCGCGAACACGGGCCCGATGGCGGCGTAGTCGGCCCCCGCCGTCCGCTCGATCTCTTCCTCGCCGCAGACCGAGGTGCCGATGACGAAGCCCGAGGGCACGGCGAGCCGCAGGGCGGCCGGCGTGATCTCGTCGCTCGCCAGGTGGACTCCGTCGGCATCGGCTGCCAGCGCGACGTCGGCGCGGTCGCAGACCAGCAGCGGCACCGACGGCGCCGCGGCGCGCAGCGCCCGTGCCGCCTCGACGAGCAGCCGCGGCGACTCGTCCGGCAGCCGCAGCTGCAGCATCGTCGCCCCGCCCGCGACGGCCGCGGCCGCTCGCCGCGCCAGATCGTCGATCCCTTCACGCAGCGAGTCGGTGACGGCGATCAGTCGCAGTGCCGACGGATCGAGCCGTCGCGCCGGCGTCACCGCCCTGCCGGCGGCAGCAGGCTCGCCGGCGTGCCATGCGTCGCGTCGTGGCGCACCGCCGTCACCGAGTCCCACTGTCTTCGCGCCGCCTTCACCGCGACGGCGTGCGCCGCGAAGCTCGTCGTGAATTGGTGGTGTCCGTCCGGAAACGCCACGAAGTACCGGTACGGCACGTTCGCCGGATACAGCGCGGCGACGATCGACGGCTTGCCTGGCGAGGCGATCGGACCGGGGGGAAGCCCCTTGTACCGATAGGTGTTGTAGGGCGAGTCGATCGTCAGATCCTTGTAGTACACGCGCGCAACGTGGTGGCCGATCGCGTACTGCACCGTCGGATCCGCCTGAAGCAGCATTCCTGCCTTCAGCCGGTTGAGGTAGACCGCGGCGATCACCGGCCGCTCTTCCGGCCGCTTCGCTTCCTTCTCCACGATCGCCGCGAGCGCCATCACGTCGTTGCGGCTCAACGCGCGCTGGCGGAGCTGGTCGTCCCATTCCGGCTGCCACACCCGTTGGAACCGCGCGACCATCGTCTGGACCGCGAGTCGTGCCGTCGTGCCATCCGGAAACACGTACGTGTCAGGGAACAGATTGCCCTCCAGCGTCGGCGTCGGCAGGTCCAACCGGTGGAGCAGCGCGGTATCGCGGACCGCTGCCGTCACCGAATCCATCGGCACGCCGAGCACGCGCGTGAGCTGCGGAACGATCTGGGCGAGCGACCAGCCTTCGGGAATGGTGATGCTGTGCTCGATCCCCTTGCCTCCCCGCAGATCGTCCAGGACGGCGCTCCACCGGCCACCGCGCCTGAACACGTAGGTGCCGGCACGAATCGATCGGTTGCCGCGCCGCAGGAGCGCGTAGAAGCGGAACGCCGTCGCGCTCTGGATCACGCCGTGTGCTTCGAGGGAATCGGCCGCCATCCGCAGCGTCGCGCCGCGTGGAACGACGACGCGGGTCTCTCCATTGCCGCTCCCGCGACAGGACAGGAACAGCCCGAGCGCGACGATCGCGACGAGCACGAGGGCGATCGCGAGCCGCCGCCGGCCGGGATGTCCGCGCCCGCGGTAGCCCTTACGGAGTCGCGTCGGCATCGCCCGGTTCCTCGGCGGTGGAATTCACGGTGGGGAGCGACGACATGCGTAGCGCCTGCTGCAGCAGCACCGTCGCCGCCAGGGCATCGACCTCGCCTTTCCGGCCGCGGGTGCGTCCGCCCATGTCGCGCACCGCGCGGAGCGCCACCGCAGTCGTGTAGCGTTCGTCCAGCAGCGCGACCGGCAGCGCCGTTCGGCGCGCCAGCTCCGCGGCGACGCGGCGGCATTCGATCGATCGGCCGGTCTCGTCGCCGTTGCCGTCGAGGGGCAATCCCATCACGACGCCCCTCGCCTCCAGCGCCGCGGCGCGGCGCACCAGCTCGGCGACCGGCGCCCGCTTGCCGGCGCGACGCTCGATCACGCCGGCCGGGCTGGCGATGGTTCCCGTCGGATCGCTGATCGCCAGGCCGATGCGCCGCTCGCCCCAGTCGATCGCCATCCATCGGCCGCGCGTCTCGGGGACTGCCGTCATCGCTCGCCGCTCACCCTTCGCGCATCTGCACGAAGAACTCCCGATTGTCCTTCGACCGCGCCATCTGCTTCAGGAGGAATTCGATCGCCTCCGCTTCCGGCATGTCGGCGAGGAAGGTCCGCAGCAGTGTCACGCGGTTCAGCTCTTCCGGCGTGAACAGCAGCTCCTCCTTGCGCGTCCCCGACCGGTTGATGTCGATCGCCGGGTAGATCCGCTTTTCAGCGATTTCGCGCGCCAGCACGAGCTCCATGTTCCCCGTGCCCTTGAACTCCTCGAAGATCATCTCGTCGGCGCGCGATCCGGTCTCGATCAGCGCCGTGGCGATGATCGTGAGCGACCCGCCGCCGTCGATGTTCCGCGCCGCGCCGAAGAACTTCTTCGGCTTCTCCATCGCCTTCGCGTCGAGTCCCCCCGACATGATCTTTCCGCCGCTCGGAATCACCGTGTTGTGCGCGCGGCCCAGCCGCGTGATCGAGTCGAGCAGGATGACGACGTCCTTGCCCGACTCGACGAGCCGCTTCGCCTTCTCGATCACCATGTCGGCCACCTGAACGTGCCGCGTCGCATCCTCGTCGAAGGTGGAGCTGATCACTTCGCCGCGCACCTCTCGCTGCATGTCCGTCACCTCCTCCGGCCGCTCGTCGATCAGCAGGACGATGAGGGTGACTTCGGGATGGTTCTCGGTGAGGGCGTTGGCGATCTTCTGAAGGAGGATCGTCTTTCCAGCGCGTGGCGGCGCGACGATGAGCCCCCGCTGTCCCTTTCCGATCGGCGCGATGAGGTCCATCACTCGCATGCTCAGGTCGCCGTCCTTCGACTCCAGCCGCAGCCGCCCGTCGGGATAGCGCGGACGCAGGTTGTCGAAGGTGATGCGGGCCTTGGCCGCCTCCGGCTCGCCGCCGTTCACGCTCTCCACCTTGAGGAGCGCCAGGTATCGCTCCCACTCCTTCGGCGGGCGCACCTGGCCCGCCACGGTGTCGCCCGTGCGCAAGTCGAACCGCTTGATCTGCGACGGCGAGACGTAGATGTCGTCGGGGCTGTAGAGATAGTTCCAGTCCTGGCTCCGCAGGAACCCGTACCCCTCGGGGAGCACCTCGAGCACCCCTTCACCGACGAGCGTCTCCGCATCGTCGAGCAGGCGCTGCTCGATGCGGAAGATCAGCTCCTGACGGCCGAGTGCGTCGTGAGCGGCAACGGCGAGCGAGTCCGCCATGCCGTGCAACTCGGGCATCGACCTTCGTTTGAGCTCAGCGATGTTCACGAGGCGAACACGCGCGGGTGGGGTG
>JBIOHU010000167.1:0-4476 GCA_044449225.1 Gemmatimonadales bacterium | reverse complement strand
CTGGACGACTCGCACCGACGCGGCGAGCCGATCGTCATGCTGACGGCGTACGACTACCCGTCAGGGCGAGTGGCCGTGGCGGCTGGAGTCGACGTGGTGCTCGTCGGCGATTCGGGGGCGATGACGGTGCTCGGCTATCCGACGACGCGCGAGATCACGGTGGATGAGCTGCTGGTGCTCACGCGGGCGGTACGGCGGGCGGTGCACGACCTTCCCGTCGTCGGCGACCTGCCCTTTGGCAGCTACGAATCGAGCGACGACTCGGCGGTCGCGACGGCGCGCCGGTTCGTGGACGATGGCGGTTGCGATGCGGTGAAGCTCGAAGGAGCCGACTCGATGCTGCCTCGCGTGCGAGCGATAGTCGCGGCGGGCATTCCCGTCGTCGGCCACGTGGGGCTGCTGCCACAGTCGGTGTCGGCCCCCGAGGGCTATCGCGCGCAGGGGCGCGACGTGGAGCAGGCGCTGGCGATCATCGCGGGCGCGGAGGAGCTCGAGGCGGCCGGCTGCGCCGCGCTCGTCGTGGAAGCGGTGCCGTCGGAGATCGGGACGCTGATCGCCGAACGGGTGGGCATCCCGGTCATCGGCATTGGCGCCGGCGGGGGAACGGACGGGCAGGTACTCGTCTATCACGACCTGCTCGGCTACGGCGAGGGACCACGCGCGCGATTCGTGCGGCGGTATGCGTCTGCGCACGAAGTGTTCGTGGAGGCGGTACGGAGGTGGGCCACCGACGTGCGGGGCCGCACCTTTCCATCGACCGAGGAAGGGTACGGCATTCCGGCCGAGGTGCTGGCCGAGGTGAAGAGCCGGCTCCCCGACGGGAGCCGGCGTGAGCGCGCCTGAGCGGCCGGCTCAGCCGGAGGCCGACTTTCTCCGCCGCGCCGTGCGCTTCTTGGAAGTCTTTCCCGCCTCGATCGGCACGACGTCGCTCGTCTCCGCCGCGATGCCCGGCGCCATGTCGGGAACCGCGACCTTCGGCTGCTTGTAGGTGAACCGCTTTCCCTCGTAGTTGCGGAAGATCACCTCGTCGTCGTTGATCTCCTCGACGTACTCGGGAAGGAGCGGTACCTTGCCGCCGCCGCCCGGCGCGTCGATGACGAACTGCGGCACGGCGAGCCCCGACGTCCACCCGCGGAGCGCCTTCATGATCTCCAGCCCTTTCTGAACGGTCGTGCGGAAGTGCTCTCCACCGGCGACCTGGTCGGCCATGTAGATGTAATAGGGACGCACGCGCGCCTTCAGCAGCTCGTGCATCAGCTTCATCATCACCGCCGGGTCGTCGTTCACCCCCTTCAGCAATACCGTCTGGCAGCCGAGCACGACGCCGACGCGCGACAGGCGGTCGAGTGCGGCCACCGCGGCCGGCGTGAGCTCGCTCGGGTGGTTGAAGTGGGTGTTCATGTAGATGGGGTGATACTTCTGCACCATCTCGCAGAATTCCGGCGTGATGCGCTCGGGAAGGTGCGAGGTGATGCGGCTTCCCAGCCGGATGATCTCGACGTGCGGGATCGCGCGCAGCCGCTGGAGGATGTACTCCAGGCGGCGGTCGCTCAACATCATCGGGTCGCCCCCGGACATGATGACGTCGCGGACCTCGGGATGCGCGGCGATGTACTCGAACGCGGACTCGTACTGGTTGAGCGGGATCTTCTCCGGGTCGCCCACCTTGCGGCGCCGCGTGCAGAATCGGCAGTAGCTGGCGCAGACCGGACTGACGAGGAAGAGAACGCGGTCGGGATAGCGGTGAGTGATGTTCGGCACCGGCGAGTCGCCGTCCTCGTCGAGCGAGTCGATGACGCCGTCGACGATCTCCAGCTCCTGCACCGAGGGGATGAACTGGTTCCAGTTCGCGTCGCCGATGTCCTTGATCTGGCTGAGCGATTCGCGCGTGATGCGCATCTGGAAGTTGTCGAACGCCGGGCCGAGCGCCTCGACGTCGATCTCCCGTTCCGCCGCGTCGGCGCCGAATCGCTCCGCCACATATGCCTTGAGCTCCCCGAGCGTGCTGATGCTGTCGTCACGCAGGATCTTCTGCCAGTCGCTCATCGCGTCGCTACTCCGCGCTACCGTGTGGTGAGGCGTGTGGTGAGTACGATCCGGTCATCCGCCGGAGCGTAGAAATCGCGCACGCGGGCGGCCTCGACATAGCCGCTGCGCGCGTAAAACCGTCGGGTGCCCGCGTACTCCTCGCGCGACGACGTCTCGACGACGAGGAGACGCGCTCCCCGCTCGATCAGTTTCGCTTCGACTGCCCGCACGAGGGCGCGGCCGAGGCCGCGCCCCTGTTGCGCGGGGTCCACCGCGAGCCAGTACAGGTCGTACGTGCCTTCGGTCACCGGCGTGGCGCCGAAGCAGGCATAGCCCTCCAACCGCTCGCCGTCGAAGGCACCGAGGAACTCGTAACCGTCAGTGTCGGCCGCGTTCGGCGCCTGGGAGAGGTCGAACAGCGAGAGCGCGACGTCGACCTCGTCGGCGTGAAACGCTCCCGTGGCCACCAGGAGTTCGGCGAGCCGCGAACGATCGCGTGATCGGAGGGCGCCAAGTCGCATCGTCGCTACGCCTCGCCGGCGAAGAGGTCCAGCTCGGCGAGCGTGCTCGCCGTGACGCCGGAGAGGCGCTGTGCGAGCGACCAGCCGTCGGCGGTCGTGACCCCGTCGTGGGAGCGCGCGAGCCCGAGCTCGCAGACGCGCCGCACCAGCGCTCCGTACTCGATGCCCGCGACGCGGGCCATCCGCGCCAGGCCGGCGTCGGGTGCGAGGTCGGGGTTCGCGTTGACCTCCAGGATCCACGGCCGCCCCCGCTCATCGATGCGCATGTCGACGCGGCCGTAGCCCCCACCGCCGACGATCCGCCAGGCAGCGACGGCGACGCGTCGCAGGTGGACCGCGACGGCGGCCGGCAGCCGCGCCGGACAGCGGGGCGACGAGCCGAGATCCTCGTCGGACCCGGTCTCCCACTTGGAGCGGTAGCTGACGATCCGCCACATTCCCTTGGGCATGCGGCCGAAGTCGATCTCGGCGATCGGCAGCACGGCGTCGCCGAGAATCCCGACGTTCACCTCACGTCCCTCGACGTAGCGCTGGACGAGGACCTCGTCCCACCGCTGGAGCATCGCATCCACACGCTCGGTGAGTTGACGCATGGTGCGCACCACGGACCGCTGCTCGACGCCGATGCTCGCATCCTCGGCGGCCGGCTTGCAGATCGCCGGGAAGCCGACCGAGGTGACGGCGCCCCCGCGTCGCACGACGGCGAACTTCGGCACGGGCAGTCCGGCCCGATCGAGCACGGCATTGACGAGATGCTTGCGGAGACAGAAGGCGGCGGACCAGCTCGAGCTTCCGCTGTACGGGATCCCCAGCAGCTCGAGCACGGAGATGACGGGCGGCTCCTGGGCGGCGACGCCGTCGATGGACTCGCAGAGGTTGAAGACGAGGTCGACGCGGGCGCGACGGAGCTTCTCGATCCACTTCGCGTCGTCGTGCACGGGAAGACTGAGGATCTCGTTGCCCTCGCTCGCGAGCTCGGCGGCGACGGCGTCCACCGTGCCGGTGATGAGTTGATCGGGCGCCGTCGCGCTGGCGCCGTCGAACAGGATGCCGACCTTCACGCGGCCTCCCGGCGGAGGGCGACGCCATGTCGCGTGGCGGCCGACTGCAGACAGGCGCCGATCAACGAGTCGTAGTCGAGCCCTGCGGCGCGGGCCGCCTTGGGGAGACAGGAGTTGTCGGAGGGATCGGGAAGGATGCCCGGCAGCGGATTCACCTCGACGACGTTGGGGCGCCCGCCGGCATCGAGCCGTATGTCGATGCGCGACCAGTCGCGGCAGCCGAGGGCGGCGTACGAGCGCAGAACGACGTCCTCGATCTCGGCGCGGAGCGAGCCGTCGATGCGCGCCGGGCACTCGAAGATCTCGAGCGGCCGGTCGGCGCGATCCCACAGCCACTTCGCTTCGAAGCCGTAGATCGGAAGGGCGCCAGCGGGGAGCGACCCGAAGTTCATCCCGACGATCGGAAGCACCCGCGCCTCGGGACCGTTACCGAGGACCCCGCAGGTGAACTCGGCGCCGGGCAGGTAGCGCTCGACGATCACCGGCTGCTGATAGCGCTCGAGCAGATCGGCCACCACGGGGCGCAGGGCCGCCGGCGAGTCGATGAAGCTGCGCTCGGTGATTCCCTTCGAGGATCCCTCGTGCACCGGCTTGGCGAAGAGCGGGTAGCACGGCGACCGGTCGAGGAGCGTGGTGATCCCCGTCACCGATCGCACGAGCGTCCACTCGGCCGTCGGCACCCCGTGAGCGCGCAGGACCTCCTTCGTCCGCGCCTTGTCGAGCGAGAGAGCGAGCGTGAACGGATCGCTGCCGGAGTACGGGACGCCGTAGAACTCGCAGAACGCCGGGACGTGCGCCTCGCGATTCGGGGCGCGGAGACCTTCGGCGATATTGAACACGATGTCGGGGCGGCTGTCGCGGAGCCG
>JBIOHU010000166.1:0-4486 GCA_044449225.1 Gemmatimonadales bacterium | reverse complement strand
GTCTCGCAAAGGCGCTGGCCGGCGACTCGCTCGGCAATTCGGCACGCCGCGCCCTCGTCGACCTGGCGACGGACAGCTCGACGCGGGTGCGCATCAATGCAGTACGCTCGCTCGCCGGCTATGGGCGTGCATCGCGCGCTGAGCTCCTGGCGGCGCTGCGCGATCCGGACGCCGGCGTCCGTCTCGCCGCGGCGCAGTCGCTCGGGCCGGCGATGGATTCGTCCAGCGCGGCGTGGACCGAGGCCTTCGATGGCGACCGGTCGCTCGTGGTGCAGAGCGCCGTCGCGGAGGGGGCGGCAGGGCAGGGCATCTCGCTCGCCCCGACGCGCAGCTGGGGCAGCAGTGCCGACTGGCGCTATCGCGCCGCTGCCGTGGGGCTCGATGCACACGGCGCCGCCACCGGCGCCGCCCGCCGCCTTGCCGGCTGGATGGCCGACCGGGACGCGCGGGTGCGTACCGCGGCGGCCGGTGCGCTGGCATCGCTCGGCGACAGTGCGACCGCGCGCGAGCAGGTGCGCAGCTCGTTGCGCGCGGCGCTGCGCGATCGCGACGTCGACGTACGAGCGGCGGCGCTCGGTGGATTGGCGAACGGAGCCAGCACGGAAGATCTCGCACTCGCGCTCGAGTCCTACCCACTCGCGCGTCGCGACGGCGACGCCGATGCCCGACTCGCCTTCTGGACGCTGACCGACTCCGCCATCGCGCGCGTCGGCGACTCGTTGCCCGATGGACTGAGGGCGAGGCTGTCGGCGCTGCCGCGGCCGACAAATCCCCTCGAGCGTATCGCGGCGTCGCGACTGGCGCGATTCGCGGGCTGGCGCGACTCCGCGGGAACCCCGCAGCCGCTCGCCTGGTATGAGGCCCGGGTGAGCGAGTACCGGTCGCGTCCGGCGCCTGTGGCTCGCATCGAGACCGATCGCGGCACGATGGAGCTCGTTCTCTTCGCGGCCGACGCGCCCCTCACCGTTCACAACTTCGTCACCCTGGCGCGACGCGGCTATTTCGATGGACAGCGCTTTCATCGCGTCGTTCCCAACTTCGTGGTGCAGGGAGGCGATCCACGCGGCGACGGCAACGGTGGGCCGGGCTACGCCATTCGCGACGAGATCGATCGTCACCGGTATCTCCGTGGGACGCTCGGCATGGCGCTGTCGGGGCCGAATACCGGCGGCAGCCAGTTCTTCGTCACTCATTCCCCGCAGCCCCATCTCGACGGCGGCTACACAGTCTTTGGACAGCTCCGCAGCGGCGGCTCCGTCCTGGACCGCATCGTTCAGGGAGACCGCATTGTCCGGATCACCATCCGCTAGCCGGCTCGGAAGCGCCGCCATCGTCTTCGCCGCGTCGTTGGCCGCCTGTGCGCCTCCCCGGATCCATCCGTTGGCGGGTGCTCCGGCGCCGGTCGAGCGGCTGCCGGCAGGCGATCTTCCATCTGGCAACCGGAAGATCAGCTTCAAGTGGGAGCTGCGCGACGGCGACATGACGGCGCGCGGAGACGGCGTCGCCCGTATCGCCTCGCCCGACAGCGTTCGACTCGACTTCTTTCGCGGCGGCGGCTTCGGTGGCGGCGCGGCCGTGCTGGTCGGCGACTCTCTCCGTGTGCCGGGGCCGGACATGGCCCGGAAGCTCGTGCCCCCGCGTGCCCTGCTCTGGGCGGCGCTCGGCCGGCTGGACCTCCCCGCCGAGCGCGATACCGTGGTGCGCGTTGACGCCGGCACGGTGCGGGCCGACATTGGATCACCCGTCCATTGGCGAGTGACGTTCCGTGGAGACACCCTGACGCGTCTTGAACGTGTGGAGCATGGTCGACTCCAGGAGTGGGTCGAGCGATCGGCCGACCAGCACGTCGAGTATCGCAACGAGGCCTCCCGCCGCATTCTCTCGCTCGTCATTCAACAGTCCGATGCCGTTGCTCCGTTCGATCCTGCGATCTGGCGTCCGTAGAAGGCGCTGGCTGCCGGCGATGCTGCCGCTGCTGCTGCTGGCCTCCTGCGTCACGCACTACGGCTTCGCGGGAGGCGGGCTGCCGGCGCACATTCATACGCTCGCCATCCTTCCCTTCGACAACGAGACGCCATCTCCGGACCTCCAGCGCGAGCTGTTCGACGCGATGCGCAAGGACCTGCGGTCGCGGCTCGGCGTGCGCGACGCCGCGGAGGACAAGGCGGATGCGCTCGTGCGGGGCGTCATTCGCACCTACGACGTCGACGTTCCGGTCGGAGTGAACGCGAACGACACCCAGGCGGTGACCTCGCGGCGTCGCCTGCAGTTGACCGTCGACGTGCAGATCGTCGACCAGACGACCGGCAAGACGATCTTCGAGCGGAAGGGACTTCGCGCGGAAGGCGAGTACGCCGAGCGCGACGAGGCGGGCGGCCGCCGCGATGCGATCAAGCGCATCGTCAATGACCTGATCGAAGGAGCGCAGTCACAATGGTGAGAAATAGACGCGGGGGCAGCTCCCTCGGATGTCTGTTCACCCTGCTCGTGCTCGCGGCGATCGTCTACTTCGGCGTGAACATCGGCGAGGTGTACTTCCGGTTCTATCAGTATCAGGACGCCATGCGGCAGGAAGTCCGATTCGCCGCACACAACAACGACGCCGTGATCCTGCGCCATCTCCGCGAGCAGGCCGATTCGCTCGGACTTCCCGAGGCGGCCGGCCTCGTCACCCTGCAGCGCGACGGCCGCCACATCGAGCTCGAGTCCGAATACTACGAGCACGTGGAGCTGCCGCTGACCGTGCGCGACCTGCATTTCAATCCGCACGCCGAAGGAATCTTTTGACGGGTGGGACGCCGGTCCGCGACCCGGCGGGCAAGATCTGCGACTGGAGCGCAGCACGGCGATGGCGTGAGCGGCAGCCCGGACGGATTGCGTTCACGAATGGCGTGTTCGATCTGGTTCATCCCGGCCACGTCGACCTGCTCCTCGGCGCGCGCCAAGCGGGCGACCGGCTCCTCGTGGCCATCAACAGCGACGCCTCCGTCCGCCGATTGAAGGGCGCCGAACGGCCCGTCCGCTCGGAAGCCGAGCGCGCCTATGTGCTCGCCGCGTTCGAGATGGTGGACTGTGTCGTCGTCTTCGAGCAGGACACGCCGTTCGAGATCATCCTCCAGCTCCGACCCGACGTGCTCGTGAAGGGGGGCGATTATGTTGAGGACACGATCGTCGGCGCGCGCGAAGTGCGCGGTTGGGGTGGCGAGGTTCGGATCATTCCCCTCACGCCCGGCCAGTCCACCACCAACATCATCCTCCGTCTCCGTGGCCTCCCAGCCAGTTGATCCCGTACGCGTCGGACGCCAGTCCGACGCACTCCGCCCAGTCACCCTCGAGCGGGGCGTGGCCGCCTACGCCGAAGGCTCGTGCCTCGTCTCCTTCGGCCAGACGCGCGTGCTGTGTACGGCATCGGTGGAAGACGGCGTGCCCGGCTGGCGGCGTGGACGCGGCGAAGGATGGCTGACGGCGGAGTACGCCATGCTGCCGCGCGCCACGAAGACTCGGACGTCGCGCGAGCGGGGCCAGGTCGGCGGCCGCACCCAGGAGATCCAGCGACTGATCGGTCGCAGCATGCGGGCGATGCTCGACGACTTCGCCTGGGGCGAGTACACGGTGAAGATTGACTGCGACGTGCTGCAGGCGGATGGCGGCACGCGAACCGCAGCCATCACCGGCGCGTCGGTGGCGGTGCACGATGCCTTCGCCTGGATGGTCGAGCGGAACAAGCTGAAGCGCTCGCCCGTGCGGCGCCGGGTGGCGGGAGTGAGCGTGGGCGTCGTGCGCGGCGAGCCGCGGCTGGACCTCGAGTACATCGAGGACGTCGTCGCCGACGTGGACATGAACGTCGTCATGAGCAGCGAGGGACGGTTCGTGGAAGTGCAGGGCACGGCGGAAAATGCGACCTTCGACAGGGCGGGCCTCGACCGGCTACTCGACCTCGCAACCGCAGGGCTGGTACAGCTCGACGCGCGCCAGCGCGCGGCGCTCGGGCTCGCCGGCGATTGAGGTCGTGAGGCCACCCGTGGTGAACGGGGAGCCGTGGGTGGTTGCGACGCGCAATGCCGGAAAGTTGCGCGAGCTGCGGGCGCTGTTCGCCGACGCCGGCATCGCGGCGATCGATCCCGCGAAGGCGGGGATTCCGGAATCGCCGGAGGAGGAAGGGCTGGAGGTCCACGAGACCTTCGAGGGGAACGCCTTGGCGAAGGCGCGCTGGTTCGCGGCGCGCGCCGGAGGGCGCACCGTGGTAGCCGACGATTCAGGACTCGAGGTGATGGCGCTCGGCGGTGCGCCCGGAGTGCGCAGCAAACGATGGAGCGGTCGGACCGATCTCTCCGGCCGGGCGCTCGATGCGGCGAACAACGCCCTGCTGCTGGCGCGGCTGCACGGCATCGCCGACCGGCGGGCGCGGTTCGTCTGTGCGGCAGCGTGGTGCGCCGGCGGGCGCGAGCTCGTGCTGCGGGGCGAGGTTCCGGGGACGATCCTCGAC
>JBIOHU010000165.1:0-4559 GCA_044449225.1 Gemmatimonadales bacterium | reverse complement strand
AGTGGCCGGCCGGCAGCTCGCGCAGCGCGTAACGGCCATCCTGATCGGTCGTCGCCACGCGCGCGGGCAGCGCCACCGACACTCTGGCGCCATTGAGTGGGAGACCATCGCTCCCGCGCACCGTGCCACTCACCGCGCCCGACTGGGCGGCGGCGACAGAGGGAACGAGTGCCAGCAGCGCAACACCGGCGAGGACGCGCAAGAAGAACGTCGCGCCGCGGGGATGATGATCGAAAGGCATTTCGAGAATATACGACCGGGCAGCACCACGCGTTGAGTGCACGGCGGCGTCAGGGTCCGCGTGCGTCGGCCGCCTCGACGACGAGAGCCGGCGCTCGTCTGCCGACGATCACCGGCTGCTCCAGCGCGTCGAGGCTGGCGCCGCGCAGGATGCGGCGTCCGGTCGGCGAGAGCAGGTACGCGACGAAGTTCGTTCCGGCGCGTCCGTGAGTGGCCCGCGTCGGCACCGACACCGCGAAGAGGATCGGCTCGCCGCGCACGACGATCGTGTCACCGACCCGCGCGCCCGGCACGCGCGCGCTGGCGAACGCGTAGCCCGCCGAGTCGGCCGCCTCGCCGAGATCGATCTCGTCCGGCAGACGGACGAAGCGAAGCCCCATCGACCGCGCCAGATTCTCGTAGGTCCAGATGTAGTCGAGCTCACCAGCCTGGAGGAGCGCGACCTGATCCGCCTCTCGCGGACGGACGTTGCGCTCGGGCGCGGCGCGGAGCATGCGCGCGGGCAGGTCCGGAATGCCGTAGTGCCGCGCCGCGAGCTGCCAGACGAAGAGCGTGCGATATCCGGACGGATCGGTCGCTGGATCGGCGCGTCCGACTTCGATACCCGGGCGCTCGAGGATGGTCCACCAGTTCGACGACGTGATCGCCGCGGCGCCGCGCGAACGCGTGGTATAGGCGAGCACGATCCGGTTCCGCGCGAACAGCGCGTGCCAGGTGCCCACGCGTGGCTCGAGCAGCGAGGCGAACAGCCCGGGATCGGCGAGGGCGATGACGTCGGGATCGCCGTTCATCGCGGTGACCCGGCGAACGAGCTCGAGGCTCGATGCGACCTCGAGCTCGTACGGCGACCCGCTGCGCGTGGCGAAAGAGTCGAGCGCGGCGCGCATCGGCTGGGCGATGGACGCAGCGACATACACGAGAAAAGGACGTGGCGGAGCTGGCTTGGGCCGGTCGCGTCCACAGCCGGCGATGAGCGCCAATGCCACGACGCCAGCCGCTACGCGGGCGACGGCCTGCAGCCGCCGGGCCGACGGCGCAGCGGACGGTCGATCTTCGAGAGCGCGCGGATAGGACATCTGCCGAGAACATACGCGGCCAGGGCGCCCAACGCTGTGCGGCGTACAGCGCCCTGACGGCTTTCGCTCGACGCGAGGGTGACTCGCCCTCGCGCCGAACGGCGCTCGTGCGGAACCTACTTCGCCATTTTGTCCAGCAGGTTCTGCGCAGCCAGCATGTGAGCGTTGAACGCCGGCTCGACCTTCTTCACCAGGTCCTTCACTTCCTCATTCTGAAGGGAGGGGAGAAAGGTGGAGTTCATGGCATCGATGACGGCCTTGTGGAAGGCCACCTCGTGCTGGAGAAAAGCGCGGTCGAACGCCTTCCCGCTCGCGCCGTCGAGCGTCGCGACTGCGGCGGCATGGTCTTTCGCCATTGCGAAATTCTTCGGGGGGGTGGGTGTCACGCCCAGCTTCTTCGCCAGGTCGCGTCCCATCTGGCGCACGGCGGTGTGATCCCGGCTCAGCATCGCCCCGTAGTCGCGGACCGCCTTGGTCGTGCCTTTCTTCTCGGCCAGCTGCCCGGTCTGGATGTCCCAGCTGTTGGCGGCATCGAAGATGGCGACGATGGTCGGGTCGTCGAGCCTGGCAGCCTGTTGTGCGGCGGCCGGTTGCGCGAGGGCGAGGGGGGCGACGACGAGGGCCGCGGCGGCGACGGCGCGGGTGAGTCTCTGACGGGACGACATTCGAGCTTCCTCCAGATGAGCGTGGGCCGGTCCGGGCGGCAGACGCCGTCGGGACCGGCCCAAGAATGAGCCCATGCGGAGCATTTGTCAATAAAAACTTTGACTATTTGTCCCTTCGCTTTCCAGTGAGTGCTTTTTCGCCGCCGTCGAGGCGTCCCGGAAGACCATCGCCTGCCCCTGGTACCCGAATTCCACCTTGGCGCTCTGCTCGATGGCCCGGATTGCCTGGTGAGACGAGTCGATGGATGCCCGCAACGTCACAGTCCGGGCGAGTAACGAAGTGTCGACGACCGTCACGTACAGTCCGTACCACCGCGAGAGCTGCGGGAGCACGTCGCGCAGGGGGAGATTGGTGATCGCGAGCGTTCCCGTGCGCCAGGCGTCGGCGGCATCACGCTCCTCCGCCGAGGCGATCCGCGGCGCCGCATTCGCCCGCATCACCAACGCGGAGTTGGCCTGAAGCGGGCTCACCGTCTTTCCCTGACGTACCTCCACCGCGCCCTCGGTCACGACGACCGTCACCGCGCTGTCTGCCGGATAGTCGCGAACGGTGAAAGCGGTCCCCTTCGCGACGATCATCGAGTTGCCGGCGAGGACGCGGAAATCCCTGTCGCGGCCCTTGGCCACGTCGAAAGCTGCCGCGCCCTCGAGCTTCACCGCGCGCAGCTTGCCGCCGAACGCCTTCGGGATGAACAGCTTGGAGTCGGGGGCCAGCCGAACCTTCGTCCCGTCGTCGAGGGTGACGATGCCAACCTGGGCGGCCAGCGAGCTGACGACACGAGCGTCCGACGCATTCACCGCGCTCGACGCACTGTCGTCGGCGCCGGCCCGATCCACCAGGAACCCGATGGCGATCACTGCCGCGAGCGCGACGGCGCCGATACCGAGCACAAGCCACACCGAACGCTCCTTCGTCGCACCGGCGATGTGTTCGGCCGCTTCGTGGCGTGAGATCGCCGCCGCCTCGTCGAGGGCGTGCTGGGTATGCGGCTCGCCGTGCACGGCGCTGAGGATGCGCTGCCACGATTCGGCGGGGTTCACCTCGCCGGTTTTGGCGGCGTGCTCGGCGTGAGTCGTCGCGTGAGTGTCGCTTCCCACGAAGCGGTGGGCGGCGGCACGCCGGCTCAGCGCGCGGGCCGCGGCGTGATGTACGTCGTCCACGAGGAATGCCCGCAGCGCATCAGGCGAAGCGATGCGCTGGCGCGCGTCCCAGGCACGGACGAAGGCCCCCTCGACGACCTTGGGGCCCAACGCCGCTGCGTCAGCACCGAGATCCGTGCGCGCCTCGACTGCAAGAGCTGGATACTCGGCGAGGAAGGCGAGGCGCAGCGCTTCCTCGTCGACGAGTGGAGAGCGTGGGGACGACCCTGCCGGGCGGTCGCCGTCGCGTGGTGGAACGGTCGTGGACATGCCAGCCTCGCAGTCGTGAGATGGGTCGACTGGAACGCGTACCGGACTATACGACAGGCGGAGGACGTTGGCGAGGGGGTGAAGGACAGTAGGTGCGTAGGTGCGTAGGTGTGTAGGTGGGAAGGAATTCGGAATGGGCACACCGAAACCAGCCCGGTGTGCCCTCGTCGTTTCGCACCTACCCACCTACCCACCTACGCGAAGCACCTACCCACGTACGCACTCAGCGCCGTGCGCTGAGTGCCGAGAGGAGGTACGTCAAATTCGCCGTCCCATCCATGATCGGCTCGTTGGTCGAGTAGTCGCCGATGTCGTCGTGGTACACCATGCGGCCAGTGTTGAAGCGCGCATACTCGTCGGCGTCGTGGAGGGAGATCCCCTTCAGGTTCTCGTAGATCGATCGATAGACCGGGCCGTCGAGCAGGCCGCCGAGCAGGGCCTGGACGCCCAGCTGCGGCGCGATGGCGGAGTGCGGATCGTGGGCCCAGACCCCGCCGTGCGGGTAGCCGATGACCATCGATACCCCCCAGGGATTCGTGCCGAACAACCAGTCGATCGCCGCCTGCTCGTAGCCACGATAGCGCTCGTCCCCCGTCATGCGCCGATAGAGGAGCGCCTGGGTGGCGAACGACGTCATGAGATTGTTCGAGCACCAGATGAAGGGAATGCCGATGCGAAATCCATTGTCGGCGCGGCCGGCCACGGCCTCCAGCCCTCGCCGATAGTAGTCGGCCATGCGACGTCGTACTGTCGCGTCGTGCATCGTCCCCGCGTCGCGCCAGATCTCGAAGTGGCCGTTGTTGTGCCAGGGATACCACTCGTAGTGGCGCGCCGTGTCGGCGCCCATCCACGGCGTGACCGGCTCCTGTGCCGCGTAGGACGCCGCCTGCGCGAGCAGGGAGCGGTCGTCGGTCAGCGCCGCCAGCTCCGCGGCACCGAGCTCCATGTCGTCGACCCAGTTGTCCTCTTCATAGAAGTAGGGCGAATGCCCGGGCGCGGTCTGGCAGACGCCGGGATGGGCGAGTCCGGCGCGATCCGCCGCGCCCGCGCGGGCGCGCAGCACCGCGGCGAATGCCGGATCGCGCTGCGCGAACAACTTCGAGCCGAGGGCAAATGCCGATGCGTACTTGCCGGCGGTGGATGCCCAGCCGGTGGAGCGGTTCTTGTT